>NZ_CP025025.1:60000-386914 GCF_002874535.1 Mesobacillus jeotgali
TTGAGGAAAGTGCCAGGGCATTAGAGGAGCTGGCAAAGGGAGTGGCCAACATAGCTGAAACTTCCTCATTAATAGCTGAATCTAGTATGGAAGCTGGTGACCATGCGAAAAAAGGCGGGGGATATGTTCAAGAGACTGCGAGTCAGATGAATATGATCCATTCTTCTGTTAACGAGACAGGTGTATTAATTAGTTCATTAAATGAAAGGTCCAGGCAGATAGGAAACATTTCAAAAATGATTATCGAGATTGCGGATCAAACCAATTTGCTGGCTTTGAACGCAGCGATAGAAGCAGCAAGAGCTGGAGAACATGGGAAGGGGTTTGCCGTTGTTGCGGCAGAGGTCAGAAAGCTGGCTGAACAATCCCAAAGTTCCTCTTCTCAGATATCTGACTTAATCGGGCATATTCAAACGGATATGGAACACTCAAATGATTCTATGGATCGGGTGAAAAAAGAAGTGCTTAGCGGCTTGGGGATCGTAGAGGACACTCAAAGAAGTTTCCAGGAGATTCTTTTATCTATGGAAAATATGAGTGAGCAAATTGAAGAGATGGCAGCCACTGCGGAACAGATGTCTGCGAGCACTGAGGAAGTATCCGCAACAGTAAATGAAGTCTCGATTATATCAAAGGAATCTTCATTGCATAGCCAAAATGTAGCGGCTTCTGCGGAGGAACAATTAGCTTCAATGGAGGAAATAACGGCTTCGGCCAATAATCTCTCGACAATGGCTGAAACTTTAAAGGATACGGTCAGCCGATTTAAAATATGATTGAAAACCATCAAGCCATCCGCTCAAGGAATGAGGCTTGATGGTTTTTTGTATGGTTAAGGAATTTATAAAGTTAGTGAGTTGTGGATTTTCTTAATCGAGCTCCAGCTCCTGCGTCTAGCCCCTCGAGTCGCTTGTCTAGCTGCGGCTCCTAACTCCTCGAGACGCTTGTCTAGTGTCGCCTCCTAGAAACTCCGAAACTTCAACTCCGCCGGCAGAAGCAAAAAGCGCTTCTTTGTCTCAGTCTCCAGTTTCTGTGTTTCTGGACAGTCGGCTATACTTTTCGATTTCGGTCCTGTCAATGAAGTCAAAGAGCGACTTCACTGTCAGGGCCTCCAACGGTTGTCGGAGTTTGGCAGTCGCCTCCGCTTTTCGAATTGTCTATTGTCGAATATAACTTTTCATTCCTAACTTCCACAAAGTATTGTTTTTGTACATACTCCTTCCCGCCATTCTCTTCGTACCAATTTTTAATGCGATGCAGATGTTCCTGATCACTTCTAACATGATATTCTATTTCTAGATAATCCTCATAGCTGTCATATTCCCAGATCGCAAATATTTCTGTCGTTGTCTCGTCATGTGGCAGCATCCATCTTCCTGTCAATCTGGCTCCGTGCTTCAGCTGATTTGGCATGTTTATCTCAGTAAAAAGCTTATTGAAGGGTTTTACAAAATCATTTTTTACTATGTAGAATTTCCGCCGATAAAACAATACAACCAACTCCCTGTATTCTCTTAATTTAAAATGGTATACTTTACCACGCCTTATCGTCAATCACAATCATTTTTTATGTAAAAAAGTTTCAAATCATAAGGTTAAGGAAACCTTAAAATAAGAATCTTTTCGTTAGGGGTTTTGCAAGTTGCTTTACAAGCGGTTTGTTTAATGCGAACATTAGGGATTATTAGAAGAGATGTCTGGAGGGTTTTGAATGCTGGAGAATAGTTTTGTCATGGTGGCCATCATCTTAATCATCAATATTGTGTATGTGTCTTTTTTTACAATCAGGATGATCTTGACGTTGAAGGGACAGCGTTACCTGGCTGCTGGGCTTAGCACGATTGAGGTTGTGATTTATGTTGTTGGGCTAGGCCTGGTGCTTGAGAATTTAAATGAGATACAGAACTTGGTTGCATATGCTGTCGGTTATGGAATAGGTGTCATTGTCGGGATGAAAATTGAAGAGAAGCTGGCACTTGGCTATATTACGATCAATGTGATTACGAAAGAATATGATGTGGATTTGCCGAAGGCATTGCGTGCTCTAGGTTATGGTGTGACGGATTGGGCCGCACATGGGCTTGAGGGCGACCGGATGGCGATGCAGATTTTAACCCCGCGAAAATATGAATTGAAGCTGTATGAGAAGATCAAGGAGTTGGATCCGAAGGCATTCATCATCGCGTATGAACCTAAGTCGATCCATGGCGGATTCTGGGTAAAATCAGTACGGAAAGGGAAGCTGTTTTCATGAGCAAGGGCAAAAAGAAGCAAATGTATGAAGTCGGTGAACATGAATCAATCGATGAATGTCTTAATAGAATGAAGAAGGATGGATATGCGCCTGTTCGCAGGATGGAAAAGCCGATTTTTAAAGAGGTAGAAAAGGATGGCAGTGTTGAATATGAACCTGCTGGCAGGCAGATTATTTTTGAAGCAAAGTTAATTGAGAGCTGATATGCGTTAGCTGTTTAAAGTCCTAAACACGAACAATACAAAATATAAATAATCTAATGTTCGATTATTGATTGACAATAAGTCGAATTAGTTGTTAATATGTAAATGTCGAAAGTGAAATTTAGTTTTTCCCTCGTATAATAATGGGGATATGGCCCATGAGTCTCTACCCGGCAACCGTAAATCGCCGGACTATGAGGGAAAGTAGTTTTTAAGTGAAGGGAAAAGAAATCTGCGTTCACTTATGGATTTCTTTGCTTGCGCACCCGGACAGACTACTTTCTCTTCTATTCAGAGGAAGCAGTCTATCCGGGTTTTTTGTTGTGATACTCCAAAGGGAGGTTAGAGAAATGACGGTTGCAGTCATAATGGGGAGCAAATCTGATTGGGATACGATGAAGCATGCATGTGACATACTTGATCAGCTGGAAGTTTCATATATAAAAAAGGTTGTGTCAGCCCACCGAACACCGGACTTAATGTTTGAGTTTGCTGAAAAGGCAAAGGATGATGGTATAAAGGTTATTATCGCAGGAGCCGGGGGAGCCGCACATTTGCCTGGGATGGTTGCAGCGAAGACGACAATTCCGGTCATCGGGGTACCGGTGCAGTCGAGGGCGCTCAACGGTTTGGATTCACTACTATCGATTGTCCAGATGCCTGGCGGCGTGCCGGTTGCAACGGTCGCGATCGGGAAAGCAGGGGCAACGAATGCAGGTCTTCTTGCTGCACAGATTCTTGGGGCATTTGACAGTGAAGTTGCCGAGAGATTGGAAGTGTTGCGAGAAAAAACAAAAATGTCAGTGATGGAAAGCAGTGATGAGCTTGTCTAAATTGATTTTACCAGGAAAGACCATCGGAATCATTGGCGGCGGGCAGCTTGGCAAGATGATGGCGCTGTCGGCAAAAGCGATGGGGTTCAGGGTGGTCGTGCTTGACCCGACCGAAGATTGCCCATGTGGTCAGGTGGCTGATGAGCAGATTATCGGCGGTTACGATGACCTGAAAAAAATAAAGCAGCTATCTGAACAGAGTGATGTAGTTACTTATGAGTTTGAGAATATTGATGCAGATGCCCTTACATGGCTGAATAAACATGCCTATGTGCCGCAGGGGACGGAATTACTGCGGGTAACTCAGGACAGGATAGAAGAGAAGCGTAACATCGAAGCAGCGGGTGTTAGCGTGGCTCCTTACGCGGTTGTGACAAAGGTTGAGGATGTCAGGGCAGGAATTGAAAAGCTGGGTTTGCCTGCTGTCCTGAAAACTGCCAGGGGCGGTTATGATGGTAAGGGTCAGTTGGTTCTACGGTCTGTTGATGATATCGATTTAGCAGAAACTTTAGTCAGCCAGGGTGCATGTGTGTTGGAAAAGTGGATTCGGTTTGAAAAGGAAATTTCGGTAATCATCACTATGGGTACTAATGGTGAAACGAGCGTATTCCCAGTGGCTGAGAATGTTCATAAGGAAAACATTCTGCATCAGACAATTGTTCCGGCAAGAATTAGCATGAAGGCTGAAGCAAAGGCTATAGAAGCAGCGAAACAAATTGCGTCAGCATTAGGTTTGGTGGGAACGCTCGCAGTTGAGATGTTTTTGGCTGAAAATGATGAGCTTTACATAAATGAACTGGCGCCGCGGCCGCATAACTCGGGTCATTACAGTATCGAGGCATGTGAGACATCACAGTTCGAGCAGCATATCAGGGCAGTTTGCGGCTGGCCTTTAGGAAGCACGAATTTGCTGAAGCCGGCTGTGATGGTAAATATTCTTGGTGAACACCAGCAGCCATTGCTGGATAAAATCGCATACTTGCAGGATTGGAAAATCCACTTATACGGCAAAAAGGAAGCTAAATATAAACGGAAAATGGGGCATGTGACCCTTTTACGAGAGACAGTAGAAATCGCGCTTGATGAAGCTGAGAGAAGCGGAATCTGGGAAGGCGCAGCAGAAATGATCGGAGGACAAAAGAAATGATAGATCGTTATACAAGACCGGAAATGGGAGCAATCTGGACGGAGGAAAACCGCTTTAAGGCTTGGCTTGAGGTTGAAATCCTCGCTTGTGAAGCATGGGCTGAGCTTGGGGAGATCCCTAAGGAAGACGTAAAGAAACTGCGTGAGAATGCATCTTTTGATATTGAACGGATCAAGGAAATCGAAGAAGAGACTCGCCATGATGTGGTTGCTTTTACAAGAGCAGTGTCAGAAACACTTGGAGAAGAGCGCAAATGGGTCCATTATGGTCTGACTTCGACTGATGTTGTCGATACGGCGCTATCCTATGTGCTAAAGCAGGCGAATGAGATTTTGCTGAAGGATCTTGAGAACTTTGTTGAGATCCTGACTAATAAGGCGAAAGAACATAAATACACAGTCATGATGGGTCGCACGCACGGTGTTCATGCTGAGCCTACTACCTTCGGCTTGAAGCTGGCACTCTGGCTGGAGGAAATGAAGCGCAACCTTGAGCGTTTCAAAATGGCTTCCCGTGACGTGGAGTTCGGCAAGATTTCCGGTGCTGTCGGTACTTATGCGAATATCGATCCATTCGTTGAATCATATGTTTGTGAAAAATTAGGGCTGCAGCCGGCACCGATTTCTACACAGACTTTGCAGCGTGACCGTCATGCATATTACATGTCGTCGCTTGCATTGATTGCGACTTCTATTGAAAAGTTCGCGGTAGAGATCCGCGGTTTGCAAAAGAGCGAAACTCGTGAGGTTGAGGAGTTTTTTGCAAAGGGCCAAAAGGGTTCATCGGCGATGCCGCATAAGCGCAACCCGATTGGTTCTGAAAACATGACTGGGATGGCGAGGGTAATCCGTGGCTATATGACAACTGCCTATGAGAATGTGCCGTTATGGCATGAACGCGATATCTCGCATTCCTCTGCAGAGAGAATTATTTTACCAGACGCGACAATCGCATTGAATTATATGCTGAACCGCTTTGGCAATATCATCAAGAACTTGACGGTCTACCCAGAGAACATGAAGCGCAATATGGACCGGACACTGGGCTTGATCTACTCTCAGCGTGTGCTGCTTGCATTGATCGACAAAGGCATGTCCCGTGAGGAAGCGTATGACACTGTCCAGCCACGGGCGATGGAAGCGTGGGAAAAGCAGGTGCAGTTCCGCAGTCTGATCGAACAGGATGAAAAGATTGCCGGACTGCTGAGTGAAGCGGAAATCGATGACTGCTTCGATTACAACTACCATATCAAGCATGTTGATATGATTTTCGAAAGACTTGGACTTTAAATATGAAGGGGCAAGATTTCTTGCCCTTCTTTTATCTGTAAGATACTGAAGATTGCCAATTATCTCAATCGGAGGGCGTTGAAATGGAAGAGCTGTTATACGAAGGGAAAGCGAAACGGATTTACGCAACGGATGACGAACGGGTTGTAAGGGTTCAATACAAGGATTCGGCGACGGCGTACAACGGTGAGAAGAAAGCAGAGATTGTCGGCAAAGGAAGATTGAATAACGAGATTACAAGTCTATTATTCTCAAAGCTTAGCGAAGCGGGGATCCAGTCCCATTTTATCGACAAAATTTCTGCCAATGAGCAGCTGGTGAAGCGGGTTTCCATCATTCCGCTTGAGGTCGTTGTGAGGAACTTTGCTGCAGGCAGCTTTTCAAAACGGCTCGGCGTTGAGGAAGGCAAGAAGCTTTCGAGGTCAATCGTTGAGTTTTATCTAAAGGACGATTCACTAGGCGATCCGCTGATCACTGATGAACATGTCGATGTGCTGGATCTGGCGACAGAAGAAGAAGTCGCTGAGCTGAAGGAAGCGGCTTTGAAAATAAATGATGTTCTTGGCGGATTTTTCGCGGAGATTGGTGTTACTTTAATCGATTTCAAGCTTGAGTTCGGCAAGGATTCTGACGGTAATATCCTGCTGGCGGATGAGATTTCGCCGGATACGTGCCGTCTTTGGGACATGGATACGCAGCAGAAGCTTGACAAGGACGTGTTCCGCCGCGATTTAGGGAACCTGACAGATGCTTACAAAACCATTTTAACGAGATTGGGAGGACAATTGCATGTATAAAGTAAAGGTGTATGTCACGTTAAGGGAAAGTGTTTTGGATCCACAGGGTACGGCTGTTAAAAATTCGCTTGCGACACATGGTTATGAAGGCATCCAGGAGGTTCGCATCGGTAAATACATGGAGCTGACTTTGGATGAGTCGGTGAAGGATGTTGATTCAGCGGTCAAGGAAATGTGCGAGCGTCTGCTGGCAAATCCGGTGATCGAGGACTACAGGTATGAAGTCGAGGAGGTTGTTGCACAGTGAAATTTGCGGTGATCGTTTTTCCGGGTTCGAACTGTGACATCGACATGTACCACGCGGTAAAAGATGAGCTTGGCGAAGAGGCGGAGTATGTATGGCATGACGCTGAAAGTCTAGAAGACTATGACGCCGTGCTTTTACCAGGCGGATTTTCTTATGGAGATTACTTGCGTTCTGGTGCGATCGCGCAGTTCAGCAATGTCATGAAGGAAGTCGTGAAGGCGGCTAACGCAGGCAAGCCAGTACTTGGTGTCTGCAATGGATTTCAGATTTTGCTGGAGGCGGGTCTCCTTCCAGGAGCGATGCGTCGGAATGACAGCCTGAAGTTCATCTGTAAACAGGTTGAGCTGAAGGTGGAAAATAATGAAACGATGTTCTCGGCTGGATACGACCAGGGCGAGGTCATAACGATTCCGGTTGCACATGGGGAAGGCAACTATTATTGCGATGAAACGACGCTTGCCGCTCTTAAGGCAAATAATCAGATTGTATTCACATACGAAGGCGAGAATCCTAATGGAAGCCTTGAAAATATTGCGGGAATCATCAATGAGGAAGGAAATGTCCTTGGGATGATGCCACACCCAGAACGTGCAGTCGATGAGCTGCTTGGCGGCGCAGATGGACTGAAGCTTTTCAAATCGATCGTCAAACAATGGAGGGAAGCAAATGCGGTTAATGCTTGAACCAAGTCCAGAGCAAATTAAACAGGAAAAGATTTATCGGGAAATGGGACTGTCAGACAGCGAGTTTGCTTCTGCCGAAAAGATTCTTGGACGTACTCCTAACTATACAGAGACCGGCTTGTTTTCCGTTATGTGGTCAGAGCACTGCAGCTACAAGAACTCAAAGCCTGTCCTGAAAAAGTTCCCCGTCACTGGAGAGCGTGTGTTACAGGGGCCGGGCGAAGGAGCAGGGATTGTTGATATCGGAGATGGCCAGGCGGTCGTGTTCAAAATCGAAAGCCATAATCATCCATCAGCCATCGAGCCATACCAGGGCGCGGCAACAGGTGTTGGCGGAATTATCCGCGATGTTTTTTCGATGGGAGCAAGGCCAATTGCATTATTGAATTCCCTCCGCTTTGGCGAGCTTGAGTCGCCACGGGTGAAATATTTGTTTGAACAGGTTGTTGCAGGCATTGCCGGTTACGGTAACTGCATCGGGATTCCGACAGTTGGCGGTGAGGTTCAGTTTGACGCTGCATATGAAGGCAACCCGCTTGTGAACGCAATGTGTGTCGGATTGATCAACCATGAGGACATCAAGAAAGGCCAGGCGCATGGCGTTGGCAACACTGTCATGTATGTTGGCGCAAAGACTGGACGTGACGGCATCCATGGTGCGACCTTCGCATCCGAGGAATTGAATGAGGCATCTGAAGAAAAGCGTCCTGCCGTTCAGGTAGGAGATCCATTTATGGAAAAATTGCTGCTTGAAGCATGTCTAGAGCTTGTTAAAAATGATGCGCTTGTCGGAATCCAGGACATGGGAGCAGCAGGATTGACCAGCTCATCTGCAGAGATGGCGAGCAAGGCGGGTTCAGGTATAGAAATGAACCTTGATCTCGTCCCACAGCGTGAAACTGGCATGACTGCATACGAAATGATGCTGTCAGAGTCCCAGGAGCGGATGTTGATCGTCGTTGAAAAAGGTCGCGAACAGGAAATCATTGATCTTTTCTCAAAGTATGAGCTTGAAGCAGTAGCGATTGGCAAGGTAACGGATGACAAGCAGCTTCGTCTTTTACATAAAGGGGAAGTGGTTGCTGATGTTCCGGCTGATGCGCTTGCTGAAGAGGCTCCTGTCTATTACAAGCCATCCAGCGAACCTGCTTATTTCCATGAATTCCAGAACATGGACAATGAGATTCCTGAAGTTGAGAACTACGAAACTATGCTATTAGATCTATTGAAGCAGCCAACCATCGCAAGCAAAGAATGGGTCTATGATCAATATGACCATATGGTGCGTACGAGCACTGTCGTTTCACCTGGCTCGGATGCGGCTGTTGTCAGGATTCGCGGCACGGAAAAAGGCCTGGCGATGACGACTGACTGTAACTCCCGCTATATCTATCTTGATCCGGAAACAGGCGGGAAGATTGCCGTTGCAGAGGCAGCGCGCAATATCGTCTGCTCTGGCGGTGAACCATTGGCGATTACGGACTGCCTGAACTTCGGGAATCCGGAGAAGCCGGAGATTTTCTGGCAGTTTGAAAAAGCGGTCGACGGCATGAGCGAAGCGTGCCGGACATTGAGCACACCTGTTATCGGCGGTAACGTGAGTCTGTATAACGAAACGAATGGAACGGCTGTATACCCTACACCAGTTGTCGGTATGGTTGGATTAGTTGAAAACCTGAAGCACGTAACGACACAGCATTTTAAAAATGCCGGCGATTTGATTTATCTTCTTGGTGATACAAAGGATGAGTTTGGCGGCAGCGAGCTGCAGAAGCTTATGTATGGACGGATTTTCGGCAAGGCGCCTGAACTTAATTTAGAAGTTGAAGCAAGCTATCAAGCTCAAGTTCTAACAGCGATTAAAAATGGTCTTGTTGCATCTGCCCATGATGTAGCAGAGGGTGGCGTCGGTGTTGCGCTTGCTGAATCTGTGATCGGCAGCAAAGGTTTGGGAGCTGCGGTATACCTGGAAGGCAATGCTGTATCAGCCTTGTTCAGCGAATCGCAATCTCGCTTTATTTTATCAGTAAAACCAGAGCACCAGATTGAGTTTGAAAGTTTAACAGATGCGGTGCGGATTGGTAAGGTCGTTGAAACGCCAGTTTTAAAGATTGATGTCAATGGTGAGAACGTAATCAATCATGATGCAGAGGGGCTGAAAGAGGCCTGGAAAGGAGCCATCCCATGCTTGCTGAACTAAAAGGCTTGAATGAGGAATGCGGCGTATTTGGTATCTGGGGACATCCCGAGGCAGCACAAATCACCTATTACGGCCTTCACAGCCTGCAGCATCGCGGTCAGGAAGGTACAGGAATTGTTGTAAGTGATGGTCAGCAGCTTAAGGGCCGTAAAGGCGAAGGGCTCGTTACTGAAATTTTCACGGCAGATGCCATGGAAGACCTCCAGGGGGTCGGCGCTATTGGCCATGTCCGCTATGCAACAGCGGGAGGAGGCGGCTACGAGAATGTCCAGCCTCTGCTCTTCCAATCGCAAAGCGGCGGACTTGCTCTTGCACATAATGGCAATCTTGTAAATGCGGATGCGTTAAGAAACCAGCTTGAGGCACAGGGAAGTATTTTTCAAACGAGCTCTGATACTGAGGTCCTGGCTCATCTGATCAAGCGAGGCGGCTTCAGCCAGCTTAAGGATCGTGTGAAAAATGCGCTTCCGATGTTGAAGGGTGCGTATGCATTTTTAATTATGACTGAAACAGAGATGATGGTGGCGTTAGATCCACATGGACTACGCCCGCTGTCTTTGGGACGGCTTGGGGATGCTTATGTGGTCGCCTCTGAGACTTGTGCGTTCGATATTGTTGGCGCTGAGTTTGTCAGGGACGTCCTTCCTGGAGAGCTACTGGTGATTAATGCAGACGGTTTGCACTCTGAGATGTATTCTATGAATTCCAATACAGCAATTTGTACGATGGAATATATATATTTTTCAAGGCCAGACAGCAATATCCACGGCATTAACGTGCATGCGGCCCGTAAAAATCTCGGGAAGCAGCTGGCGAAGGAAGTTCCGATCAAGGCGGATGTTGTAACAGGTGTCCCGGATTCAAGCATTTCCGCAGCAATCGGTTATGCGGAGGAATCAGGCATTCCTTATGAAATGGGCTTGATCAAGAACCGTTATGTCGGCCGGACGTTCATCCAGCCATCCCAGTCATTGAGGGAGCAGGGCGTTAAAATGAAGCTTTCGCCGGTGCGCGGGATTGTTGAAGGCAAGCGTGTCATCATGGTGGACGATTCAATCGTGCGCGGTACGACCAGCCGCAGGATTGTGAAGATGCTGAAGGAAGCGGGCGCGACCGAGGTACACGTCGTCATCAGCTCGCCACCGATCAAGAACCCTTGCTTCTACGGAATCGATACATCTACCCGCGAAGAGTTAATTGCTTCCGAGCACTCAGTTGAAGAGATTCGCGAATTGATCGGTGCGGACTCACTGACGTTTTTGAGTGTCGAGGGCATGCTTGAGGCGATCGGGCGCAATGAACCTGGCGAAACACGCGGCCAGTGCCTCGCTTGCTTTACCGGGAAGTACCCGACAGAGATTTATCCGCAGGCAATACCTGCTGGACAGAAGTGCTAAGTTATTTTTTAAAAGAAAGAGTGCTTGAGGTTTCCAAATATAGGATGACGGTGCAATTATGTCAGGTTATCGTGCAATTATGCGGAAAGACCGTGCAATTATAGTCTCTGTTGGTGCAATTATTCCGGAAAAGCGTGCAATTGAGTCAACTGTTCGTGCAATTAGCCCGGGTAATCGTGATTCAGGTGACTTTTCGCGCTAATAACCTGGATGGGCGTGTGATTCATAGGACTTTTCTTCGTCTTCCGCTATTGCAGGGTGGCAATTAACATTTTAAATCAGGAATTCAAAAGCTGAATAATAGAAATACAGCCAAATCGGAGGTAGTGAACATGGCAAATGCGTATAAGCAGGCTGGTGTGGATATTGAGGCCGGATACGAGTCGGTCGAACGGATCAAAAAGCATGTCAATCGGACGGTCAGGCCTGGTGTGATGGGGGCATTAGGCGGTTTCGGTGGAATGTTCGACCTTTCCAGCCTTGGACTGAAGGAGCCGGTGCTCGTTTCAGGCACGGATGGTGTTGGCACGAAGCTGATGCTGGCATTTATGATGGACCAGCATGATACAATCGGCATAGATGCGGTCGCGATGTGCGTGAACGACATCGTTGTCCAGGGAGCGGAACCTTTGTATTTCCTTGACTATATCGCCTGCGGAAAAGCAGTGCCGGAAAGAATCGAAGCGATTGTCAGAGGGATTGCCGACGGTTGCGAGCTGGCTGGTTGTGCGCTGGTCGGCGGGGAAACCGCGGAAATGCCAGGGATGTACTCTCCGGAAGAATACGATTTGGCTGGCTTCTCGGTTGGTGCCTGTGAAAAAGCAGATATCATCACGGGACAGGAAATCAAAGAGGGCGATGTGCTGATCGGGCTTGCATCAAGCGGCATCCACAGCAATGGCTACTCGCTTGTGCGCAAAGTGTTTTTCGAACAGGCTGGCTGGGAGCTTGACCGGTATGTCGATGAGTTCTCCTGTACACTTGGCGAAGAACTACTCAAGCCAACACGTATATATGTGAAATCTGTGCTTGCCGCGATGAAGCAGTTCGAGCTTAAAGGACTGGCCCATATCACGGGCGGCGGTTTTATTGAAAATATCCCAAGGATGCTTCCGGAAGGGCTTGGCGCTGAAATTGAGGAAGGCAGCTGGGAGATTCCGCAGGTGTTCAAGAAAATTGAATCTCTTGGCGAAATTGAACGCAAGGATATGTACAATATCTTCAATATGGGGATTGGAATGGTAGCGGCGGTGGATGCAGCAATTGCGGATGAAGTTGTGGCGTTTTTCAACGAAAGCGGAGAGCAGGCTGCTGTAATCGGCACAGTTACTGGTACGGAAGGAATCGAGATGAAAGTGGCTGGTGAAGAGCTATGAAAAAAATAGCTGTGTTTGCATCGGGGAGCGGGAGCAATTTTCAGGCGATTGCCGTGGCTGCACAGGCAGGTATCCTGAGTGCTGAAATCTCGCTGCTTGTATGTGATAAGCCTGGTGCTTTTGCTGTTGACCGTGCCGACATGTTAGGGATACCCGTTCTGGTGATTAGCCCGAAAAGC
Source organism: Mesobacillus jeotgali (assembly GCF_002874535.1). Taxonomy (GTDB): domain Bacteria; phylum Bacillota; class Bacilli; order Bacillales; family Cytobacillaceae; genus Mesobacillus; species Mesobacillus jeotgali. Next base: position 72,606 of record NZ_CP025025.1, read on the forward strand.
TATCCTTCCAAGGCAGCGTATGAGGAAGAGATTTTACAAAAGCTGATCAGCCTTGATGTTGAAATGATTGTCCTTGCAGGCTACATGCGCCTCATCGGGCCGACATTGCTTGAAGCATATGAAGGAAAAATCGTGAACATCCACCCGTCACTTTTGCCAGCGTTTCCTGGGAAGGATGCGATCGGCCAGGCACTGGCAGCCGGAATCGAGACTACAGGAGTGACGATCCATTACGTGGACGAAGGAATGGATACCGGACCTATTATAGCGAGCGCTTCGGTAAGAGTCGAAGCAGGCGAAACAAGGGAGTCACTTCAGAAGAAAATACAGCGGATTGAACACAGCCTGTATCCAGAAGTTTTGGAGAAGCTGTTGAACGGAGAAGGGGAGGTATTACAATGGGAAAGAAGCGTGCACTGATAAGTGTTTCAAATAAGGAAGGAATTGTCGAGTTTGCGAAGGAGCTTGCCGAGCTTGGATTTGAAATCGTCTCGACTGGCGGTACAAAAAATGCGCTCAAGGAAGGTGGCGTTCCTGTCATTGGGATCAGCGATGTGACGGGTTTTCCGGAAATCCTTGAAGGCCGTGTGAAGACGCTGCACCCTAAAATCCACGGCGGCTTGCTTGCTAAGTACGATGACCCTTCCCATCAGGATCAGATGGCTGAAAATGAAATCGAGAAAATCGAGCTTGTCTGCGTCAACTTGTATCCTTTTAAAGAAACAATTTCAAAGCCTGGCGTGACAGCGGAAGATGCGATTGAAAATATCGACATTGGCGGCCCGGCGATGCTGCGCGCATCAGCTAAAAATCATCAATACATAACAGTAATCGTCGATCCTGCTGATTATCAGCAGGTGATTGAAGAGTACAAAAATCAGAATGAAACTACTCTGGAAACCCGCCGCCGTCTGGCAGCGAAGGTGTTCCGCCATACGGCTGCGTATGATTCCTTGATTTCTGAGTACATGACAAACCTTGCTGGCGAGGAACAGCCGGAAAAAATGACGGTGACCTACGAGCTGAAGCAAAGCTTGCGCTACGGTGAAAATCCGCATCAAAAGGCTGCTTTTTACCAGAAGCCGCTTGGATCGGCCTTTTCAGTGGCGGCAGCGGAACAGCTTCACGGAAAAGAGCTTTCCTATAACAATATCAATGATGCCAATGCGGCATTGCAGATTGTAAAAGAATTCTCAGAACCGGCAGCGGTTGCGGTCAAGCATATGAACCCATGCGGGGTTGGTGCCGGTAAGGACATTTTTGATGCTTTCGGCAAGGCGTTTGAAGCGGATCCGGTTTCGATTTTCGGCGGTATCATTGCCTTGAATCGCGAGGTAGATAGGGAGACTGCGCGCAAGCTTTATGAAATCTTCCTTGAAATTATCATTGCTCCTTCTTTTAGCGACGAAGCTCTGGAAATTTTAACTGCTAAGAAGAATCTTCGGTTATTGAAGGTGTCGTTCGATGGTGAGGCTGCGTTGGAGAATACTCTGTCCTCTATTGAAGGCGGATTGCTTGTTCAGCAGCAGGATGCGTATGGATTTGACGATGCGGAAATCTCTGTACCGACAAAGCGTGAGCCAACTGAGGCAGAGTGGGAAGCTTTGAAGCTTGGCTGGAAGGTTGTTAAGCATGTTAAGTCCAACGCGATTGTCGTGGCGAATAAGGATATGACCTTAGGAATCGGCGCCGGCCAGATGAACCGGGTTGGCGCGGCTAAGATTGCGCTGGAGCAAGCTGGTGGGAAAGCGGATGGAGCGGCGCTTGCATCTGATGCATTCTTCCCGATGGACGACACTGTCGAAGCGGCAGCAAAAGCCGGAATCACGGCCATCATCCAGCCAGGCGGATCCGTCCGCGATGAAGATTCAATCAAGAAGGCTGATGAATATGGCATTGCGATGGTGTTTACAGGCGTAAGGCATTTTAAGCACTAATGGCTGGCAAGTGGTTTGGAATCACGCGTTAAGTTAAAAGCAGTCCTGAATACAACGGAGGTGCGGTTTATGAAGGTTCTTGTGGTTGGCAGAGGGGGCCGGGAGCATGCAATTTGCCGGAAGGTCAGTGAGAGTCCGCTTGTGGATGAGTTGTTTGTGGCACCGGGAAATCCAGGGATGGAAGATTGCGCGAAACTGGTTGCTATCAATGAAACCGAAACAGAGGAGCTTATTTCATTTGCAAAGGAACAGGGAATCGTCCTGACGATCATTGGCCCAGAGGTTCCATTGCTCGAAGGAATGGCTGACCGCTTTATTGAGGAAGGTCTTAAGGTGTTCGGTCCGCGTAAAGCAGCGGCGATCATTGAGGGAAGCAAGTCGTTCGCGAAGGACCTGATGAAAAAGTACGGCATCCCGACTGCTGCGTATGAAACTTTTACTGATTATGCTGAGGCAAGGGATTATCTCGTGAAGGTCGGTGCCCCGATTGTCATCAAAGCAGATGGGCTTGCTGCGGGCAAAGGCGTCGTCGTAGCAATGACGATGCAGGAAGCCGAAAATGCTTTGCAGGAAATGATGCTTGATGGAAAGTTTGGTGAGGCATCGGCAAGTGTGGTCATAGAGCAATTTTTAACAGGGGAAGAATTTTCACTGATGGCTTTTGTGAACGGTGAAACGGTAGTTCCGCTGGAAATTGCCCAGGACCATAAGCGGGTGTTCGATGGCGATAAGGGTCCTAACACAGGCGGGATGGGTGCTTATTCACCAGTGCCGCAAATCTCGGAGGAATCAATCGCGGTTGCGGTGGAACAAATCCTTCAACCGGCGGCGATTGCGATGGAAATGGAAGGGCGAAGTTTTACAGGAATCCTGTATGCTGGCCTGATTGAAACGCCGGATGGACCAAAAGTGATTGAATTCAACGCGCGATTCGGAGACCCGGAAACCCAGGTGATTTTACCGCGGATGAAATCAGATTTGGTTGAGGTCATTCTCGAACTGCTTGAAGGCAAAAAGCCTGTGGTTGAATGGCACCAAGAAGCAATGGTCGGTGTAGTGGTCGCGGCCAATGGCTATCCTGAGGCATATGATAAAGGTGCAGTATTGAAGGGCATCGAAACCATATCGCAGGTATTCCATGCTGGCACGGCAAAAAACGGTGATGGTGAGTTCGTGACCAATGGCGGCAGGGTGCTGCTCGTTGGTGCGAAAGCAGCATCGTTAAAAGAAGCACAGCAAAAGGTGTACGCTGAGCTTGAAAAGCTGGATTGCCCGGAAACTTTCTATCGGAAGGATATTGGCAGCAAGGCTATCGAGCGCGTCTCTTGCTAGAGCCTTTCATATAAACGAGCAGCAGGGCGATGATGCTCCCAATCAACGCGATCCAGACAAAGCTGACGTCCATAATATATTCCCAGAACATAAAATCATCTCCTTTAGTTGAAGCCCCCGGTTAAATGGGGGCTTTTTATTATTAGCAACACTTCGAGAAGTGTCTAGCTCGAGCGATTGTCGGCGCTGAATAATGTGGCTTGCGCTTTTCGAATTAACTTGGGTTATAAGGAATCCATCCTTCAGAATCTCCCTCTTCAGCATTCTGCTGTTCCATCATATCCTGGCCCTTTTCAAAAGCAGCTGTCATCGGACAATAGCGGACGATGCCTTCCCCTACCTTCATCGCACCCAACATCGCCATGAAGATGTAGGAATCGCGCCATGGACGTTTCACCATTTTTGAAGTGGACCAGGCAAGGACAGTCAAGCCAATTGTGATCCTGACGAGTGCGTTGATGATTCCAATATTCGGTCGAACATTCATTTTTCATCGCTCCTTTACACCATTTTTACAGTTAATTTGCAATTCTTTAATGCGTTAAACAGTGAAATATGTTACGATAGTACAGTAATGTAAGGGCTTTCTTTTAACAAAATTTTGTGAAATGTCCAGCTCCAGCGCCTAGCCCCTCGAGGTCGCTTGTCCAGTGTCGCCTCCTAGAAACTTCGAAACTTCAACTCCGCCGGCAGAAGCAAAAAGCGCTTCTTTGTCGGAGTCTCCAGTTTCTGCGTTTCTGGACAGTCGGCTATACATTTCGATTTCGGTCCGCCCAATGAAGTCCAAGAATGACTTCACCGGTCGGCCCTCCAGCGCTTGTTGGGGCTGACCAAGGCGCTTGCGCTTTTCGTTTTAAAATAGAGAAAAGGGGAACATGGTATGGAACAACGTTATCGATGGAAAAACAAACAATTGCGCGACCATGCTGCTGTTTTGGACGGCACCCTTTCACCAACGGTCTTATTGAAGAATGCGACATATTTGAACCAGACATTCCGCAAGTGGATGACTGCAAACATTTGGATTTACAATGACAGGATTGTGTATGTTGGTGAAAACCTGCCTGAAAATACAAAGCAATGTGAAATAATGGATTGCACCGGGATTAAGCTGGTGCCGGGATATATTGAACCTCATGCCCACCCGTTTCAACTTTATAATCCCCATTCTTTCGCTGCCTATGCATCACAGACGGGGACGACTACATTGATCAATGACAATATGGTGCTGGCTTTACAATTAGGTAAAAAGAAAGCGTTTTCTTTTATCAATGAGCTGAATGACAATCCGGTCACGATGTACTGGTGGTGCCGTTTTGATGCGCAAACCGAAATTCAGCATGAGGAAGAGGTCTTCTCCAACAGCAATGTCAGGGCCTGGCTTGAACATGAGAATGTCGTCCAGGGCGGTGAACTGACGTGCTGGCCGAAGCTGATGAACGGAGATGACATGATCCTTCACTGGATGCAGGAAACGAAGCGCCATCATAAGAAGATTGAGGGGCATTTCCCTGGTGCATCGGAAAAGACGCTGGCAAAAATGATGCTGTTCGGCGCGGATTGTGATCATGAGGCAATGACTGGCGAGGAAGTCAGAAGAAGGCTGATGCAGGGATACATGGTGTCATTGAGGCATTCATCGATCCGTCCGGATTTGCCTAAGCTGCTCGATGATATTCATGAACTGGATATTGCGGTATACGACCGTTTCATGATGACGACAGACGGAGCATCGACCGCTTTTTATGAAAATGGTGTGATCGATGAATTGATTCGCATTGCTATTGAAAAAGGCGTTCCCATCTTCGATGCTTATAATATGGCAACAATCAATGTCGCTCGTTACTATAATTTCGAGCATCTGCACGGCAATATCGCGACAGGACGGGTAGCGAACATCAACATTTTAAGTGATGAAATGAACCCGACACCTGTTTCAGTGCTGGCAAAAGGCCAGTGGGTGAAGCGTGATGGTGAAGCAATCGATGCAGCTAAAGAGATGGACTGGTCCGAAATGGGCTTCGAGCCGCTTAACATGGATTGGGATCTGACATTGGACGATATGCAATTCTCAATGCCATTCGGGATCAAGATGGAGAACTCGGTCATTACGAAGCCTTATTCGATTTCCATTGACGTTTCCGCTGAGGAATTATCGTCAAAGCATGATGAGTGCTTTTTCATGCTGATCGACCGCCATGGCAAATGGCGCATCAATACGATGCTGAAGGGCTTTGCGACAGAGTTGCAGGGGCTGGCAAGTTCGTTCTCCAATACCGGGGATATCATTTTAATTGGTAAAAGCAAGCAGGATATGATGGCTGCTTTTAACAGAATGAAGGAGATTGGCGGGGGGATTGTCGCCTGTGAAAATGGTGTGCCGGTCAAGGAGATTCCATTGAGGTTGCAGGGTATCATGTCCAGCCATCCGGTGACAGAACTGATGGCCGAGGAGAAGAAGCTGCTTGAATATTTAAAGGAAAAAGGCTATAAATTCGCCGATCCGATTTATTCATTATTATTCTTCAGTTCAACGCATTTGCCATATATCCGCATCACACAAGAGGGCATCTATGATGTGATGAAAAAAACGGTACTCTTTCCAACGATAATGCGTTAAAATATAACAGTGCATCTAGAGATAGACAGCCATGATCGAACTTGGAGATCAAGGGGTGGCGAAAATGAGAAAAAAATGGATCGCTGTGCTTGCGGCCGCGATTGTGCTTACGGCAGGGTGCAGCAGTAAAGAGACAGAGAAAAAAGAAGCAACAGAACATAAAGAAAAAGTGATTGAAGTAGATGAGGTTGTCGCTCCGGAGGAACTGCCGTATCAGTTCCCGCTGACCGGAGTCGGTACTGCCGAGGAGAGTTCTGACCGGGCGGTGGCCGTGGTAGTCAATAACCATCCAAAGGCGCGTCCGCAATCCGGCCTTCACAAAGCTGACGTGGTTCATGAGGTCCTTGCAGAAGGAGACGTTACAAGGTTCGTGGCGATTTTCCAGAGCGAAAAGCCCGAAAAAATAGGACCGGTTCGCAGTGCGAGGGAATACTTTATCGGCCTGGCATCCGGGTTTGACAGCTTCTTCATCGCCCATGGCTATAGCCCTGAAGCGAAGGAAATGCTTGAACGCGGAGCGATTGATAACATCAACGGAATGCAATATGACGGAACACTGTTCAAGCGGGCCGATTTCCGGAAGGCGCCTCATAATTCTTATATCACCTATAAGAATATTGTGAAGGGAGCGGAAACGAGAGGCTACGCACTTGATGAAGCACCGGCTCCTGCAGTATTCTTGAGCAGTGAGGAAGCTGGACAGCTGGAAGGTACTCCGGCAGAAGAATTCATGGTGAAGTACGGTTCGCCGTCGTTTGATGCGATTTATGAATACGACACGGCTGAGCAGAAATACCACCGTTTTAATGGCAGTGAGGAAACAGTTGACCTTGAAACGAAGGATCCTGTTCTGCTCGACAATATCCTTGTCGTGCAAATGGACCATCAGGTAATTGATAGTGCAGGCCGCAGGGTTATCGATATGGATTCGGGCGGCAAGGGATATCTGTTCCAAAAAGGCAAAGTGAATGAGATACAATGGAAAAATGAAGCTGGCAGGATCACCCCTTATAAGGATGGGGTAAAAGCTGGTTTCGTTCCCGGGAAAACATGGATCAACATTGTCCCATCAATCAGCGATGTCTCATTCGACTCTCAACAATAAAATTCTGAGTGAATTAAGGGGTAGACTATATGCAAATTGATAAATTAAGAGGTAAAGAACTCGATCAATTATTCAAGGCGATTTTATCGCTGAAAGATCTCGACGAAGCATACCGCTTCTTCGATGACCTGGCGACAGTGAACGAAATTCAGTCGCTGGCACAGCGCCTTGAGGTTGCCCGCATGCTTCGCGAAGGCAAGACTTATCATAAAATCGAGACCGAAACAGGAGCGAGCACGGCAACGATTTCCCGTGTCAAGCGCTGCCTGAACTATGGCAACGATGCGTATGAAATGGCGCTTGAAAGATTGAAAGAGCAGGAAAACGCTGAAAAAGCGAAATAATATCATGATGGGAGGGCGGAACCTGATGTGGTTCCGTTCTTTTTTGTGGCTGGCGGCGGAATTGGAATAAAAGCTGGATTTTTTCCAATTCGCTATAAATATTAATTTTGGATAATATCAGCGGTATATCTGCTCGTTAAAATCACCAAACTCATACAAAAAGACTGGAAAAAAACACTGATAATTTCCAGTTCGCCAATAAAATTCGAAAATCGCCAATAAAAATTTATTTTCGCCAATAAAATTGTAAAATCGCCAATAAAAATCAAAAATCGCCAATAAAATTGTGAACTCCGCCAATAACCTGGTTACTAGCTAACTTTTACGGGTAGGGGGTAGGTAAAATACAAGATTTGGAGTGAGTTGATGGGGGCAAGTTTGACGGTCATTGCGATAGTTATTATTTATTTAGGCATTATGGTGATGATTGGGTACATATCTTCGAAAAAAATCAATGATAATGAGGATTTCCTAATAGCGGGGCGCAAAATGGGACCTTGGCTGCTGGCGGGTAGCCTTGCCGCGACCGAGGTCGGAGGCGGCTCTTCTCTAGGTGTGGTGGAAAAGGCTTATGGCGAGTGGGGGCTGTCGGCTGTCTGGTATGTCATTACAATGGCGATTGCGTTCATTGTACTGGCGTTCCTGGCGCCGATGCTTCGGGAAGCGGCGGTCAAAACGGTGCCCGAATACTTTCGCAGGCGATATGGTGAAGCGAATTCACTGGTCACGTCGATTATTATGCTGCTGCCGATGGTCGGACTGACAGCAGTGCAGTTCATCGCTTCAGCTACGATTCTGTCCGTCATGACAGGTTGGAGCTATACAGTGTCAGTCATCATCGTCACCGTTGTCGTCACGTTATACAGCGTGATGGGCGGGATGTATAGTGTTGTTTACACAGATGTTGTCCAGTGGATTTTCATTATCGTTGGAATGGCGCTCATCATTCCGTTCACGCTCCAGGCTGGCGGCGGATTCGAACAGGTGACAGCCAATATACCCGAGGCGAAATGGAGTCTTGTTGATGGCGCGGGATGGGGCACGATCATTGCGCTCGTCGTAATGTATATTGCTTCATTTACAGTCGGCCAGGAGGCGGTCCAGCGCTATTACTCTGCCAAAGACGGGAAGGCGGCTAAGCAAGCATCCTATATCACTTCTGCTGTGTATGTGCTGTTCGCGTTCATTCCGGCGGTAATCGGTCTGTTCATGTATGGGATGGTCGAGAACGGCCAGATAGACGGGGCAATGCTGATGGAAAGAGGCGCACAATATGCTTTGCCGGTGCTGGCAATGGAGGTGCTGCCAGATGTGGTAACAGGCATCCTGTTCGCAGCATTGATTTCCGCGACAATGTCCAGTGCGTCCAGTAATCTATTGGCAGCAGGGTCTATTTTTACAAATGATATTTACCACCAATACATCAACAAGAATGCAGCTGACGGAAAACTTTTAAAAATGGTGCGCTATACGATGTATGTCGTTGCAGGATTCGCGTTGCTGACAGCGATCTGGAATGTCTCGGATATCATTACACTGCTCATGTTTTCCTTTACATTGAGAGCTGGCGGGGCATTCATTCCTTATGTGCTAGGGCACATTTGGGAAAAAGCGAGCCCGGCAGGCAGCCTGGCATCCTTGTTCCTTGGAAGTCTCGCAGTCTATCTTGGCGAAAAAGAGATCATCAGCTTCTTTGGGCTTGATCCAATCTATCTTGCGCTGATTGTCAGCGGCATCAGTTTCTATATTTTTTCAAGGTTGTTCACAGAGCAATACGAGCACCGCGATTTATAGATTTTCTTCAAAAAGCGTTCCAACATTCGGTGCGCTTTTTTCTACATATATAGATATATTTCTAACTTCGAGAAATGTCCAGCTCCAGCGCCTAGCCCCTCGAGACGCTTGTCTAGTTTCGCCTCCTAGAAACTCCGAAACTTCAACTCCGCCGGCGGAAGCAAAAAGCGCTTCTTTGTCGGAGTCTCCAGTTTCTGCGTTTCTGGACAGTCGGCTATACATTTCTAATTCGGTCCGCCCAATGAAGTCAAAGAACGACTTCACCGGTCGGCCCTCCAGCGCTTGTCGGGGCTGACCAAGGCGCTTGTGCTTTTCTCACATGTTTCCTTTTTTATATACAGACAACAAATGCTATAATGATGGAATGGATATATAGAATGGGGGCAATTCTGGGATGTACGATGTTCGCGAGTGGAGACATGTGTTCAAACTCGATCCAAATAAAGAGATAACTGATGAAGAATTAGATAGAATATGCGAGTCTGGAACCGACGCAATCATGGTGGGCGGGACAGATGGTGTCACTCTAGAAGGAGTCATTGATTTGATGTCCCGGGTCCGTCGTTATACGGTTCCATGCATTCTCGAGGTTTCGACGATTGATTCAATCACGCCTGGATTCGATTTTTATTTTATCCCGACGGTATTGAACAGCGGCAATCCACAGTGGATCACTGGCCTGCACCATGAAGCGGTAAAGGAGTATGGTGACCTGATGGATTGGGACGAGCTGAAAATGGAAGGATATTGCATCCTGAATCCAGATTGCAAGGCGGCAAAGCTGACTCATGCGAAGACGGATCTTTCAATCGATGATGTACGGGCATACGCAATGATGGCAGAAAAAATGTTCAACCTGCCGATTTTCTATCTAGAATACAGCGGGACATACGGCAATCCTGAGTATGTTGAAGCAGCCAAAGGCGTTCTCGACAAGACTGTCCTTTTTTACGGCGGTGGAATCGAAACGGCACAGCAGGCTGAAGAAATGGCCAAGCATGCCGATGTCATCGTGGTCGGAAATGTTGTTTACACCAACCTTGACGAGGCATTGAAGACGGTTGTTGCAATAAAGAAATAACGAAGTTGTATATAAGGGTTTTATGGGATAAAATAAGAACAAATGTTTGTATGGTGGTGACGAGTGTGCAATATTTAACGGATAAATTACTGAATGGCTTGAACCCGGAGCAGCAGAAGGCTGTCAAGACAGTGGATGGACCGCTGCTCTTAATGGCTGGCGCTGGCTCTGGTAAAACAAGAGTTTTAACACATAGAATTGCGTATTTAATGGTGGAAAAAGGGATAAACCCTTATAACATCCTTGCGATTACGTTTACGAATAAAGCAGCACGCGAAATGCGCGAAAGGATTCAGAAAATGATGGGCGGCGCGGCGGATGACATCTGGATTTCAACGTTCCACTCGATGTGCGTAAGGATTTTGCGCAGGGACATCGATCGTCTCGGATACAACCGAAACTTCACAATCCTTGATTCGACTGACCAGCAATCAGTCATCAAGTCGATTTTGAAGGACAAGAATATGGATCCGAAAAAGTATGATCCTCGTGCGATCCTTGGAACAATCAGCTCGGCGAAGAACGAGTTGATTACGCCGGAGGAATATGCGAAGACAGCGGGGGATTATTTTTCCCAGAAGGTCAGCGATGTGTATACGGAGTATCAGCGCAGGCTGCGCAAAAATAATGCGCTTGATTTTGATGATCTGATCATGACGACGATTACGCTGTTCATCCGCGTGCCGGAAGTGCTGGAGTATTACCAGCGCAAGTTCCAGTACATCCATGTGGATGAGTACCAGGATACGAACAGGGCACAATACATGCTTGTAAAATTGCTTGCGCAAAGATTCCAGAACCTTTGTGTTGTTGGTGATTCGGATCAGTCAATCTATCGCTGGCGCGGTGCCGATATCACGAACATCCTTTCATTTGAAAAGGACTACCCAAGGGCAAGCGTGATTTTGCTTGAGCAGAACTACCGCTCGACGAAGAAGATTTTGCTGGCTGCGAATATGGTCATCCAGAACAATATGAACCGCAAGCCGAAGAATCTTTGGACGGAAAATGCAGAGGGCAACAAAATCATGTACTATCGCGCGGACAGCGAGCAGGGTGAGGCGCAGTTCGTCATTGGGAAAATTCAGGAGCAGATTCGCAATGGCCGCAAGCTATCTGATATCGCGATTCTTTACCGCACGAACGCTCAGTCCCGTGTGATTGAGGAATCTTTCTTGAAGTCGAACATTGATTACTCAATCGTCGGCGGCATCAAGTTCTATGACAGGAAGGAAATCAAGGATATCCTTGCGTATCTCCGCTTGATTTCGAATCCTGATGATGATATCAGTTTGCAGAGAATCATCAATGTTCCGAAGCGCGCGATTGGATCGACTTCTATCGATAAAATCGCCAACTTCGCTACAATGCATGACCTATCGATGTTCCAGGCCTTGGAGACGATTGAAATGATCGGACTGAGCCCAAAAGCGGAAAAAGCTGCGGCAGAATTCCGCAACCTGGTCAGCAATTACACGCACCAGCAGGAATATCTGTCAGTGACCGAGCTGGTTGAGGAAGTCCTGGATAAGACAGGCTACCGTGACATGCTGAAGGCGGAAAAATCGCTGGAGTCACAGAGCCGACTTGAAAACATAGATGAATTTTTAACAGTAACAAAAAGCTTTGAAGAAAGCAGTGAAGATAAGAGCCTGGTGGCTTTCCTGACGGATTTGGCACTTGTCGCTGATATTGATCGCCTGGATGATGATGGCGAGAAGAAAACTGACTTCGTCACATTGATGACATTACACTCAGCTAAGGGACTTGAGTTCCCGGTTGTTTTCTTGATTGGAATGGAAGAGGGAGTATTCCCGCACAGCCGCTCCTTGATGGAAGAGGATGAGATGGAGGAGGAACGCCGTCTTGCCTACGTGGGAATCACTCGTGCCGAAGAAGAATTGTTCATCACGAATGCCCAGATGCGTACCCTTTTCGGCCGTACGAACATGAACCCGGAATCACGGTTCATTAAGGAAATCCCGGCTGATTTGGTTGAGGACGCTGTACCAAAAGTAAGAAGGCCTGCACCAGCCAGCGGCGGCAGACCAGGAACTAGCGGTGGCAGACCAGCCACTGCATCAAGACCATCGATGCCAACTCGCGGAGCTGTCTCCCGTCCTGTCGCAGCTGCAAGCGGCGGCGAAGGCATTGATTGGAAGGTCGGCGACAAAGCCCAGCATGGCAAGTGGGGAACAGGGACGGTTGTCAGCGTTAAAGGCTCAGGAGAAGGAACAGAGCTGGATATCGCGTTCCCAAGTCCAACAGGCATTAAGCGATTGCTAGCTAAGTTCGCACCGATTACAAAAGCGTAAAGTATTTCATTCTTACAATTAAATTACTGTCTGGCTCAAGTGCCTAGCCTTAATATCATCCCTGTGAGTGCACCCCGAGGACCTTGCGAGAAGCGTTAGCTTTGAGCAGCTCGAGTCGCTTGTCGGTGCTGATCAAGGCGCTTGCGCTTTTCGGTTATGAAAGGGCTGGGTTTATGGGTTTTCAGAGCGCTGAGAAAAAAGCCAAGGATTTGCAAAATCTGCTTAATCAATATGCTTATGAGTACTATGTTCTTGACCAGCCGTCGGTTCCCGATGCGGAATACGACAGGCTTTTGAGGGAACTTATTGAAATCGAAGAGCAATTCCCGGACCTGCAGACTCCTGATTCTCCTACTCAGCGTGTTGGCGGCGAGATTTTAACGATGTTCAACAAGGTGCAGCATGCAATTCCGATGCTGAGTCTTGGCAATGCCTTCGATGAGCAGGACCTGCGCGACTTTGACCGCCGTGTCCGCCAGGGTGTCGGCGACAATGTTGCGTATGTTTGCGAGCTGAAGATTGATGGTCTGGCAGTCTCGCTCATTTATGAGGACGGCCTGCTCGTACGCGGGGCGACCCGCGGTGATGGAACGACTGGGGAGGATATTACGTCTAATCTGAAGACGATCCGTTCTTTGCCAATACGGCTTAATGAACCAGTTTCACTGGAAGTACGCGGTGAGGCGTTCATGCCGAAGAAATCCTTCGAAGCATTGAACAAAGCAAGGAAAGAGCGCGAAGAAGAGCCATTTGCCAACCCGCGTAATGCGGCTGCGGGCTCCCTTCGCCAGCTTGACCCGAAGATTGCCGCGTCAAGGAATCTCGATGTGTTCCTTTATGGAATCGCAAATGTCGGTGATACAGGCATCCGCGCACATAGCGAGGGACTTGATTATCTGGAGAAGCTGGGTTTCAAAGCGAATAAAGAACGACGGAAAGTTGACGGCATTGAAGGTGTCATTGAATATGTGAACAGCTGGGTCGAAAAGCGTCCTGATCTTCCGTATGATATTGATGGAATCGTCATCAAGGTAGATTCACTTGATCAGCAGGCCGAGCTTGGTACGACGGCAAAAAGCCCGCGCTGGGCAATTGCCTATAAGTTCCCTGCTGAAGAAGTCGTGACAACTTTGAAGGACATTGAGCTAAGTGTAGGCCGTACTGGCGTTGTCACGCCAACTGCCATCCTTGAACCCGTACAGGTAGCAGGCACGACGGTTGGCCGCGCCTCCTTGCACAATGAAGACTTGATCCGTGAAAAAGATATTAAAATCGGTGACAAAGTCGTCATCAAAAAAGCGGGAGATATTATTCCGGAAGTCGTCAATGTCCTTGCCGAGCAGCGGACGGGCGATGAAGTTGAATTCCATATGCCTACTGAGTGCCCTGAATGTGACAGCGAGCTTGTCAGGATTGAAGGAGAAGTAGCACTTCGCTGTATCAATCCGAAATGCCCGGCACAGATCAGGGAGGGCTTGATCCACTTTGTTTCCCGCGATGCGATGAACATTGACGGTCTCGGTGAAAGAGTGGTAAGCCAGCTGTTTGCCGAAGAATTGATCAAAGATGTTGCCGATATTTACAAGCTGACGCGCGAGCAGCTGCTGGCTCTTGAGCGAATGGGCGAGAAATCCGTCAATAATTTGCTGTCAGCGATTGAAGCGACGAAGGATAATTCATTAGAAAAGCTATTGTTCGGTCTTGGTATCCGTCTTGTAGGAGCAAAAGCCGCGAAGACACTGGCGCAGGAATTTGATACGATGGATAAATTGATGCAGGCATCGAAGGATGAACTGACAGCCATCAATGAAATCGGCGATAAAATGGCCGATTCCATCGTCACTTATTTTGACAACGATGAAGTCAAGGAACTGGTATCCGAGCTGAAGGCTGTTGGCGTCAATATGGAATACAAAGGACCCAAGAAGGTTACAGCAGAGGAATCAGATTCATTTTTTGCAGGTAAAACAATTGTGTTAACCGGGAAGCTTGAGCAAATGGGCCGAAATGAAGCAAAAGAAAAAATCGAGGCGCTCGGCGGCAATGTAGCCGGGAGCGTCAGCAAGAAAACCGATTTAGTCATTGCCGGTGAAGATGCAGGTTCGAAGTTGACAAAAGCAGAAAGCCTTGGGATTGAAGTGTGGAATGAGGAGAGAATGCTTGAAGAATTAAATAAATAAGAGGTGTACACGCCATGAGGAAGCTCTCAGTGGTCGCTCTATCTCTTGTCCTTTTGCTGACGGCCTGTGCCCCTAATTTTCAAAAGCAGGAAGAGGTCGTCCAGGAGAAGGATGATGACACAAAAGAAAAAGCGATTATTCCGAAATACAAAATTTCGGACAAATATTACCGTACCATCATGCCGTTCGAGCCAGGGGAAGCTCGCGGCATGGTCGTCAACAATCTGAATACGCGCTATGACATTACTGAATTTGAGACTGGTCTGATGCGAATTGCGCAAAATACATTTTCCACAGACAAGTACGTTTTCAAGGAAGGCCAGTATCTTGATGGCAGCACCGTTGCATCATGGCTGGAACGTGAAATGACCCCGGCGCAGGTCGAAGCAAAGGAAAAAGAATTGCAGGCTAAGGCTAAAGCAGAAAAAAGCAACAAAAAGGTGATAGTGAAAAACCTGGGCCTGAATCCTGCCGATCCTGGCAAGGGGGATGTCCACGAACGGAATAAAAAGAATCCCATTTACCTTGCCCATATTCTTGAGCATAATTATCTCGTCCAATCTGGCGAAAAAGATACGTACCAGCTTGGCGGAATCGCAATCGGGCTCGCGCTGAATTCCGTCCATTATTACCGTGAGGAAGCTTATGGAGCAGTGTTTGAAAAAAACATTTCGCGTAAAGTTCTTGAAGCGGAAGGGAAGAAAATCGCCCAGGAAGTTGTCAACAGGCTAAGAGGGATCGATGAGTTGAAAAATGTACCGATTACAATCGGATTGTTCGAACAGGAAAGTCGATCTTCTGTTGTCCCAGGAAACTTTTTCAGTTATGCAGAAGTTTCACAGGGCAGCAATAATATAGGCAGCTGGAAAGATGTAAAAGAAAAATACATTCTGTTCCCATCCGCCGAGGCTGAGAAGGAACACAGGGATGACCTGACATTCTTCCAGAACTTCAAGCAGGATGTTGAGGAATATTTCCCTAACTTTAACGGCGTCATCGGCAAAGGCTTTTACCTGGATGGCCAGCTACAGGAATTGAATATAGAGATTCCTATCCAGTTTTATGGCGAAGCCGAAGCCATTGGATTCACCCAGTATGTAACCGGACTGGTCATGGAGCATTTCCCTAACTATATGTCCGTACAGGTCAGCGTATCCTCTGTCCTGGGACAAGAAGCCTTGATCGTCAAGAAACCGGATCAGGATGAACCATTTGTGCATATTTATCAGTAACTAGAAGCAAAGGGCCGAGGTGCTCTTTGCTTTTTTTTTTTGTTAAAAGGTGAATCCAAAGCTTGATTATCATCGTATATATTCTGATAATTCTAACTAGTAGAGGTGGAAAAGTGGCTGTTCAAAGCAGTGTAAGTCAAAAAGAAAAATGGAAATATGTTTTGAAGACGGCTATGTTGTAGGCCTTTGGAATATCAACCTTTATTTATCTTTTTCAATGGGTGACTGGACAAATAACCGAACGATTCCATCCTACTCGGGATAGTAGCCGGTCCAATCGCGATGTTACCTATCGGAATTAGGTGAGGGCTGTAATTTTGAAAGAAAAAAGTTCGATAAACAGGAGGGAGAGGTAGAATGAGGCGCATTATCTTCCATGTAATAATTGTGTTTTTGTTGCTGGCAGGCTGTTCATTAAACTCAACAGTGACAGAAGAAGATGAACAGGAAATTGAAAGATACATAAGTCAAGAAGTGATGAGCCCGAATTTTGGCGGTGAAATTTTCAGTGCTTATGAAATACTCGCCACCAATGAAGAGAAGGGTGAAATTTACTTATGGGCATTGATAGAGGAGTACTACAAAGAAGGTGAGGAAGTTGAGCAAGGTTCCGGGATGTCAGTGCCAATGGTGTTAAAGATCGATCGAAGCGAAGGAGCCTCCAAGGTGATCAGTCACACTTTACCCAGGGATGGAAGCTTTTACGCCGATGACATTAAAGAAATGTTTCCTTACTTTGCAGAGCTAAAAGCCCTTGATTACCCATCCAATCATATCAAAAAATTGATTAAAGAAGTCGAAAGCGAGGTCGCTGAAAAGTTGAATTAGAGAATTGAAAAAAGCAAAGAGCCGTGGCTCTTTGCTTTTTTATATACACTTTTTAATATCAAGGATTGTCTGCAAATGCATGCCTTCATGGAAAATCGTCCGCACCAGGACTTGCTCGATTGTGTGCATGCCCATTTCGGTTGGAGCGAATTCTTCTTCAAGGCGTCCGCCATACAAATCTTTTATTCTCGCAGGCTGGATTTTAAGCAATTCTTTTAACTCATTCACGGAAGGTGTCTCTTCGGTAAAATTGGCCGGAGAGGTGCCGTAGCCAAACCAGGAGTTGAACTCTTCCGGGACATCTGCTGGCTCTTTTGTCACTGCCTGGATCCAGAGATATTGATCAAGATAAATATGCCCAAGGTTCCAGCGAATATTATTATTGAATCCAGCAGGTACTTTCTCTGCATCTACTTCAGAAACTGTATCTGCCACACCTAAGATATAGCTGCGATAAGATTCCAGTTGATTGAACAACACTTCATGACGTTTTTTCATACGTAATAGCCCCCTTTTTGAATGATAGATAAATATTCGCGAGATTAATTGAAATAACCTTCCAAAAAGAGTGTGAAAGTGGTTCTGAGTGGTACGCTTTTAGATTTTATTGGCGAAAATGAGATTAATTCGACCACATCTGGAATTAATTCGACCACATCTGGAATTAATTCGACTAACACGATAGAAAGAACAAAATACGATTGAATTACAATATTGGCATAATAAATATCAAGAAAATTCCCAATACAATACTTGCTAGTACGTTGTCATTGAACACTGTGAGACTCTCATGATAGAATGGGAAAGGAATGAAAACGTTTTAATACATAGGAGGGGATAGAATGGTTCAGCCATACAAACACGAGCCTTTCACGAATTTTAAAGATGAGGTACACCGTGAAGGATACCTTACAGGATTGAAAACTGTAGAAGGTTATCTTGGCCAGGATTATGACTTGGTGATTGGCGGAGAGAGAATCTCGACTGAAGACAAGATTGTATCTTACAACCCATCCAATAAAGAAGAAGTTATTGGACGCGTATCAAAAGCAAACCGCGATCTTGCTGAAAAAGCGATGCAGGCTGCTGTTGAAGCGTTCAAGACTTGGAGAAAAGTAAAGCCTGAAACACGTGCAGATGTATTATTCAAGGCTGCTGCAATCATTCGCCGCCGCAAGCATGAATTTTCAGCGCTTTTAACAAAAGAAGCTGGTAAGCCATGGAATGAGGCTGATGCTGATACAGCAGAAGCAATCGACTTCCTTGAGTACTATGCTCGCCAAATGCTCAAAATCAAAGACGGTATGCCAGTAGAGAGCCGTCCAAATGAATATAACCGTTATGATTACATTCCTCTTGGAGTGGGAATCGTTATTTCACCATGGAACTTCCCATTGGCGATCATGGCTGGTACAACTGTAGCAGCGATCGTTGCTGGTAACACAGTTCTATTAAAGCCAGCTTCTACAACTCCAGTAGTTGCGGCTAAGTTTGTTGAAGTGATGGAAGAAGCAGGTCTTCCTGCAGGTGTCCTTAACTTCGTACCAGGAAGCGGCGCTGAAGTGGGCGACTACCTTGTTGACCACAAAGACACTCGCTTCGTAAGCTTCACAGGTTCACGTGATGTGGGTCTGCGTATTTACGAGCGCGCTTCTAAATTGAGCGAAGGCCAAATCTGGCTTAAGCGCGTCATCGCTGAAATGGGCGGAAAAGATACGATGGTTGTTGACAAAGATGCGGATCTTGAATTAGCTGCTCAAGCGATCACGGCTTCTGCATTCGGCTTCTCAGGACAAAAATGTTCTGCATGTTCACGTGCTGTAATCGTTGAGGATGTATATGACCAGGTTCTTAACCGCGTTGTTGAGCTAACAAATGAGCTTAAGCTTGATGATCCTACAGATCAAAGCACATTCATGGGTCCTGTAAATGACCAGGGTGCGTTCGACAAGATCATGAGCTACATCGAAATCGGCAAGGAAGAAGGCCGTTTGATGACTGGCGGCGAAGGAGACAGCTCAAAAGGCTACTTCATCAAGCCAACAGTATTTGCTGATGTGGATCCAAAAGCTCGCATCATGCAGGAAGAAATCTTCGGACCGGTTGTTGCATTCGCAAAAGCGAAGGATTTCGACCATGCGCTTGAAATCGCGAACAACACTGAATATGGTTTGACTGGAGCTGTGATCACGCGCAACCGTGAAAACATCCAGAAGGCTCGTGAGGATTTCCATGTCGGAAACCTTTACTTCAACCGCGGCTGCACAGGCGCAATCGTAGGTTACCAGCCATTCGGCGGCTTCAACATGTCAGGAACAGATTCAAAAGCTGGCGGACCAGACTATCTGCTTCTGCACATGCAAGCGAAGACTACTTCTGAAATGTACTAATACAGAAATGGAATCCCCTTCTCGTTTTGAGAGGGGGATTTTTTCATCTTATAGGGAATGTACAAGCTCGTCCTTTGTTATACTTAGGTAAAATTACCCTGAAATGGAGTTGATGCTTTGCTTGGAATAGTAGTACAGCTCATAATATCGTGGATTTTACTTCGTGTTCTCTACAGGGAAAACCTAAATGTATTAGGAATCATCCCTACAAAATTAAGGATGTCTCAATTTGCTCTTGGTTTCATTTTTACCGCATTACTTTGTACAGTAATTCAACTGGTCTATTCTTCCTTAACAAATACGGACTGGAAACTGAATGAAAATCTATCTGTCTTTGGCACATTGAACTTCTTATGGTGGAATGTTAAATCTGTCATCTTTGAGGAATTGATTTTTAGAGGAGCACTTCTCTATATCGCTATCCGAAAATGGGGAGCGAGGACAGGGATTTTATTATCCGCAATTGCTTTTGGCATTTACCACTGGTTTTCTTTTGGAGTACTTGGAAATGTTGTTTTAATGCTTGTTGTATTTCTGATGACGTCCATTTCTGGATTGGTTTGGGCATACGCGTTTGAAAAAACAAAATCGATGATGCTTCCAATCGGTCTGCACTTAGGATGGAACTTTGTTTTTAACTCCGTTTTCTCAAAAGGACCCCTAGGCGAACAAATCCTGATTCCACAAGTAGACAAAGCACACTACCTCTCAGATACACTATCCTTCTTCATACAATTCCTGCTGCCTAATTTAGTCGTACCGGCACTCACATTTTTCTATATAAAATTCTTACTGAAAAAGAATGCTGAAAATCCCCTGTGATCAGGGGATTTTTTGTTGTTTAAGAAATTATAAAATTATTTAGTTGCGGATAACTATATGTAGTGGTCTAAATCCAGCTTCAGCGCCTAGCCCCTCGAGTCGCTTCGGTCCGCCCAATGAAGTCAAAGAACGACTTCACCGGTCGGCCCTCCAGCGCTTGTCGGGGCTGAACGAGGCGCTTACGCTTTTTGTTCTGCTGTCTGCCATTTCAAAGCTTTAATTGCTCGGTAAACAATAGGATTTGCACCGTTCCAGTTTATAATTGCGCCGAAATGAGGAGGAATTGCACGTTCGAACTTCATAATTGCACGTTTCATAAGCATAATTGCATCGTCAACTTATTTATGGATTAAGGGTCTATTGGCCCATTTTAAAAATTTTTCAGAAAAATTTAACAAAATAGTTGCAATCTAAATACTCTGTTATATAATACATATTAGAGTTATTGATACTGTACTATAACAAAGGGGTGAAGGCAGTAAATGTCGACACAAACTACTGGAATTGAAATCGTAGGCAGCATGAAAAAAGGATACGAAGAAATTTTGACACCAGAGGCTCTTGATTTTGTAGAGAGGCTTGAAAGGCATTTTGGGGAGCGTCGGGTAGAATTGCTGGCGGCCCGTGAAAAGCGCCAGGAGGAAATCAACGAAGGCAAGCTACCGGACTTTTTGCCGGAGACGAAGCACATTCGTGAAAGTGAGTGGACTATTGGACCGCTTCCGAAAGACCTGCAGGATCGCAGAGTCGAGATCACAGGTCCGACAGACAGGAAGATGGTCATCAATGCGCTCAATTCCGGGGCGAAGATTTTCATGGCAGACTGTGAGGATTCAACTTCACCGACATGGGAAGCGATCGTTGAAGGGCAGATCAATTTAAGGGACGCCGTTAACAGGACGATCTCTTTTGAGAATGCGAATGGCAAGAAGTATCAACTGAATGAAAAAACAGCTGTTTTAATGGTTCGCCCAAGAGGCTGGCACCTAGAAGAAAAACATGTATTGCTCGATGGCAAGCCGATTTCCGGCGGATTATTCGATTTTGCGATGTACTTTTTCCACAATGCGAAAAAGCTGGTGGAGCAGGGCACAGGTCCATACTTCTACCTTCCTAAGATGGAGAGCCACCTTGAAGCGCGCCTATGGAACGATGTGTTCGTTTATGCACAGAATCATCTCGGCATTCCACAGGGAACGATTAAAGCAACTGTTTTGATTGAAACAATTCTTGCATCATTCGAAATGAATGAGATTCTATATGAACTGAAGGAACACTCCGCTGGCTTGAACTGCGGGCGCTGGGATTATATTTTCAGCTATCTGAAAAAACTCCGTTCACAGGATGATGTAATTTTACCGGATCGCTCACAGGTAACAATGACGGTTCCATTCATGAGATCCTACTCATTGCTGACGATCCAGACCTGCCACCGACGGAAGGCTCCGGCAATGGGCGGAATGGCGGCGCAAATCCCGATCAAAAATGACGAGGAAGCAAATGCTGAAGCATTCGCAAAGGTACGTGCGGATAAGGAACGTGAAGCCCGCGACGGACATGATGGCACATGGGTTGCACATCCAGGTCTGGTACCGGTAGCACTTGAGGCGTTCAACAAGGAAATGCCTGAACCGAACCAGATAGATTCCGGTAAGCAAAAGGATGTTGAGGTTAATGCACCTGACCTGCTTGCTGTACCAGAAGGCACTATAACAGAAGCGGGTGTACGCATGAACATCAATGTCGGTATCCAGTACGTGGCCAGCTGGCTGAATGGCCGGGGCGCAGCGCCAATCCATAATCTGATGGAGGACGCGGCGACAGCGGAAATCTCCCGTGCTCAGCTATGGCAATGGATTCGCCATCCAAAAGGAGTTCTGGAGGATGGCCGCAAAGTGACGGTTGAAATGTACCAAGAGCTGAAGGAAGAGGAGCTTGAGAAAATCAAGCTGGAAGTCGGCGAAGCGGTATTTGAAAATGGGAAATTCGAGCAGGCTGCAGAAATGTTCGATGAGTTGATTTTAAAGGATGAATTCGTTGAATTTTTAACATTGCCTGGCTATCAGGCTTTAGCTTAATAGATTGATAGATTCATATAAAAACAAACATTAGGAGGAACAAATAATGACTCAAGATCGTGTAAAGCAATTGCAGGAAAGCTGGGAAATGGATAGCAGATGGGCTGGAGTGGAAAGAACTTATACGGCGGAGGATGTCATCAAGCTTCGCGGTTCGATTGATATTGAACATACACTGGCACGCCGCGGTGCGGAGAAGCTGTGGAAGCTTGTACATGAAGAGGATTTCGTCAACGCTCTGGGTGCTTTAACTGGCAACCAGGCTGTCCAGCAGGTAAAAGCAGGCCTTAAGGCAATCTACTTGAGCGGTTGGCAGGTTGCAGCGGACGCTAACCTTTCCGGAAACATGTACCCTGACCAGAGCTTGTATCCGGCCAACAGCGTTCCCGCTGTTGTTAAGCGCATCAACCAGGCGCTGCAGCGTGCTGACCAGATCACCCATGGAGAAGGAGACGATTCCATCGACTGGTTCGCACCAATCGTGGCGGATGCAGAAGCAGGTTTTGGCGGACAGCTGAATGTATTCGAATTGATGAAAGGCATGATCGAAGCTGGCGCAGCAGGCGTTCACTTTGAGGACCAGCTTTCTTCTGAAAAGAAATGCGGACACCTTGGCGGAAAGGTATTGCTTCCGACACAGACAGCAGTCCGTAACCTGATCGCTGCCCGACTTGCAGCTGACGTTATGGGCACGCCAACACTGATTGTTGCACGTACTGACGCAAACGCGGCAGATTTGATCACAAGCGATGTGGATCCATATGATGCTCCATTCATAACAGGTGACAGGACGCCAGAAGGATTCTTCCGCGTGAAGGCTGGTCTTGACCAGGCAATCGCCCGCGGTCTTGCGTATGCTCCATATGCTGACCTCGTTTGGTGTGAAACATCCGAGCCTGATCTGGACGAAGCTCGCCGCTTTGCAGAAGCGATTCATGCTAAGTATCCAGGCAAACTGCTTGCTTACAACTGCTCACCATCATTCAACTGGAAAAAGAAGCTGGATGACGAGACAATCGCGAAGTTCCAGGTCGAGCTTGGCAAGATGGGTTACAAGTTCCAGTTCGTTACACTTGCAGGTTTCCATGCATTGAACCACAGCATGTTCGAATTGGCCCGCGGCTACAAAGAGCGCGGCATGGCTGCATACTCCGAACTGCAGCAAGCTGAGTTCGATAGCGAACAATATGGCTACACAGCAACAAGACACCAGCGCGAAGTCGGAACTGGATATTTCGATGATGTATCAATGGTCATTTCCGGAGGAACTTCTTCAACGACTGCGTTAAAAGGTTCTACGGAAGAAGCCCAGTTTACTACTTCTTGATCATTGTTACGGGTTTTCTCCTCGCCTGAGCCCTCCAACTCAGGCGGGGATTCACCATAATGTTTCACCTTGCATTCTCCTATTTGTGTCCTTCTCTTCGGTCCGAAGAGGAGGTTTTTTTTGCGTGAAATAGGTTAACCTTAAACTAGCACAGACATTTGGGCGGGAACATACATATTATTAATGAAAGTCATTTTCGTATTGTTCATGACGGACAGAAACTGAAGGAAAAGCGTGATTTGCGTCCGTCATCAAGGTCATGACGGACAGAAACTGAGGGAAAAGCGTGATTTGTGTCCGTCATCAAGGTCATGACGGACAGAAAATAGAGGGAAAGTGGAGTTTGTGTCCGTCATGGAGGCATAAGCAGAGACTTAGCTCAAAAGGACTTTGGAAGGGTAAAATTGAAGTAGTTAGTAATAGGAAAGAATTGCTGCGATATGGTGGAGGTGAATCGGTTGAGCAAAAGCAATGTGGATGATTACTTACAGCAGGGAATTCATGGGGCAAAGCAGACCAAACCTGATGAAAGAAGGAGATTCCTTACAACAATAAGGGAGCGGGTCGTCATCGCACTTACCCAGGGGGAGGTAATGAGAAAGGGCGTTGAACCTGAGGTCGAGCAGCTTATGGATGAAAACAGAAAAGCCCATCTCTTTTTAAATGGCAATATATCATATCCTTATTTATCTGAATACATCAAAGCGGCTGAAAAACGGGGCATCGAGTTTACGATCGTCACCAATAAGGATTATGATTCTGAACTTGGGCTTGTTTTAGCTCATCACCATGCGATTGATAAAGAGGAGATTTATCTTGGAAAAAAGAAACCTGTGATCCAGACGGCTCAAGCCAACAAGAAAAAGGGTTTCCTTTCTGGGTTTGGGAAGTTATTTGGGAAATAGAGACGAGGGAGCAGCCTTTTAGGTTGCCTCTTTTTTTTGCCTCCATTTCAATTACTTTTAAAAAAACCCAAATTTTATAAAGGTGGTTGAAAAACGACATTAGTGTCGTTATAATAAGATTAAGAAAAACGACATTGTTGTCGTTTTAAAAATGGAGGGATGAGGATGAATGGTCTTTTAAAGAATAAAGGGTTTATTACCTTAATGCTAGCGCAGTTAATATCAAGTGTTGGTGACTGGTTGAGCGTCATTGCGATCATAACGATGGTTGGATTGAAGTGGGAGGCATCTCCAATGGAGGTGTCCATGATTATCCTTTGTTTGGCGGTGCCAATGGCTCTGCTTGGACCTTTTACCGGAACGATTGCTGACAGGTTTAATAGAAAAGCATTAATGATTGTTTCAGACTTAGTGAGAGCAGGACTTATTCTGATTCTTGCTTTTGCCAATTCTTTATGGACTGTTTACATTTGCTTATTCATGATCGGAATGCTTTCAGCTATATTTGTCCCGGCAAAGAACGGTAAGCTTAAGGAGCTTATAAATCAGGAAAATATGAAAAGCGCAATGTCCATTACCTCGATGATTGATTCAGGAACGAAGGTGCTCGGTCCATTGTTGAGCGGAATGTTAGTCTCAGCTTTTGGCACCCGGCTGGTGTTCTTTATCGACTCTGGTACTTTTGTCCTCTCAGCCCTTCTGCTTCTTGCATTGCCAAAGGCAGTGGTGCCAATAAAGGATGGTTCGGAGGAACCGAAGGAAGCTTCGTTTAAAGAGGATTTCTTGGAAGGAATCAGGTTTATTAAAGGAAATCGGTTTTTAATCGTGGGGGTTTTGGTGTTAGGGGTAAGCTTGTTGATTTTACAGCTTTCAGACTCCCAAATCATCGTATTGCTCAGGGAACTGCCGAATGTTTCACCGGATCTCTTTGGTTATATTGTTACAGCTTCAGGACTCGGAATGTTCTTTACCGGAATGCTGTTGGCTAAGAAAACAGATTACAATGCCCTGATTTTGATGTTCATTGGAGTTTGTGGGATTGGGCTCAGTTTTAGTATGATGGCTGTATTGACAGTATTTGATTTAGAGTTGCCAATGCTATGGGGACCTATTCTTGGATTGTTTGGCGGTTTTTCTGTCGGGTTGGTGTTCATCCCATTTCAGGCAGCAGTCCAAACCGACACTCCTGTTCACATGACAGGCAGAGTATTCGGTGTTTTGAACAGCGTAACGACTACTGCGACGATCATCGGGCCATTGGCCGGAGGATTGCTTGCCACAGTACTGGGAGTCATCCCGACATTCATCATCACTGGATTATTGTTGGTTGCGGTCTCGATAGTTGGTTTGATTTTTAAAAGTAAAATAGAACGGGGGAGAGTAAATGTCTCCGAAAGTCAGTCAGGAACACATGGAGCAGCGTCGAGCTGAAATTTTGAAGGCGGCAGAGGAAGTCTTCATTGAATATGGATATGAGCGGGCCACGATGAAGCACATAATGGACGCTGCGAATGTCAGCAGAGGCGGATTGTATCAATATTTTGCAAGTAAAGAAGCTGTGTTCGAAGCGATTATGGGAGAATTATTAGCAGGCGAATTGGATGATGCGTTGGATATGGTTAAAGAAAATGCAACTTCTTATTGGGATATGCTCATGAAAACCATCTTTGGCGAGGATGGGAGGCCAGATGATGAAATGGATCCTTTGGCGCCGGCAAAACTGGAGTATTTTATAATAGGAAGAAATGATGAACACAGGAGAGCATATGGAAAAACCCGATACAATAATGGCTTGAAATTATATGCACAAATTATTGAACATGGACAAAGAAGCGGTGAATTCAGCACAAGGTTTGATCATGAAATCATTGCCCGTTCGATCATTGCCTTTATAGACGGATTGGCAGTAGAGGATGCCATGTTATCGAAGGAAGATTTGAAGATCAAAGAGCAATCCACTCTATTTGTGGAATATTTAAAAATGGCACTGGGAATCAGTGAGCATTCGTCGGCAGGTAATATTAAATAAGTTTTCACTTAGGATTTGCCAGCAAAGTGAAAGGGGTGGAGCTGAATTCCATCCCTTATTGCAGTTGTTTGTCCAATAATCGAAAAAACCTTTCACGGGCATTTAAATCGCGAATCATTTTGTTAACACGGAGGGAGCTTTGCAGATACGCTCTGACATGGCGGTTCACAAAAAATAAACGCCGGTACTTTTCATCATTGTAAATCCATCTAAACCATTCATGTTGATTCAAACGGTCTATATTCCGGTCGATTTTTTTTGTATTCAAGGAATGACTGTACCCTAAACTGGAAAATAAGTCACCGATGAAATCGAAAATGATATGAAGAATACGAATCCCCCCTTATTGCTTTACAGTTTCGTAAAACTTATACCGTTACTTACATATTAACAATATTCCGCAAACATGTATTCTTTTCTGCGATCAATAACCTCTCATGTTAAAATAGTACAAACAGGAAGCCATGTATTGCTTTAACGTGGAAAACTTTGCTATGATCATTATTATTATTGTCTGACGATTTACGATGGAGGTGCTTTTATGTCAAGGATTTCTGAGGAGCAGGTGAAGCATGTCGCACACCTGGCAAGATTGGCGATTACAGAAAAGGAAGCGCAAATGCTGACGGACCAGCTGGATAAAATCATTACATATGCTGAGCAGTTGAATGAGCTGAATACGGATAATGTTGAACCAACTGCACATGTGCTTGAAATAAAGAATGTCATGCGTGAGGACCGTGCAAAAGAGGGCCTTCCGCGTGAAGAGGTTTTGAAGAATGCGCCTGAGCACCAGGATGGACAGATCAAAGTGCCAGGAATTATGGAGTAGGAGGACCGGCGATGAGTTTATTTGAACACAAGATTTCGGAGCTTCATGAGCTTATACATAAAAGAGATCTAAGAGTTTCCGACCTGGTCGATGAATCTTTCAAGCGGATTGGCGAGGTCGAAAGCAAGGTCCAGGCGTTTTTAACATTGGATGAAGAAAACGCAAGGGCAGCGGCGAAGGCATTGGACGACAAGGTGATCCAGAACAAGCCAACGAGCAAGTTATACGGACTGCCGATTGGTATCAAGGACAATATCGTTACAAAGGGCCTGCGTACGACAGCAGCGAGCAAGATTCTCGAAAACTTTGATCCTATATACGATGCGACGGTAACACAGAAGCTGAAGCAGGCGGAAACGGTGACGATCGGTAAGCTGAATATGGACGAGTTCGCGATGGGATCCTCAAACGAAAACTCTGGTTTTAAAAAGACTCTTAATCCGTGGAATCTTGACCGGGTACCTGGTGGTTCATCTGGGGGTTCGGCTGCATCAGTTGCTGCTGGTGAAGTGCTGTTCTCACTAGGCTCAGATACAGGCGGTTCGATCCGCCAGCCGGCATCTTTCTGCGGAGTGGTCGGCATGAAGCCAACTTATGGGCTAGTTTCACGCTTTGGATTGATCGCATTTGCGTCTTCTTTGGACCAAATTGGACCAATCACACGAAATGTAGAAGACAATGCTTTTCTGTTAAAAGCGATCGCGGGACACGATGAAATGGATTCGACTTCCGCCAAAGTGGACATCCCTGACTATATCGCTTCTTTGACTGGTGATGTAAAAGGATTGAAAATTGCTGTGCCTAAGGAGTATCTTGGCGAAGGTGTGAACGAAGAAGTGCGCAAATCGGTAATGGACGCACTCGTAATCCTCGAACGCCTGGGAGCAACATGGGAAGAAGTTTCCCTGCCGCATTCCAAGTACGCTCTGGCGACCTATTACTTGCTGTCATCTTCTGAAGCATCTGCGAACCTGGCGCGCTTTGATGGCGTCCGCTACGGCTACCGTTCACCGAATGCTGAGAATCTGCTCGAAATGTACAAAATGACGCGCGAGGAAGGCTTCGGTGAGGAAGTAAAGCGCCGTATCATGCTTGGTACGTTCGCGCTGAGCTCTGGTTATTATGATGCTTATTATAAAAAAGCACAGAAGATCCGCACGCTGATCAAGCAGGACTTTGAGAAAGTGTTCGAGCAATACGATGTCATTATTGGTCCTACTGCACCTACGCCGGCATTCAAACTTGGCGAGAACACAAGAGACCCGATGACAATGTATGCAAATGATATTCTGACGATCCCGGTCAACCTTGCAGGTGTGCCGGCGATCTCGGTCCCGTGCGGCTTTGACAAGGGTCTGCCGCTTGGCCTGCAAATCATCGGACGTCATTTCGATGAAAGTACTGTATATAAAGTTGCCCATGCATTCGAGCAGGCAACAGATTTTCATAAACAAAAACCTGAGCTGTAAAGGGGTGAAAACGATGAAGTTTGAAACGGTAATTGGCCTTGAGGTCCATGTTGAATTAAAAACAGAATCGAAAATCTTTTCGGCGAGTCCGAACCATTTTGGTGCCGAGCCGAATACGAATACAAGCGTGATTGACCTTGGTTACCCTGGAGTATTGCCAGTGGTGAATAAAAAAGCGGTTGAGTACGCTATGAAAGCCGCTATGGCTTTGAACTGCGAAGTCGCGGAGTATACGAAATTCGACCGCAAGAACTATTTTTACCCGGACAACCCGAAGGCTTACCAGATTTCACAGTTCGACAAGCCAATCGGCGAGAATGGCTGGATCGAAATCGAGGTTAATGGTTATAAAAAGAAAATCGGCATTACACGCATCCATATGGAAGAGGATGCTGGCAAGCTGACGCACGGTAATGGCTATTCCCTCGTTGATTACAACCGCCAGGGAACGCCGCTTGTTGAGATCGTATCGGAGCCCGATATACGCACTCCGGATGAGGCATATGCGTATCTTGAGAAGTTAAAGTCAATCATCCAATATACGGGCGTATCGGATTGTAAAATGGAAGAGGGTTCACTCCGTTGTGATGCAAACATCTCGATCAGGCCGGTCGGGCAAAAGGAATTCGGCACGAAAACGGAGCTTAAGAACCTGAACTCGTTTAACTTTGTCCGCAGAGGGCTTGAACATGAAGAAAAGCGTCAGGAAGAGGAAATCCTTGCTGGGCGTGAAATCCAGCAGGAGACACGGCGATTTGATGAAGCGACGAACACCACGATCCTGATGCGCGTAAAAGAAGGCTCAGATGACTATCGTTATTTCCCTGAGCCCGATCTTCCGGATCTTTATATTGATGAAGAGTGGAAGGCAAGGGTTCGTGCGGAAATCCCTGAACTGCCAGACGAGCGGAAAAAGCGATATGTCGAGGAGATGGGACTGCCGGCTTATGATGCAGAAGTTTTAACGGTATCAAAAGAAATGGCTGACTTCTTTGAATCTGCCGTTAAAGCAGGAGCCGATCCAAAGCAGGCCTCCAACTGGCTGATGGGTGAATTCTCAGCCTACTTGAAAGCAGAATCAAAAGAGTTGCATGAAACAGCACTGACTCCTGAAGGGCTTGCCGGCTTGATCAAGTTGATCGAGAACGGCACGATTTCCTCCAAAATCGCGAAGCAGGTATTCAAGGAATTGATCGAAAACGGCGGCGACCCAGAGAAAATCGTCAAAGAGAAGGGGCTTGTCCAAATCTCCGACGAAGGCGAGCTGCTCAAGATCATCACTGAAATCATCGATGCGAACCCACAATCTGTAGAAGATTTCAAAGGTGGCAAGGACAAAGCCAAAGGCTTCCTTGTCGGCCAAATCATGAAAGCAACAAAAGGTCAGGCAAACCCGCCATTAGTCAACAAATTGCTTGTTGAAGAATTGAATAAGAGATAATAGCGAAAGCTGGCGATTTATTCGCCAGCTTTTTTGTCGATATTTCCCGGGAAAGGGGGAAAGTCGGGTTAAAAATAGTTCTTTAAATACATATTCTTACAAACGTGCTGGTGCTATTATTAGCTTAAGAACACAAAAGGGGGCTGGCCTCTATTTTACTTAGAGATATTGATTTGGATTTACCTTATATAAAAAAAGACGAAGATATCAAAAGGGTAATGGCCAGGCATTCTCTTACTGAGACCGAAGCGTTACGCTTTGATTATGAAGAAGGTTGGAAGAGAAAAAGAATGCTGTTTCGAGACCAGGTTAGGTGCATAGCCGGTTTGTACACTTTTTTACTAGGTCGCTTTCCAAATGACAGGTCAAAGAAAATTATGATCAATTGTGTGGAATTTCCAGGAGATGGAGTGCAGACCACCACAGATGGTTTCACTGAGGTTTCGGTAAAGTTGGACGTAGATTCATATTTTTCTCTATCCGATTTTGATAAAAAAACACTTATTCTAAATAAAATCGATGAGGGAATCGTTAAAGTTGCGAATGAGTATTCATGGGAACATGACGTCTTCAATCGGATCACAGCTGAAATAAAAGAGCGAAACTATGTAAATGAGTATACTTGGGCACAAAGATCCTCACCTGACAGAAAGTATATGGCAGAGATGTTTTGTACGCATGACATAGACTATTTTAGTGCAACGCTGAACATCAGGGACAAGAAATCAGGTGAATTGATAAAAAGCAAAAAAGTCCTCCAGGAGAGGCCGCATGAACTGATTTTCAATCAATATTTAGGTGATTTAAAATGGGTTACTGATAGAACAATAACAATGACTTACCAGGGCAGGAAAACAAAGTGGCTGATTGAAAAAATATAAAGGTTGTGCAAAATGGTCAAATTTTTAAAGGAAGGCAATGTAAGAATACGGATTGATGACGACGGCGAAGTATCAGTGAAAATTAATGTGGACAATATCACGGAATCAATAGCCTATATTCAAGAACATCAGATAAATAATGTCGATATTTCTTATGAGCTGGCTCAAGTAGATTTTTTAAGTGAATGCCCTGACATTGAGTTGGTTTCCCTTGGGGGTGAAGACTTAAAAGATGTTTCAGGACTTTACCATTTAAAAAAACTAAAGTCACTGTCAATTAATGAAACGAGACCATCTCTGGAGATTGATTTTGAAAGGATTCCTTCGCTTGAAGTGCTTTATGGGCAGCTTCCACCCAAAGCAAAGGAAATAGGGACTCTTGAGAACTTAAAAGAAATGGTGCTCTGGAGCTACAAGCCTAAAACTAAGAATCTTGAACAATTTTCAGGACTTAAGAACCTGGAATTCCTGGAGCTGATCCAGTCTAATATCATCTCATTAAAAGGGGTAGAAGGATTGGGGGTTTTGGGAAAGCTCGGTCTTTACTATTTAAGATCCTTTAATGATTTGAAGGATATTAAAGATCTATCAAAAAGCTTGAGAGTTCTAGAAATAGAGAACTGTAAAAAAATCGGTGATTTCACCCCAATTGCAGAGTTAAAGAATTTAGAGAAGTTAAGTATGATGGACTGTGGGGAAATACCTTCGATTCAGTTTGTCAGTCAATTGCCTGGATTAAAAATGCTTGCTTTTGGAGGCACTACTGTCCTTGATGGGGATTTAAATCCTTGTGAAGGTATTGAGCATGTTTATTTTACACAGAAAAAACATTACACCCATCGGCTAGAGGAATACACAGCTGTAAAGAAAAAGGACACTGAAATTTTGGCAGCCTCACAGATAAATGAGAAATTGCCAACCGTTTTATGGAGAGAACGAATGGTGGCAGGCGATGATATGTTCACCGAGGAAGCTCTGGCAGCTTCGGAAAAAGCACTTCAGAGGTATGTCTCTTCTCTTAAATCTTTGAAGATCCCGACGGAAAAGGCCATCCTGAAGAAAGTAAAAGAAGTCGTAAACGAGTTTAATAGACTCAATGAAGAATACAATTATTTTATAGAAACACTGGAGCGCGAAGAATTATGGGAGTTTATTGATGAGAAAGCACGAGAAGCTGGTCTTGATGCGGATGAGGACATCACTGAAGAGTGGAGAGAGTGGTAAAGGTCATAATGCGAAAAGGAGGCGTAAATGTATAGTTTAACATCTGATGGCCGTGTCCAAATTAATGGGAGTTTAACTACAGATGAAATCACGGAGTTAATAAAAAATAAAAAATTACAAGTTATCCAGTTTTCTAGTGATATTGAACCTGAAACTTTCACGAAATTGAACGAGACCCTGTTCTCAAACCGGAGCGACGTAATTCTCCGTGTCTATGGGTATTACCAGACTGTTTGTGATTTAAGCTTTCTTCATCTTCTTCCGAATTTAAGGCGCCTATATGTTGAGTGTCATGACAGGGTAGAAAATGTAGAAACGCTCGCATCTTTAAAGAATTTGGCAGAACTTAACCTCAGTATATTCAGTCTGGAATCCTTTGAAGTCTTATCTTTGGTCCCAGATGGATTGCAGAAGTTGATACTTGGCCAAACAAAGTCAAAAAAACAAAGTCTATCTGCGATAGAAAGGTTCCAGAACCTTGAAGAACTCTTGATTGTAGGGCACACAAAAGATATTGAGATTGTCGGGAAGTTAATGAATATTGAAAAAATCACCTTAACGTCCATAACAACCAGTGACCTGGAATTCTTGAAGCCGTTAAAAAAACTGTCGCATCTTTCAATTAATTTTGGCGGGATTAAAACTTTTAATGCTATTGCAGGTATGGACGGATTAAAATATCTGGAGCTATTCCAAATCAGGGGGTTAAGTGATATATCATTTATATCATCATTAACTGGACTTCAATACGTAACGATTGAAAATCTGCCAAATGTTAAAATATTTCCGTCCCTGGTTGATTTACATAAACTGCGGAAGCTTGCTTTAAATAACTTGAAGGGGTTGAAAGAGCTTAATAGTCTAGAGTACGCTCCAGCCCTTGAGGTTTTTACACACTGGTCAGCAATGAATATGAGTGTGGAAGATTATTTGCCTGCATTAAGAAATCCTTCTCTGAAAAGGATATCAGTTGGGTTTGGCAGTGATAAGAGAAATAAGCAGTTTGAAGAACTGGCAAAGAAGTATGGCAAGACAGATAAAGGAGTTTTGGATACCTTTGTTTTTGAATAAATATTTTAAAGGTGAGAGTCCATGGAACTGAAAGAAATTATGCTGTCTGATATGATCAACAGGCCAAACAAGGGCGAGATAGGTTTTAACCATCAAACGAGAATCTTTCAATTATTGATGAGCAGATATTTAAAAGGGATTGAGACCAAAGAAGACAGGTATTTAAGTATTTACTGCGTTGATAAAGTAAAAGAAATTGAAATTGATGACTATACAATTGAAAATGGGCGGACTGTGAAGATCCCTTATAATCCGATTGAGTTTTTGAAGCTTGATACCGTTGAAGAGAAATATGAGGAATATGTAAGAATCTTCAACGATTATATTGACCCGGTTTTTCGGGAAATGGACTGGGATTACTCTCCTGTCATTCATGCGCTTGAAAAGGTTAAAGAACATAATTACCAGGCACAGTTTATATTAAAAAACACGCCTAAAAAGAGCCCGGATAAAAGGCATACAGCATTAGTACTTGGGATACACAGTGTGAACTCTTTTCAGCTCATTGCCAGGATATATGATAAAGACGGCCTGATGATAAAAAAGAAAGTACTGGCGGAAGAGGTTCCGAATGAAATGGTCTATGCCAGGTTTTTAGGAAAAGCAGCCTGGAAAGATCATCAAACCTTCGAGGTTCGTTCGATATCCAGCCAGTGGGCAGGTACAATAACAGTTGATTAAACTCCAGGAGTTGTAGCCATGTATGATGAATTTCTGCAAAAGATAGACAAGCTTTATCAAGATGACCGGAAAAAACTTAGGACTGGTACAATCCTATATGGAAATCTGTACGAAGACCGCTGGCAAACTCATATCCAAAAACCATTGACCTTTGAAGAGTTACATTCACTCGAAGACGAGATAGGCAATCTGCCAGAAGACTTTAAAGAATTCCTGTTAACGTCTAATGGCTGCTACTTGTTTGATATATTGAGGGTCGCAGGCAAACAGGACGGTTATAAAGGGATGACCATCGAGGAGCAGATTCATCAGCCAATTTCATTTCGAAATATCCCACCTTATTCACGCGATAGAAAACGCCTGGATGGCTTATTTGTGTTTGCGGATTCGATGGCCACCGGAACATTCTTTGTCTATAACGGAGAAGGCCAAATCCTTCAAATGGATATGAGGAGTTTTAAGCCAATTGATACTTATCCAAATTTGTTGGAATTACTGGAAGAAGTGTTCAAGGAAGGCGAGAGATTGGTTTTGAATAAGGACTATCTTGATTTTGATTAAGAGAGCATAAAGGCCCTGGCAAAAGGGCCTTTTACGTCAATCCAGACCATCATCCATTATGATGTTAAAGAGTGCTTCCTTATCCAATACTGAAATGGCAAGATGCGTATTAGTAAAGATCATATAGACTGGTGTTACGTTTGTCGTCAGTTCAGGATAACGCTCTTTTAGACTATTAATATCATCAGATATGTGGAAGGAATCAAGCTTAGCCTTTACTTCGTCGGGAATGTCATACTTTTCTGACTCTCCACGTGGAACAATGGCCAGTACAGAAAGTTTCTCAGGATTCTTCGATAGGAAATCATAGAAATCAGGCAGGTCTTCTATCGATAAGTTGACGAAATAGGTGCTGAAAGAGTTGAATTCCTCATCCCAGCCTGCTGTGATCTGGAAGAGTATGTTCTGGACGGTCTGGCTTTTTGGTATCAGTATTGTATCGCTTTGCGCTGATAGTTTATCAGCACCAGGAACAGAATTGATCTGGTTAATCATGATTTGTTTTGGTTTTTTGTCTGCGGGGAAGGTTACAGTTAACTCCTGTCTTTCCTTGGTCTTGGATGGAATCGTTCCTGCCATCAGCTTAATTGGTTCTTCAGAAGTTTGCCTGGTTCCATGCCAATTGTATTCTCCTGTTACGACAGAAATTTTCTCACCTTCAATCGTCACAACTGGCAAGGGTGGCTTTTCTTCCTTATATAATTTATACCGATCCATGGCAATGAGCACGCTTAAAAACAGCACTGCAGCTGTACCGTAGATTAATAGTTTCTTCTTCATAACTTTTCCCCTCAGAGTTTTGTAGTTCTAATAAAAATTCCACCTATCATATGTAATTTCCTGTAAGGTTTTAGCGGAATATGAAAATACCACAGAGAAAGGTTCTCTGTGGCATCGTTTTTATGATTTTAAGTTCTCAACACTCATATCAAATTCTTTTTCAATCTCAGGATTTGGTCTGTATGTTACCAAGCTGACAACAACAGAAATGATCAGGTTGATGATGAAGCCTGGGACGATTTCATACATGACATCGCTCAAGCCGAAATTGCTCCAGATGACAACGGTAGCGGCACCGGCGATCATGCCGAGAATCGCGCCCCAGTTGGTCATCTTCTTCCAGTACAGGCTCAGGATGATGATCGGTCCGAACGCTGCTCCGAAGCCTGCCCAAGCGTATGCAACCAGGCCAAGGATGGTGTCGTTTTGTACCCATGCCAGTGATGCAGCGATGATGGCTACTGCGAGCACTGCCAAACGACCGAAAAATACGTACTGCTTATCTGATTTTTCTTTTTTAAATATGATTTTGTACAAGTCCTCAGTCAGTGCGCTGGATGTAACGATCAGCTGGGACGAGATGGTGCTCATGATCGCCGCGAGAACGGCTGCCAGCATAAGGCCGGCAAATAACGGATGGAAGAAGATTTGCCCTAGCACGATGAAGACGGCTTCTGGGTTATCCAGCTTAACATCCGGATTCTGAGTAAAATAAGCAAGACCGATCAACGCTGTCAGTATTGCTCCAATTAAGGAGAAGATCATCCAGCCCATGCCGATTCTTCTTGCACTCTTTGTTTCTTTTATTGATGTGATTGCCATGAAACGGGTGATAATATGTGGCTGACCGAAGTAGCCAAGACCCCATGCTGCGGTTGAAATGATGCCTAGGACAGTCGTACCTTTGAATAAATCAAGCAATGCAGGATCAATCGAACGAATGGTATCGAACGTTTCTGCAGGTCCTCCCGTTTTCGAGAAACCGATAATCGGCACGAGCAGAAGGGCGAGTAGCATCATCATTCCCTGGATGAAATCTGTATAGCTTACCGCGAGAAAGCCGCCAAACAATGTGTAGGCTACGACAACGGCGGAAACCAGCAACAAGCCGGTGTGATAATCAAGATCGAATGAATTCTCGAAGAAAACAGCTCCGGCGACCATTCCGGAGGAAACGTAGAAAGTAAAAAATAGAAGAATAACAATTCCGGATACAATTCTTAAAAGCTTTGTATCATCTTTAAAACGGTTTTCCAGGAAGCTTGGAATCGTGATGGAGTCATTCGCCACATGAGTGTATGAGCGAAGTCGAGGTGCTACATAAAGCCAGTTGAGATATGCGCCGACAGTCAATCCGATGGCAATCCATGCATTCGCTAAACCGCTTACATAAATTCCCCCAGGAAGACCCATCAGCAGCCAGCCGCTCATATCAGCTGCACCGGCGCTAAGCGCTGTGACTGCCGGACCAAGCGATCTGCCGCCAAGCATGTAGTCAGTCAGATTGCTTGTCTTTTTGTAGGAATACCAGCCGATATAAAGCATCGCGGCCATGTATATCCCGATGGCAATGATTTGATACATTTCGTTGGACATAATCTTTCCCCCTTTGTTATCGCGAAAAAATATTGAAAAAATATTGCTAATACAAATAATATTCTATCATTTCATTTAAATGATTAACAATCTATTTTTTCGTTAAAATTACTATCACATGAATAGTAATTTACTTTTCTAATATATTTATAGTGCAAAAGAATAACCATGGCTCGGGAAAGCCATGGTTAATATTCACATCTTAAGATCTTTTGGAGGCAGACGGTCACCCTTCACTTTTTTATCATTGATTTTCGGTTCCTTGCCGTTAAAAAAGTTCTTCAAATTAGAACGATGGAGGAAGATTAAAAATAAAATAAAAGCAGTAAAGATTAATGGCTTATGAACTTCCGGAGAGAAGTAAGAAAAAATGAGCATCGCGATTCCCACCGATATCGAACCCATAAACACATATTTGGTTAGAAAAATGACGACAAAAAAAGTCAGGTATACGGCCAGGAACATTCCGATATCAACAACCAGCAGTACGCCTGCCGTCGTGGCAATCGCCTTCCCCCCGCGGAAGCCCGCAAAAATCGGGAAGCAGTGGCCGATGACCGCAATCAACCCGGCATACAGCGGTTCAACTGGACTATCGAAGATCAGCGGAAGAGAAGCGGCAAGCATCCCTTTTGCGACATCCACAAGCAGAACGACAATGGCCGCTCGCTTTCCCATGACCCGCAATGTATTCGTCGCGCCAGGGTTTTTACTGCCGTGGTCCCTGATATCAACATGGAAAAAATATTTGCCAATCAATAAAGCGGTTGGAATGGAACCGACCAAATAAGCTGCCAAAAGACAAATCCAAGTCATATAACGTCACCCTTTTAATCTAGTTAGAGAATTTTATTCTAAAATAGTCCTCGTCAGAATGTTTATTTTACAGAGTCAATCAATCCTTGATAAGTATATACAATGCTGAAAATATGTGTTCTGCAGGCAGTTGTACTGGCCAAAACCTTCGGGAACTATTATGCCGTTTTTGACGTCTGTTGTATCATATAGCAGTATACTTCTATATGAATGCACTG
This sequence comes from Mesobacillus jeotgali, assembly GCF_002874535.1. GTDB lineage: Bacteria > Bacillota > Bacilli > Bacillales > Cytobacillaceae > Mesobacillus > Mesobacillus jeotgali. Next base: position 110,495 of record NZ_CP025025.1, read on the forward strand.
CTGATTCTCATTTGCTGGAGCATCACCAGTGTAAGGATGAGAAAACTACAAGTCCAATTGAGCAGATCAACAGGTTGTAACCAGGTAATAAGATCTCTATAGGCTGCATCCTTCAATCACAATAACGGGTAGGGGTTTCCAATTTATGTAACCATTCTCTTTGTATTGTAAAAAAGAACGAGTAGGAATGGAAGAGTTTTTCGAAAAATACGATAGTTAACACTTTGATTTAATAGTGGATTTCTTTTTGGCAAATGGACAGGATTTAGTTTATGATATATCCGGTACTATCGATATTGAGGTAATTGCCTGGATAGAAGTAATGAGCTATGATGTAAAAGGATGGAATTAAAAACCATATTAAGTAGGATGATGGGTATGAAAAGAGCAAGAATCATTTATAATCCGACTTCGGGTCGTGAGATTTTTAAAAAGCATCTTGCGGAGGTCTTGGTAAAGCTGGAGAATGCCGGCTATGAGACATCATGCCATGCAACGACAGGTGAGGGGGACGCGACGCAGGCTGCCAGAATTGCGGTGGAGCGGCGCTATGACCTGGTGATTGCAGCTGGCGGAGATGGCACGATCAATGAAGTGGTCAATGGAATCGCTGAACAGGAATACCGACCTAAAATCGGTGTGATTCCGGTCGGCACAACGAATGACTTTGCACGCGCACTCCATATCCCGAGGGATATCGAGGCTGCGGTCGATATCATTGTCAAAGGCGAAACGATTCCGGTCGATGTAGGCCGAATCAACGATAAATATTTCATAAATATTGCTGGCGGCGGCAGGCTGACAGAGCTGACATATGAAGTGCCAAGCAAACTCAAGACAATGCTCGGCCAGCTCGCATATTATCTAAAAGGAATCGAGATGCTGCCATCCATTCGTGCTTCTGAAGTAAGCATTGAATATGATGGAAAGCTATTCGAGGGCGAGGTCATGATGTTCCTCGTCGGGTTGACGAATTCTGTCGGCGGCTTCGAACGCCTGGCTCCAAATTCGTCAATCAATGATGGAATGTTTTCTTTATTGATTTTGAAAAAGATGAACCTGGCCGATTTTATCAGGATCGCCTCACTCGCTGTCCGCGGTGAGCATATCAATGATCCGGGAGTCATATACACGCAAGCAAACCGCATCAAAGTGCATTCAAAGGAAACTGTCCAGCTGAACCTGGATGGTGAATACGGCGGCAACCTGCCAGCTGAATTCGAAAACCTGTTCAGGCACATTGAAGTCTACGTGCCTTTGGATGAAATCCGTCCAGAAGACCGGCCAGAGAACCTGGAATTGAATTTTAAAGCAGAATAATTGGAAACCACTCCAAATTGGGGTGGTTTTTTTGTGCTCTGAGATAGGGTATAGAAGGATATTCCTTAAACTTATGGTTTTATTTCTTAAAAGTAAATTGTATTCCTTAAACCTACAGATATATTCCAGAAATTTAGATTTTATTCCTAAATCAAAAAATATTGCTGAATATTAACCTATTTTCAGACCCCATCGATATGAAAAATTTGCCTGCAAATCATATTTGGAAGAAAATGAAAGATAATAAGATAAAAGGATGTGGATACATAATGGGGAACAAGGCGTTAATCAATATCGACTATACATATGATTTCGTGGCGGATGATGGTCGGCTGACTTGCGGCGAGCCGGGGCAGGCGATTGAAGAGAAGCTCGTCGGCGTGACGAAGGAGTTCATCGGAAATGGTGACTATGTTGTTTTCGCGATTGATGTCCATGATGAAGGTGATGAGTTCCATCCAGAGACGAAGCTGTATCCGCCTCATAATATCCGCGGTACGGAAGGCAGGGATTTATTCGGCAGCCTGCAGGGAGTTTATGAAGAAAATAAGCATCTCGACCATGTGCATTATATCGACAAAACGAGGTATTCGGCATTCGCAGGAACGGACCTTGAGATAAAACTGCGCGAGCGGGGCATCACGGAAGTGCATCTCGTTGGTTGTTGCACCGATATATGCGTCCTTCACACGGCAGTCGATGCTTATAATAAGGGATTTAAGGTTATTGTGTATAAGGATGCGGTTGCTTCTTTTGACCAGGTGGGCCATGAGTGGTCGCTCCGCCATTTTGAGAGCTCGATTGGCGCGGAGGTAAAGTAGCAGCCATTTGCAAGCCACATGGTGTAGAGCGTAGTTTTCATTTTATCCGCTAAATGGTCAAGCAGTTCATGGCAGTATACTTGGAGGTTTTTTGATGAGTACTAAATTCACAGACGATAGCTTAATGCTACACACGGACTTATACCAATTAAATATGATGGAAACGTACTGGCGTGACGGCGTCCATAATCGCCGTGCGGTGTTTGACTTGTTTTTCCGCAAGCTTCCTTTCGGCAATGGCTATGCCGTTTTTGCCGGCCTTGAAAAAATCATCCATTATATCGAAAACTTCGGTTTTACAGAGGGTGATATTCAATACCTAAGGGAAGAAGGAAGTTTTGATGAGGATTTTCTAGCCTTTTTAAAAGACATGCGTTTTACAGGCACTATCCGTGCGATGCAGGAAGGTGAGATTGTTTTTGCCAATGAGCCGCTGGTTAGGGTCGATGCACCGCTTGTTGAAGCGCAGTTGATTGAAACGGCGCTGCTTAATATCGTGAATTACCAGACATTGATTGCCACGAAGGCTTCACGAATCAAGCAGGTCGTGAAAGATGAAATCGCGATGGAGTTCGGTACCCGCCGAGCGCATGAAATGGATGCGGCACTTTGGGGCACGCGTGCTGCATATGTTGGCGGCTTTGATTCCACAAGCAATGTGCGTGCAGGCAAGCTGTTCGGCATCCCAATCGCGGGAACGCATGCCCACTCAATGGTTCAGGCCTACAGGGATGACTACACCGCTTTTAAAAAATATGCTGAAACGCATAGAGACTGTGTTTTCCTCGTAGATACGTATGACACGCTGAGATCCGGAGTGCCAAACGCGATCAAAGTGGCAAAGGAATTCGGCGATAAGATCAATTTTATCGGCATCCGCCTCGACAGCGGCGACCTTGCATACCTTTCAAAGGAAGCTCGTAAAATGCTTGATGAAGCAGGCTTTAAGGATGCGAAAATCGTTGCATCCAGCGACCTGGACGAATATACAATCATGAACCTGAAAGCCCAGGGTGCGAAAATCGATACTTGGGGCGTGGGCACGAAGCTAATTACCGCCTACGAACAGGCTGCTTTAGGAGCGGTTTATAAAATCGTTTCAGTTGAGCAGGGTGACGGCACGATGGAGGATACCATCAAGATTTCCTCCAATCCGGAAAAAGTAACGACACCTGGCATTAAAAATGTATACAGGATCATTAACAAAGCCAATAACCGTTCCGAAGGGGACTATATCACGCTTGAGGGTGAGAATCCGCAGCAGGAAAGGCGCCTGAAGATGTTTCACCCAGTCCATACCTTCATCAGCAAGTTCGTCACCAATTTCGACGCGCGGGATCTGCATCACGACATTTTCAAAGAGGGCAAGCTTGTATACACACAGCCTAGTCTTGATGAAGTCCGAAAGCATTCAAAATACTGCCTCGGAGTGCTATGGGAAGAATATACGCGTATGCTCAATCCTGAAGAGTATCCTGTTGACCTCAGCCAGAAGTGCTGGGACAACAAAATGCGCAACATAGAAGAGGTAAAAGAGAAGGTCATGGAGATGACTGGAGAGAAGATGGAATAGTAAGAGCTGCTTTCCCTATTGGGAAGGCAGTTTTTTTACATATAAATACTAAATTGGACATTTTTCAACAACTATTGTGATTTCTCTTTTTTTCTAAAGGAATTCCCCTATCGATAAAGAATTATTAGGGAACGAATCTTTTCTAAGGGTGTTGTTTTGTGAATCATCAATGTAATGCAGTAGATTATGAACAATTTATTCCAAGGGAAACAGGGTTTATTTTCAAGTTTGAAAAAGTAGGCAACACTTTCATCCATACATTCATTGAAGGCAAGCTGATCGAAAAAGTGGGTCTCTGTCCTGAATTTGTTGTGGGAAAATCTTTGTTTGAATTTCTTCCGCCTGAGCAGGCGCAGCGCAAAGAAATTTTTTACGAAAAGGCGTGGAATGGGGAACATGTTAACTATGAAGGCAGCTTTGGGGGAATCCAGTACCTGGCCATCTTGAATCCTGTATACCATAACGGGGTGACGGTAGAGGTCATCGGAACAACCATTGATATAACGAAGGAAAAAGTTAGGGAGAAGCAGGTCCAGCAAATGGAGAAGCTCTCTGTTGTTGGGGAACTGGCAGCGGGAATTGCGCATGAAATCAGGAATCCGCTCACATCAATGAAAGGTTTTGCTAAAATTGTTAAAGAAAGCGTTACGGATGAGAAACTGATTCCTTATCTTGAAATCATGCTGGATGAAATGGAACGAATCAATCAAATCGTCAACGAGTTCATGTTCATTGCCAAACCGAATGAGAATATTCGTTTCCAATTCACGAATATAAATAAACTGTTGAGTGAATGTATTCAATTCATGGGACCGCAGGCCAACTTAAAAAGCATTAAAGTTGAATTTGATTCAGAAGCACAAATCAGTTTGAGCTGTGACCGGAATCAGATAAAACAAGTGCTTATAAATATCCTTCAGAACGCGATAGAAGCCACGGAGGACAACGGCCATTTTATCGGAGTAAGCTTGGAAGAGGCGAGTGCGGATTCCGTTATAATCACCGTCTCTGATAAGGGCTGCGGAATATCAGAATCGAGATTCAACCGCCTTTTTGAGCCTTTTTATTCAACGAAGGAAAAAGGAACAGGGTTGGGTTTACTCACAAGCAAACGGATCATTGACCTGCACCAAGGAAGCATTGATATTGAAAGCCGGCTTGGGGAAGGCACGACTATAAAGATTGTGCTGCCTAGAAATCGAAATGCAGAGTCAATACTGATCGCAGAATAAATGGTGCCATGCTTCATATAGGAGCATGGCATTTTTTTATTGTCGTTCTACAAGGCTTATCTGTTAAAATGAAAGAGCAACCCTCTAAAACCCTCAACATTTTCTCGCTGAAAGGAGCCACCTCGCTATGCTGCAAAAAGCCCAAGAATTATTGCAAAGTCATTTTGGATATTCTTCGTTCAGACTGGGGCAAGAACAGGCAATTTCATCTGTGCTTGAAGGGGAAAATACCGTCTGTGTCATGCCGACTGGAGGCGGTAAGTCGATTGTCTATCAAATCCCGGCGCTCGTGCTGCCTGGGACAACCATTGTCATTTCTCCGCTGATCTCCCTGATGAAGGACCAGGTCGATACGCTCACCCAGCTTGGCATTCCGGCAACGTACATCAATAGCTCACTGACTGCCAGTGAAGCTGCGGCGCGTATGGATGATGCCAGGAATGGAAAGTACAAGCTCTTATACATCGCTCCTGAGCGGCTAGGATCCTGGGAGTTCATCGATGACCTGCAGGACATGGATATCCCTCTAATCGCTGTCGATGAAGCCCACTGTATTTCCCAATGGGGACATGATTTCCGGCCTAGCTATCTGCAGATTTCCGGACTTGCTCACCGCCTGCCGAGAAAGCCGATTGTGCTCGCCCTGACGGCAACTGCGACCCCGAAGGTAAGGGAAGATATTTGCGCGTCGTTAAAAATAAACCCTGAGAATACGGTGATTACAGGGTTTGAGCGCAGCAACTTAAGTTTTTCAGTTGTCAAAGGCCAGGACCGCCAGGCATATTTAAAAGAGTTTATTAAAAGAAATGAAAAGGAAGCTGGCATCATTTATGCGGCGACCAGGAAAATCGTCGACCAGCTATATGAATGGCTGCAGAAGGAAGGCTTCAATGCCGCCCGCTATCACGCAGGCATGAACGATGAAGACCGGAACCGCGAACAGGAGCGCTTTTTACAGGATGAAGCTACTGTGATGGTTGCAACTTCAGCTTTCGGAATGGGAATCGATAAAAGTAACATTCGTTACGTCCTCCACTTCCAGATGCCGAAGAACATGGAGAGTTACTATCAGGAGGCAGGCCGTGCCGGGCGTGACGGCTTGGACAGTGAATGTATCGTGCTTTATTCGTCGCAGGATGTCCAGGTGCAGCGCTTTTTGATCGACCAGTCAGCTGATCGGGAGCGGATTGGACCTGAGCTGGAAAAATTGCAGCAGATGGTCGGGTACTGCCATACCGAGGAGTGCCTGCAATCCTATATCCTTTACTATTTTGGCGAAACAGAGACTGTACAATGCGGACGCTGCGGCAATTGTACGGACTCTCGTGAGACAGAGGATGTCACGAAGGATGCACAAATGGTGCTGTCATGCATCATCCGGATGGGCCAGAAATACGGCAAGGCGATGACAGCCAATGTATTGACCGGCTCAAGGAATAAAAAAATCCTCGAGTTTCGCCTTGATAAATTGCCGACATACGGACTAATGAAGGATCGGAATGCCAAGCAGGTCAATGACCTGATCGAATTCCTGATTTCCCAGGAGCTGATTGGCGTCGAGCATGGGACCTACCCGACGATTTATGTGCCGGAAAAAGGGAAGGATGTCCTGCTTGGAAAAACGCAGGTTTTCAGGAAGGAAGCAGTGCAGATCAAGCAGGTTTCCAATGATGATCCATTATTTGAAGAGTTGCGTGAATTGCGGAGGGAAGTTGCCGCTACGGAAAAGGTGCCGCCATTTATGATCTTCTCCGATTCCTCATTGAAGGATATGTGCCTGAAGCTTCCGCTGACAGATGCAGAGTTCCTCAATGTGGCTGGAGTGGGAGAACACAAGCTGCAGAATTACGGATCGCCATTCATTCAGCGGATTATCGAGTTCTGTGAAGAGCATCCGGATCGCCAGCCGGTGATGAATGCCGTTGCGGAGCCGGCTAGGAAGCAGCCGAAAAAAGCAGTCGGGGATTCCCATCTCGAAACGTACAAGCTGCATCAGACGGGAAAGACAGTTGCTGAAATCGCCGCAAAGCGCGAACTGGTGGAAAGCACGGTCGAAAATCACCTGATCCAGTGCATCCAGCAAGGAATGGAGGTCGATTATGACTTGGTGATTCCAGCCGAGCATATTGAAGACCTCGAGCGAGCCGTTAAAGAAGCCGGCCGCGACAGGTTAAAACCAATAAAAGAACTGCTGCCTGATGAGGTTAGCTATTTTATGATAAAAGCATTTTTGTATAGAGCTAAGAAAAAAGTACATTAGGACGGAGCCTGCGGGCTTCGTCTTTTTTTGGATGATCATAGAGAATTTGCTTGTTTATTGTTGCACTAGTTTCTGATCAAGGTACAGTCATATAAAAAGCGATATGTGCCCGGTCAGGCAAGGAAGAGCAGAAACGGGGCACATAAAGAAGTGAAAAGTTCCCTGTTAGTTGAGGAAGAGCAGAAACGGAGCACATAAAGAAGTAAAAAGTTCCCGGTCAGGCGGGGAAGAGCAGAAACGGGGCACATAAAGAAGTGAAAAGTTCCCGGTCAGGCGGGGAAGAGCAGAAACGGGGCACATAAAGAAGTGAAAAGTTCCCGGTTAGTTGAGGAAGAGCAGAAACGGGGCACATAAAGAAATGAAAAGTTCCCGGTTAGGCGGGGAAGAGCAGAAACGGGGCACATAGACATAAAGAAAGGATATATGCTCGAAAGCTTTAACTCTACCAATATCAAAATTAAAATAATACTTTTCAGAAAAGTTAAAAATGGTAAAATATAACTAGTGCCAAAAGAAAGCTGGTGATTTGATGCATCCTATTACGGTTATTGAGATATTGTCAGCCTTGGCTTTAGTGTTGATGCTTTTGGGGGTTACTTACTTTTTGCCCAAAAAGAAGCGGAATTTCGCTTTAAAAATGATTGTGATAGTCATAGTCATGGAGCTGGCGTTTTTTGCAATTCGCCCTCTTTGGATTAACTATCATCTTGGTGTTAAAACCGAGCAGCTGACTGAATACCTGGAACAAAAGTATCCGGAAGAAGAATTCAGTATCAGCTATCGTACGAGCCGAAATTATAATCCATATCATATGGAAGTAAGATTCGAGAATGAACAGGGCTGGATTTACGGTTATTCTGTCACCGATCAAGGAATCAAGCAGGTAAGCGTTGGTGTACCAAATGCAGAGTTGCCTGATGAAGGGCTGCACTATGAGGGTTTGGGAGATTAATAGTGAACAAGTAGTGTGTATTTGAGCTGCTTTCAGGCGGCTTTTTATAATATCAGAGTTTAGTTGTTGCGCATCTCAATAAAATACAGTCCACCAGGAGGCTTCATGGTTTATTTTAAAAAGGCAATCGAGCAGTTTGTTTTATGGATCATCTGCGTATTTTTGTTTATTGGAATATTGTTTTTGCCGGCTAAGACGAATTTTGAGACAGGGCAGGGCGGACAGTTCAAATCCGCAAGCTACGATTATGAATTGGACACGCATATTAAAAATATCACCGGTTTCTTGGCTTACATAAAGGAAAACCCTGACCTTGGGGAGTTTGTACCGGGCCAGTCGTATGCGGATAGGATTGCGGGCAAGGCTTGGAAGAGCTTGCTTTTGATTGTTCCGACCTTGATTTTGGCATATATATTAGGTGTCTTGAAAGGAATCTTTGATTTTAGGATGCAGAAAAAGAAGCTGAACTTTCTTGGCAATGGGACGACGTGGCTGTTCATCTCGATGCCGGATCTCTTTTTCATCATCATCATTCAGATCGGCCTGATGTATTTATATGAAAAAGGCCTGTTCTTCCATGTAACGCTATATGGAAGTGAAAAGCTTGAAACCTATGTGGTTGGGATTTTATTTTTGATGATTTATCCTGTTTTCTATCTTGCGAATATTACCAATGTGAGCCTACAGGAGCAGGCAGGAAATGATTATATTCGGACTGCGAAATCAAAAGGAACTCCAAGCATTAAAATATTGTTTCTACATATTTTGAAAAATGCATTTCCTAGAATACTAGCGCATGCGAATACTATCACACTCTATGTATTATCGAATCTTTTTATCGTTGAAAAATTGATGGATTTCCAGGGAGCGGCGGATGGCCTGTTTGACGCGGTATTAAGGGGAACGGGCTTCAGGATTGGCCTGGAGATCATGGTGGACGGTATTTCAGCATTCGGTTATACGGTCTTTTTTGCCTCAATCATTTTGGTTTCAAATCTCTTTACACAGATTTTCAAAAGCCTTGTCACCCCGGTTTCACAGGAGATGAATCATGAATAAATCGTTGATATTTGGCTTGATCATATTGTCTTTTCTAGTTGTCATTGCTTTTATTGCACCTTATCTTCCGTTCGTGGATACTTCTTTAAAAGATACGGTCATGAGGCAAAAGGAAGATGGAGGCTTTGAGCTTCCTCCGTTTGCACCGTCGGAAGGTTTTCCAATCGGCTCGGATCATAATGGCGTCGATTTATTAAGCAGGTTGCTGCTGGGGACGAAAGAGACGCTGTTAACCATTCTTGCAATCGTCATTATCCGTTATATCATTGCGGTTCCGCTGGCGATGGCAAGTTTTTATTCTCGCTTTTTCCATCGTATATTAGTTGTTTGGAATCGGTTGTTTTCATTCATGCCTCCGATTTTCTTTGTCATTTTGATTCTTGGAACTCCTTTCATCCTTTTTTCAGATAATCGATATCTTTGGATCTTGATTGTACTGGCATTGATTGAAGTGGGGAGGGTAGCGGATATTTTTTATCAGGGAATGGTGGAAATATCAAAAAGACCTTATGTGGAAGCGGGGATTGTGTCGGGTTCGTCGCCGCTGACAATGCTGAAAAATTATTACTGGCCGCCGCTCCGACCCTCTTTCATCGTCCAGTTTTTCTCGGATATGGCGAGAACGCTGTTTCTCATCGGTCAGCTAGGAATCATCGAAATCTTCCTAAGTGTCGAATTCGTTTCCCAGCTTAGTGGAGGGTATAAGACATTGAACACTTCCAATGTGTGGCCAACCTACTTTGTGGATATCACTCAACATATCTGGTCGCACCCATGGCTGCCAATCACCGGAACCCTTGCTATCGGTTTGACTATTTTTGCTTTTTCAATGACAAGCAGCGGACTGCAGCAATATTTTGATAAGAAGTATAAAAGGGCATAAATGAAGAGGGAGGTGCAACAGGCACTTCCCCTTTTGTTTGAGAATGGGCGATTTAGTTTATCTATTTATGTAACCTTTTGTGGTGTTCTCCTGACAAATAGATGAAGAGTTTTTTAAACAGGAGGGTCGGGTAATGAAAAAATTGTTGATGGTATTGCTGCTTGGGTTGCTGGTCACAGGATGCGGAACGGGAAATAAGGTTACAAATGATAATCAGGATGATGGGAAAAATGGAGGAGGTGCCGGAATCGTGGCGGGAGAGATGGCTGCAAGTTTGACAGAGGAGAGACCGTTAATTTTTCAATATGAGGTAAAGAATCAGACGGAGGAAGAAGTGACTTTGGAATTTACGAGTTCGCAAAGATACGATTACTCGGTAAAAACGAAGGATGGCAAAGAGGTTTTTCTATTCTCAAGCGTCGCGTCCTTTTTACAGGCATTGGGGGAGGAGACGGTGAAACAGGGGGAGTCATTGACCTATGATATTGACCTTCATGAGCTCAATCTTGAAAAAGGTGATTATATTTTAACCGTCTGGATGACCCCTAAAGACGGGAAGAAGTACGAAGTGTCGAAGGAATTTACTGTACAGTAAAAATAATGACAAGAAAGCGGATGGATTTTTCCTCCGCTTTCTTGGCATTAGAAATTCAAATAAAGCAATGATTATAGAGATTGTGCTGATGCCCGTTCCGACATTCTACTTGATCAATAGTACCTGGCTTTTGCTTAATCTTTGTTCCTTGTCTGGAGTGGTCACATAACCTTTTTCGTCCACCATCAAATCGATTAGGGTTCGAACATCGCTATTGTCGAGCTGGATCAGGATTGATTCCTGAAAATTTTCCTGCATGCTTTCCAATTCCGCTATCTTCATCTCTAATTCTTTAACTTTAATTTCAAGTTCGTCCATTTTTCATCTCCATCTTTTTTTACTATCTTATTCGTATTTTAAAATAAGAGAGGTGGTTTTCCTAAAGAAACAGTAAATCACTGCCCAATCTTATTAAGCATAGGCAGACCACCCAAACCATTTGCCCATTTTTACATAGTGTGTTAGAGGGACATAACAACACATTTGTAGAGAGGGGACAATTTACATGTATATGCATCCACATAATATGCCTTATTTGCATGATCCCAGATCGTACGAAACTGGCGCTGCGGGAACTCTGGCTGCTGGTTTATTAGGGGCTGGAATAGGATATTTGGGAGGACAATTGCTGAATGGAGCTGGATATGGATACCCAGGAGCAACTGGTATTGGAGGATACGGTTATCCAGGAGGTCCGGGATATGGAAGTTATGGCTTTCAAGGAGGACCAGGTTATGGCTTCCAGGGAGGACCGACTTATGGTTATCAGGGTGCTCCAGGTTATGGGAGTTATGGATACCAGGGTACACCAGGCATTGGCGGATATGGATATCAGTCTGGCCCTTGGTCTGGAGGGTATGGACCACAGGGATGGTAATATTTTTAAAAATGGGAGCAAAACGGCTTGGTCGTTTTGCTTCAGTATTTTGAAAAGACAGGTTGATGCGTTTCGCAATACCTGATTCAATATGATAAAATCTGACTTAGCTAATTCACAGCAAAGGACTTGAAATGATGAATAAAACAATCCCGGTTAAAAAGAACGATTTTATAGATGTAGTATTTGAGGATTTGACGCACGACGGAGCTGGTGTAGCCAAGGTTGACGGCTATCCGATTTTTGTACAGGGCGGACTTCCTGGCGAAAAAGCAAAAATTAAAGTAACCAAGGTGAACAAAGGGTACGGCTTTGGACGCCTGATGGAGATTCTTGAAAGGAGTACCTCCCGTGTTGAGTGTCCGGCTGAAGATGCCCATAAATATGGCGGCTGCCAGCTTCAGCATATCAGCTATGAGGGTCAGCTGAAGTATAAGGAAAACCAAGTGAGGCAGGTGCTGACACGGATCGGTAAGCTCGAGGACATTGTGGTACACCCGATTATGGGAATGGACAACCCGTGGCATTACCGGAACAAAGCACAGGTGCCGGTTGGCGAGAAGGACGGGAAGCTGATTGCTGGATTTTTCAAACCTCGGAGCCATGAAATTGTTGATACAGACGAGAGCCTGCTGCATCTTCATGAGATCAACGAAGCTGTACAAGCGGTCAAAGAAATCGCCGGTGAACTTGGAATTCAGCCGTATAACGAGGAATCCCATAAGGGTGTGTTGCGTCACATCATGGCCCGTTTCGGCAGGCAAACTGGAGAGTTGATGGTCGTCACCGTTACGAGAACGAATGATATCCCGCAGCGGAACAAACTGGTCGAGGAAATCGTCGCGAGACTGCCTAAGGTAAAGTCAATCGTCCATAACGTGAACTCGAAGAAAACGAATGTAATCATGGGAGATAAAACCGAGGTCCTTTGGGGAAGCGAAGTCATCTACGACTATATCGGTGACATCAAATTCGCGATCTCAGCACGTTCGTTTTATCAGGTAAATCCCGAACAGACAAAGGTGCTCTACGATAAAGCGCTTGAGTATGCTGAACTTACTGGTGAAGAGTCCGTGATTGACGCCTATTGCGGCATCGGCACAATCTCGTTATTTTTAGCGCAAAAAGCAAAGAAGGTATTCGGTGTCGAAATCGTCCCAGAAGCCATCGAAGACGCAAAACGTAACGCTGAACTGAACGGCATCACCAACGCCGAATTCGCAGTAGGCGAAGCCGAAACAGTCATACCGGCATGGTACGAAGAAGGAAACAGCGCCGATGTGCTAGTTGTCGACCCGCCGCGAAAAGGCTGTGACGAGGCACTGCTGCAGACTATTATTGATATGAAACCAAAGAAGGTTGTGTACGTGTCGTGTAACCCTGCTACATTGGCCAGGGACCTGCGAATTCTGGAAGATGGCGGGTATAAGACAGTTGAAGTGCAGCCTGTTGATATGTTTCCGCAGACGACGCATGTGGAGTGTGTGGCACAGCTTGTTTTAAAAAAATAAGGAACACTATTAGTCCCTGTTGAAAAACGGGGCTATTTTTGTGTCAAACTTTATATTTACTTTTTCATTTAGAAGAGGATTAATAGTATTTAGTCATGAAATGAGAAATTATTGTAATTTTTATAAAGACGAGGCGTTTATTTAATCTTCAACTCATATCCAGATTCTAAAAATTTTAATATTATTTGAATCGTTTTTTGTGCCTGTTTTATCTAATATTCGAAAACGAAAAAAGGAGGTGCCACATTGGAGACTAAGTTGAACTTAATATCCAAAGCGAAAAAAGGGGATATAAATGCATTTCAGACATTAATTCATTTTGAGAAGGAAAAATTGTACAAGATGGCATACGTTTATATGCGAAATGAAGATGATGCATTAGAAGTGTTTCAAGAAACGATTTATAAAGCTTTTGAATCGCTGGCAAAATTAAAAAATGACGAATATTTCTCCACGTGGATGACGCGTATTTTGATTAATTCAGCGATAGATTTATTAAGAAAGAAAAAAAGAGCAATTCCAATCAATCAAGCAGTATTAGAGAACACTAGTGATACCTCATCTTTTAAGTCTGATGAACAAATAGATCTTCTTAAAGCTATGGAAGAAATTGAAGAAAAATATAAAACGGTCCTGCTTTTAAGGTTTTATCAAGATTATACGGTTAAACAGATCGCAGCGATGCTTAAATGTCCAGAAGGAACGGTGAAAACAAATATCCGGCGCGGGTTAAATAAACTTAAGGAGAAAATGAAGGGGGTTTACAGTGATGACAGACAAAATTCCATCGTTTAAGGAAGACATTGACATGATTAATGTTCCGACTGATAAGCTTAATACGATTATATCGAACTTTTCATTGGATTCAAATGCAAGAAAACAGCAGGTCAAGCGTAAAAGGAATCGTATTTTAATCGTCGCGGCTTGCTTATTCATAGGCATACCTACGACCGCTTTCGGTGCAGTAAAAGCCTATGATATGATTGTCCAAAAGCAGAATTTTGAATTGAATATTTCAGTGGCAAATAAGATTTTCAATAAGAGAGATAGTTGGTATAAGATGAGAGTCGGCTATTTACCAGAAAATATGGAAGCAAACGATAGTCTGGCTATGAAATATTCCTTTAAAGATAACTATGCAAATGGTGGGTTTTCATTCATTCTATGGAGATTAGAGAAGAATTCTGATTTTCAAACTCTGTACTCAAACAGCTACGAAGAAAAAGAGTTCAATGGCAGGAAAGCAGTGGTTGTTAGGAAAGATACCGGAAACAAAAATATAATGTTTGATAGACAGGTCTTTCTCTTATTCAAGGAAGAGGGAATTATGTTAGAAAGTTATATTGGAGCCGATGTGAATGATGAGCAAATGATGAAAGTCATGGAGAACATTTCACTTGAGCGAACATCAGAGAAAAATGCATCCTATACACTAGATTATAATGGAGGCCATTTAAACAAAGCGGATAAACCAACAGAATCAAGAGTCATTCCTTTGAAAAAAGACAGCAAACAATTATTTAAGGTCGGTAAAACGGTTCCAGTAACCATGGAGCAAGGTGTTACTGGGACTGAAGCTAAACTCGAATTTGTTATAGAAAATGTTGAAGTCTTTGATAAAATCAAAGATTTTGAACAAGAAAATTTTAATCAATCGGGACTAGAAATTCTAAGTGAAAATAAGGCTATAGACGAAAAAAAGAAATTGTTGCCCTACAAACGGGATGTATATAAAGTTGGAAATGGCAAAGATTCTGTTGACGAATTAGTAGATTCACAACTAATTAATCTGAAATTTGTCTACCTGACAGCAACAGTGAAAAATACTAGTAAGCAGGCAACCGAAGAAATCTATATGCACCCGTCGTTACAAGTACTTCAATTTAATAATAATGCATGGAACTATGCTGGAGAAGATGGAATCGCCGAAGATAGTATTATGACTGGCGAAGTTGATTATTTAGAACCTCACGGAAGCGGTAAAGGCTTTTACAATATTGGCATTATCCAACCAGGTGAAACAAAGAAGATTAATTTAGGTTATTTTGTTGATGAGGATAAATTGGATTCAATCTTCCTTGATGCTTTCCATTACAGTGGATTTGGTAATATTGAAAATATGAATGCAAAGAATCGTTGGTGGATTGATATTCGTCAGTAGTAGCCGACACTATACAACAGATTAATGCTCTAAACTTAACAAGCACCTCATGTGTTGCCACATACACTCTACCCACTGTGAAGCTGTTGCAAAAATTGTAATATCATAAATAGGAGAGTCTTATCCCTTGGCGGATAAGACTCTTTTAGTAGTTTAATTTATTTCCATCTTTTGGTGTGATATATTGGTATGGTCTTGAGAAGCGCTTGAAGGAAAGGGCTAAATTAAATGGATAATAAACATACCATATGGCTTGGTGAGAAATATGTACACTGAATAGATAAGCTTCATGATGCCATTCTAGAGAATCTGTTTCAAAAAATAAAATTAGATGAATAATAGAGGAGCTATAGCAAAAGAAGAGAAAGTAAGTTGCAAAATTAGTTTTAGATGGGAGTGAAATAATTGGATAGTATAATTTTTGATTTAGATGGAACCATCTGGGACCCAATAGACACAGTACTTAGTGCTTGGAACAGCGTTATTAGAAAAAGCAATCTAATAAATAGTGAATTAACCCGGAAAGACTTTGAAGGTACGATGGGTTTACAGATGAATGATATAAGCAGGAAACTCTTTCCCGACTTAGCTAATACAGGACGGGAAAAGTTAATAAATGACTGTTGTGAAATAGAACAATCTATTATAGCAATAAACGGTGGGGTTCTTTTTCCCAATGTAGAGTATGTCCTGAAGGAGCTTTCTCAAAAGTACAAACTCTATATTGTCAGTAACTGCCAAGATGGCTACATAGAAGCTTTTTATAAGTCTCATAGACTTGACAAGTATTTTATAGACTTTGAAAATCCAGGTAGAACGGGTCTGTCAAAAGGTGAAAATATTAACTTAGTTATTGAGAGAAATAGCTTATCAAAACCAGTTTATGTGGGTGACACACAAGGTGATTTAGAAGCAGCCCGATTTGCTAAGATTCCCTTTATTTATGCTGAATATGGATTTGGCCAAGTAAGTCAATATGATATGAAAATTAAAAATTTTGAAGAACTTTTAGGAGTATTCTAGTGGATGGTTAACAAATATTTGAAGGTCAACACTATTTAAAAACCGTACATAAAGGAGGGTTAATTATGAAGGGCATCCCTTTTATTGTTTTAATGATGGTTTTGCTTGTCATGACTGCAGGCTGCTCACAGACTGAAGTGAAGAATGATATGCCACCAGCAAACGAGGAAGAAAATCAAACTGTTGATTCTGACTTAGATGATGACAATGGAGAGAAAGCGCAACTGTCTGAAACAGAAGGTGCTTCAGATGAACAAGTCTCAGAGAATATGAATATTGACGAGTACCTGAATGAGCACTATAAAATTGATGGGACGCATTATGAAACGGACGTATGGAAAAGTGACTCAGGAATGACGAACTATACAGTTAAATTGCTGCCAAATACGGAAGAGTATAGTCAGGAAATCAACGAAAAACTTCAGGATGGACATACGAAGAGTTATGAAGAAACTGAAGTGATGTTCGATATGGCGAAACAGATCATGGATGAATTGCCTGAAGTTAAAAATAAGAGTCGCGTGGATTCAGTCAGTTGGGTGTCCTTTGATGGTGAATTCAAAGTCGTCCTGATCCAGGATTTCGAAAACAGTGAACATCAGGCGGACGAGGAAGCATTATCTAAATATACAAGTAATCAAATTGAGTACGCTCGAGTTTGGCTGCAACTAGGACCCAACCAGGAAATCGATGAATTGAATGTCCATCACATTCCAGCTGGAGAAAAACTGAATCCTGACGATGAAACAAGCGCTAGTTATCCGGAGGATGTCATCCAGTTGGCAGGTTCTCGTTTGGTGGATGGCTCCGTGACTTATAGTGGTAATGGAGACGGCACGATCAATGTGTACAATGTCCCTCTGCGTTGGGATGGTAAATACCCTGCTGGGGAAGATTTTTATAATGAAATCATCGAAAAAACAAAGCTCGTCCCTATCGATACTGGGAACGATCATGAGGTCATACGGCTGATAAAATTGCAGAAGGTTCATTAAGCTAAATCGCGAATTTGTTTTACAGCCTGTAATTACGTAAGCGAGGGTTTTATATGAGAGTAATCGGAATTGATTTATCAGGTCCAAAAAATCATAAGGATACCGTTCTCACTATTTTTAAACAAGAGGGAAATCACCTGCAATTGGTTAAGTGGGCAAATAATTTAAGTGACCAGGATATCCTGAAAGAGGTTTTCGAACAAAGTCAATTAGATGAGGTAGTAATCGGAATTGATGCACCATTGTCCTATCAAGACGGTGGAGGAGATAGAGAAAGTGACCGGGAATTAAGAAAGTTTATTGTGAATTTAGGGATGAGATCTGGGTCAATCATGCCGCCCACCTTAAACAGAATGGTGTATTTAACATTAAGAGGTATAAAGCTTAGTAGAGAGATTGAGAATTTAAATGCCGCGTATCCAATTTCTTTGGTAGAAGTCCATCCAGGGGCCATAATTGGATCGAGACTGTCCCAACAAAATATTGAATATGTTTTGGCTTACAAACAAGAACAATCAGCTAGAAGTTTTATTCGAAAATGGCTTACGGAGCAGGGACTTACACAATTACCTATTGAAATGGAAGTGGAAAGCCATTCAATCGATGCCTGTGCAGCTGCGTTAGGTGCATGGCATTGGAAGGCTCCTTCTTATAATGCGAAGTGGCTATTCCCGGCTTGCCCTCCGCTGCATCCTTATGACTATTGCTGTTGAATTCAGCAGTGGTCGGCCGTAAGTAAAGAAAAACATTCCAAATATTCTATTGATGTTATTGTCATGGTGAAAATAAGGAGGTAAGTAAATGGATTTCATACATATTGTAGAAGGAATTAATGATCTATTTACTATTTCAAATAAGAAAATCTTTTCAAGTGAATCCGGGATTACATACCAGGCAGATAAGAAGGTTAAGAAAGTGGGATACTGTGTTAACCTAACACTTGAAACGATAGAGGAAGCAAGAATTCATGGCGTTGATATGATGGTGACACACCATGATGCATGGGATGAAATATATGGATTAAGAGAGGCATGCATAGAAAAACTAAGGGAATATGGTATAAGCCACTACTATAATCACTTACCACTTGATGACTGTAACTTTGGAACCAATGATAGTTTATTAACAAAATTGAATTTAGAGATTGTTAAAAGAACCCACGAATGGGAAGGGTTACATTTTGGCAGAGTCGCAGAGTATGATGATGAAATCGAATTCAATGAATTAGTAAAAAATATGGAGAATCTGCTTGAAGAGCCAGTTAAATACTGGCGTTTTAATGACAATAAGGTAAAGCGAGTGGGCTTAGTATGTGGTAATGGAGCACCAACAGCTTGCCTTAAAGAAGCAGTTGAGAATAAGTGTGATGTCTACATTACAGGTGAATGCAATTTGTATACGATTCAATATGCTCAGTTTAAAGGAATCAATCTTATCATTGGGAGTCATACTTTCACAGAATTCTTTGGAATTGAAAGTTTAGCATTGAAATTGAATGAGAATATAAAAGAACTCGAAGTAGTGAGACTTAATGAAGAACATTATGAAGCGAATATAAAATTAGACAAAAATAAAGAGAACTACGTATAACTTAAGGTGAAATATTCTCCCCTTTCCAAAGGGGGCCGAAACAATCGCTGGAATAAGCCCGGGGGGTTAGAAAACATGAAACAATCGGGGACGCTATACTTTTTCTGTGGAAAAATGGGTGCAGGAAAATCAACTAGATCAAAACAATTGGCGATAGATAAACATGCGGTACTGTTGTCTGAGGATGAATGGCTTGCATCTCTTTATCCCAATCAGATCGCATCATTTGAGGATTATTTAAAATTCTCAGCGCAGCTCAAGCCGTTGGTGAAAAAGCATGTCCAAAACATATTAAGTGTGGGTACAGATGTAGTGATGGATTTTCCAGCTAACACTCAAAAACTGCGAAAGTGGTTTTTGGATATGGCGTCAGAGGTCAATGCAAACCATCAACTAATTTTCCTTAATCTAAATAACGAGCAATGTTTAAGTCAAATTGCACAAAGGCGTAACGAACAGCCAGAAAGAGCAGCTTTTGATACGGAAGCGGTGTTTATTCATGTTACTAAATTTTTTGAAGCACCAGAAGCATCCGAGGGTTTAAATACTTTAGAGCTTAGTGGAAAAGAATAACAACAGTACGATAAACCCCAACGATGAACTTTAGACCCTGATTTCGTTCCGGGTCTTTTTGCTGTTAAGTCTTCGTTTTCCCAATAGCAGTTTCCAACAAAATAGTATTTTACCTAGCCAAGTGGAATGTTATGTGATGTATAGAGATTATGAAGTTAAAATTACCATTTCCATTAGTTTGATAAAAAGTGCTAAAGCATGGTATAAGTGTAAATGGAGCAGGGACATTCTGCTTTTTAATTTTGGGATCAGGGATTGGCCTGATATCCCATGATGAGAGGATTTGAAGCAAAATATGAAAGAGAATTTTTGGCGTGATTTACCACGACCATTTTTTATATTGGCACCAATGGAAGAAGTGACGGATGTTGTTTTTCGCCATGTAGTGAGTGAAGCAGCAAGACCGGATGTGTTTTTTACCGAGTTTACAAACAGTGATAGTTATTGTCACCCAGAGGGGATCCAGAGTGTGCGTGGGCGTTTGACTTTTACAGAGGATGAACAGCCAATTGTCGCTCATATCTGGGGGGACAAGCCTGAATATTTCCGGCAGATGAGTATTGGTATGGCGGAAATGGGCTTTAAGGGTCTTGATATCAATATGGGCTGTCCTGTCCCTAATGTGACGCAGAATGGGAAGGGAAGCGGCCTGATCCGCCGTCCGGATGTGGCAGCTGAACTAATCCAGGCTGCAAAGGCAGGCGGATTGCCTGTAAGTGTCAAGACGAGGCTTGGTTTCACTGAAGTAGACGAATGGAAGACCTGGCTGAAACACATTCTGGAACAAGACATTGCGAATCTTTCCATCCATCTGCGAACACGGGAGGAAATGAGCAAAGTGCCTGCGCATTGGGAGCTGATTCCGGAGATTAAAAAGCTCCGTGACGAGGTGGCACCGGATACCCTTTTGACAATCAATGGGGATATTCCTGACCGTCAGACTGGATTGAAGTTGGTTGAACAATATGGTGTTGATGGGGTTATGATTGGACGCGGCATTTTCCACAACCCATTTGCCTTTGAAATGGAGAAGAAAGAGCATAGCAGTGAGGAATTGCTTGACCTTTTAAGTTTGCATATGGATCTCCATGATAAATATTCGCATCTAGAGCTGCGGCCGTTCACGGCTCTTCATCGCTTTTTCAAAATCTATGTCAAAGGATTCCATGGGGCGAGTAGTTTAAGAAATCAATTGATGAACACAAAGTCAACGGATGAAGTGCGTGAATTGCTTGATCAATTTGCAGCACAGAATCCTGATGGAACGGAAAAATAAATCAATCAGTAGGACATTATTGACGGAATCAGGTGAAACTGGTTCCGTCTTTTTTTTGTGGAATTACCAACTTCCTTTATCAGCTTATAAAAAATCATTTAAGAAACTAAATAAACTGCTGTGCACTTTTTTTCAGAAAAGATAAAAAAGTGCAGAAGATGATAAAAGATTACTATATGTTAACGCTTTCAAAGTGAATAGACCGCTATATGATGGAATTGTAGCAAATTAATTACATCTTTAAAGGGGGAAATATTAGTGAAAAAAGTTTGGAAATTATTTTCTGTTTTAATCGTAATGACAGTGTTGACTGGGATGCTGGCAGCATGCAGCGGGACTACTGGCGGAAGCAGTAAAGTGAGTGTAGGAATTGTTCTTCCAACGAAGGATGAGCCGAGATGGGTGCAAGATGAGCAGCGCTTTAAGGATGCATTAGCTGATTCTGATTACACGACCGAAATTTTATTCAGCCAGGGTTCTTCTGCAAAGGAAAAAGAAAACGTAGAAACTTTGCTTAATAAAGGCATTGAAGTATTAATTATTGCTCCTCATGATGGTGCAGCAGCTGGTTCTGCGGTAGAAGCAGCGAAAAAAGAAGGAGTAACGGTAATAGCTTATGACCGTTTAATTACAGAAACAGATGCAATCGATTATTATGTAACGTTTGATAGTCTGGCAGTAGGTGCTGCTCAAGGTCAATACTTAATAGACAGTGTAGAAGGTTCAAACGTACCGTTGTACCTTTATGCAGGAGCTTCTTCTGATAACAACGCATTCTTATTCTTTGAAGGTGCATGGAAAGTTCTTCAGCCGAAGATTGCAGATGGTACTTTTGTAATCGCTAACTCAACAGAAGCAGAGGCATTAAAAGATAAGCAAGAGCTTACTCGTGATGAGTTAGGTAAAATCCTGGGCCAGGTAACTACTAACTGGGATCCTAACGAAGCGAAAAATAAAGCGCAAACACACTTAACAGCAGCAGGTACGGATTTAAAAGGTGATGTAGCGGTTTTAGCTCCAAACGATGGAACTGCCCGTTCTATTGCAGATGTTTTCGGAACAGACTCTGACATTTCTAGTTTCGTAGTAACTGGTCAAGATGCTGAGAAAGCTTCAATTCAATACATCATTGATGGCAAGCAATCTATGACGGTCTTTAAAGATGTCAGAACACTGGTTGCAGACGCAATTGATATGGCAATCGACATCCTTGATGACAAAAAACCAGCTACAACTGGTTCTTACAACAATGGAAAAGTCGATGTGAAAGCGAAACAAACAGACGTTATTGTCGTAGACGAAGAGAATGTTAAGAAAGAACTAATTGATTCAGAATACTATGAGGCTAGTGAGTTTAAAGGACTGTAAAAATTTAAATTGCGTGATCGTATTCAATTAGATTACGATCACGCAGTTATTATAGCTGTTTTGGTTGGAGGGAATGAGGATGAGCGAATATATTCTGGAGATGAAGCAGATTTCAAAGGAATTTACAGGAGTCAAGGCGCTCGACAATGTCAATTTCAAAGTGAAGAAGGGTGAAATACACTGTTTAGTTGGAGAAAATGGGGCTGGGAAGTCCACTCTGATGAAAGTGCTTAGCGGGGTTTATCCTTACGGGACTTATGATGGGGATATTGTTTACGAAGGTAAGGTACAGCAATTTAATAAAATTAACGATAGTGTACATGCAGGTATCGTTATCATTTACCAGGAGCTAGCTCTGTTTCCTGATCTCACAGTTTACGAGAATATATTTGCTGGCAATGAAATCAAGCAAGGGGCTTTGATTGACTGGAATGAGACGATTGTTGAAGCTAAAAAATTGCTTGAAAAAGTTAACCTCGACATTAACCCCGAGACACTTGTTAAAGATTTGGGAGTAGGGAAACGTCAGTTGATTGAAATTGCCAAAGCGTTAAGTAAAGACGTAAAGCTTCTCATTCTCGATGAACCGACAGCAGCATTAAATGAAGACGACAGTGAAAATTTATTAAACTTGCTTGATGATCTCAGAAAACAAGGGATTACCTGCATTATGATTTCTCATAAATTGAAGGAAGTTATTTCGATAGCAGATAGTGCAACTGTTATTCGCGATGGGCAAACGATCAGAACCCTGGATGCTTCTGAAGGTGAGATAACAGAAAATACGATTATAAAAAATATGGTTGGACGCGAAATTCAGGATATTTATCCGAAACGCGCGAAGAAATCATATGAAGAAAAGGTACTTGAGTTAAAGAATTGGTCTGCGTACGACCAAAAGCTTGGCAGACATGTAGTGAAGAATGCAAATTTATATGTTAAAAAAGGTGAAATTATTGGTTTGGCAGGCTTAATGGGCTCTGGCCGAACGGAACTTGCCCTTAGTATCTTTGGTAACGCGAAAGCTTATAAGCTGCAAGGCGACTTACTGTTGGATGGAATGCCAAAAGCATTGAAACATACTAGTGAGGCAATTAAAGCTGGGATTGCGTATGTTACTGAGGATCGTAAGGGGGATGGGTTGTTTTTACTGCAAGATATTAAAAGCAACATTTCTGCCGCAAACTTACAAGGAATTTCTGCCAACGGAGTCATCAATGACAATGAAGAGATTAAAGTAGCAGATGGCTACAAAACTTCATTACACATCAAAGCCGCTTCTTTAGAACAGCTTGTTGGCAAATTAAGTGGTGGTAACCAGCAAAAAGTTTCGCTAGGCAAGTGGCTGTTTGTTGGCCCTAAACTCCTAATATTAGATGAGCCTACCCGAGGTATTGACGTGGGCGCAAAATTTGAAATTTATACGGTGATGAACAAGCTGATCGAAGAGGGAATGAGTATTATCATGATTTCTTCTGAGCTTGGTGAAGTATTGGGAATGAGTGACAGAGTTTATGTCATGGCCGAAGGAGAAATCAAAGGCGAATTGCCAATAGAAAAAGCCGACCAGGAAAAAATTATGCAACTTGCAACACAATAGGAGGCTAAACCAATGACTTTAATAAATGACGTGAAAACGTTAATCAGTAAGAATATTCGTGATTACGGGATGTACATTGCCTTATTTGTCATCTTTCTCATCTTTACAATTTTAACGAATGGCTTATTTATTTCTTCTCGCAATATTAGTAACTTACTAGATTCTGCAGGCTATATTGCGGTTCTGGCTGTCGGTGTTATGCTGGTCATCGTCATTCGGCATATTGACTTATCGATCGGGTTTTTAGCAGGTTTCCTTGGAGCGATTGCGGCAATTCTTTTAATGCAGCACGGTTTACCTGTTTATATTGTGATCCCTGTCATTTTGATACTTGGTACGATTGCCGGTTTGTTTACGGGCTTTCTTGTTGCAAAAGTGGGAATTCCTGCCTTTGTGGCAACACTGGCAGGCTGGTTGATTTATCGCGGTGCGATTCTGCAGGTAACAGAAAAGTCTGGAACAATCATCGTTCAAAATGATGCTTTTAATGCAATTGGAAATGGATACATTCCATCTATTATGCAAATCAGCGGACTGCACTTACTTTCTTTATTAATTGGTGTACTTGGAATATTATTTTACAATCTTAGTGCAATATCCAACCGTCGAAACAAAATCAAGTATAATTTTGAAGTAGTTTCAAAGCAGATTTTCATTTTACAGCTTGTGTTCGTTTCGGCTATCATCGCTGCAATCACTTGGATCTTAGCTGGCTATAATGGTTTCTCCTGGACAGTGATGATCATCCTATTAGTTGTGCTTGTATATCATTTCTTGACAACGAAGACAGTAATGGGGAGACATATTTATGCAGTCGGCAGTAATCCAGAAGCTGCACATTTAAGCGGGATTAACGTGAACAAGATAACGTTCATTGTATTCGGTTCAATGGGTTTGCTATCAGCCTTATCAGGTATTCTATTTACTTCTCGCCTTCAATCAGCAACTACAACTGCTGGTACACTATTCGAACTTGATGCCATCGCGGCCGCATACGTTGGCGGTGTATCTGCGGCAGGCGGGGTAGGTAAAGTAACAGGGGCTATCATCGGAGCGATCGTAATGGCATCCTTAACGAGCGGGATGAACTTGCTTGGTGTAGGGATTTCATATCAATATATGATTAAAGGTGGCGTTTTAGCCTTAGCTGTAATCTTCGATGTTATGACAAGAAGAAAAGGAAACTAACTGCCTCTGTTAGCGGGCTTTCACCAAGACAATTGGGGAAGCCTTTTTTGACATATAAGAATGTATAAAATTCACATCGAGAATTGTCCAGCTCCAGCGCTTGTCGGAGCTGACCAAGGCGCTTGCGCTTTTCTTGCATAATTACTTTTATTTATAATGCAGTATAATAGTCAGGCTGATAGAATCAAGTTAAATAACATCTAGACGGTTAAAGAAAAAGGGGAGAAAGCGGATATGAAAAAGTATATGTATACCATATTGGGCCTTGTATTTGTCTCCCTTTGTTATCTTATTTTCGTATCAGCCAACATTGTCTTTAGTAATGACATAGCTTTACCTAAAGCAAAAAAACAAACAGACTCACGCTATCGCTTAGTTCTCATCACAAGGGACATGGACACTACGTTTTGGAATAAGGTTGGCATGGGAGCATCGAGACAGGCAGTGAAAGAAGGAGCCAGCCTTGAAATTTGGGGAAGCTATAGCAATAATTCAGAACAATTTTTAAAAAAGTTAGAACTGGCGATCCATTCAAAAGTGGATGGAATCATCATACAAGGACTAGATACAGACGAGTTCAAAGAACTCACAAAAGTAAAGGCTGCGTTTAATGGAATTCCGATCATCACAGTAGCAAATGATGTGCCAATGAAGGAAAGCTTAAGAAGGACATACGTTGGTTCTGATCAATTTCGTGCTGGAGGTTTAATTGCACGGCAGTTGTTGAATGAAATGGGAACTGAAGGGAATGTTGTGCTCCTTTCTGACGAGCAGAAAGAGTATTACCAGAATGAGAGATTAAAGGGCATCTATGCCACTTTGAAAGTGTATCCAAATATTAAGGTACAATATGCGGAAACAGCAGAGTCAAAAGATCAAGTCATCACCACGATGAGAGACCAGTTAAATCAAATGCCGGATGTGGATGCATTTATCGCTGTAAACGCAAATATGATTGGTCCTATGGTACAGGAAATAGGAAAGCGTTCCCAGGTTGAACCTTATTTCATATATACCTTTGATGATGGACCAGAATCATTACCTCTTTTTGAAGAAGGCAAAATTGACGGAGTCGTCGAGCAAGATCCAGAAACAATGGGTGAAGTCAGTGTACAACAACTTGTTAAATGGCTGAACGGGGAAACGGTACCGCTTGATATTAATGGTTACTTCACAAAGATACGCATATTGAAGGACAACAGAAATGAATAGTATCAGAAGAAAAATATTAACATTCACAACTATAGTCATTGTCATTATGTCCATCATTTGGATTGCTCTGACATTCTACAACTATAAAACACAAGTGAAATATAATGACATCTTAAACCGATACTTAATCTTAAGTGATGTGTCGAGGTCCAGTAATCAAGTAATTACAGACTTGAATAACTATATGAACCAATCGACACCAGAAAACTTTCAGAAATTAGAGAGCAGCAAAAAGGTTCTGGAATCTGCTAGATATGAAGTATTTAAGGTGAGAAATGAAGTAAATGATTTTACCCTGACAAATTACATTCATTTAATGGGCAGTTTAATTGAAACAACAGACAGATTAATGGGACTTGAACGAGATTCCGAGGCAGCGGTAAAAGACCTTGCAGAAACTGCACGTATTGGCAACTATATTTCCGATATGACGCTCACCTTAATCGATATGGAACTCAAAACACATGAGCCATTCTATCGTGGCATTATGGAGCAGTCGATTGAATTAGTGAAACTGGCCATATGGATGATTTTATTAACATCCTTATTGCTTTTATTGGCTACATATTGGTTTTCCTTAAGCATCACAAGGCCAGTCCAACAATTGACAAAGGCTGCAAGTGAATTGGCGAAAGGGAAATTCGATAATGAAATATCAGTCAAATCGAATGATGAAATTGCCTTTCTTGCTAAAACATTTGATCATATGCGTACGAACATAATTAATTTAATTCAGCAAATAAAGGAAAAAGCAAAGCTGGAACACGAGCTGCAGCAGAATAAAATTTTACTGCAGGAAAGTCATTTCCGCAGTCTGCAAAGCCAAATGAATCCGCATTTCTTGTTTAATACACTAAATACGCTATCGAAAAAAGCGTATCTGGAAGGGTCAGAAGAAATTAGTGATTTGCTCGTCAGCGTCGCAGACCTTTTACGGTACAACTTAAAGCAAATTGACCGGTCCGTAACATTAAGAGATGAATTGATTGTTGTCAATCAATATATGCAGATTCAACAGGCACGGTTTACGGATAGACTTCAACTGAAATTGGATATTGATGACTCATGCTTAGATGTTGCTATTCCTGCACTTACCCTGCAGCCGATTATTGAAAATGCTGTAATCCATGCAATAGAGCCCAATATTAACGGGGGGATCATCGCAATTCAGGTGAAGGACTTGACTGAATATGTGCTAGTTCAAATTGAAGATGACGGAATAGGCATGTCTGAGGAGGTCATCACGCAAATTTTAATGGAACGTCAAGTGCAAACAGCAGGACATTCAACAGGAATTGGTTTCAGTAATGTTGTAAAACGTCTGCGCCTTTTTTATGAGAGGGATGACGTCATTCATATTGAAAGCTCATTGGGCAGCGGCACGGCCGTTCTATTACAAATTCCGAAACAAAGAGGCGAGATACATGATTAAACTTTTAATTGTGGATGACGAACAAATAGAACGGGAAGGGATGGAAGCGATTTTAAATAGAGCATTCCCGGACCTGATTGTTGAACAAGCCAATAATGGGAATAGAGCGGTAGAATTAGCAGCAAGCTTCAAGCCGGATTTGGTGTTAATGGACATCCAAATGCCTGGCATGAACGGCCTGGAAGCCGTAGAGCAGATTCTTGCTGATTTTCCTCATATTAAATTCATCATGGTAACAGCATTTGATACGTTCAATTATGTCCAGTCAGCCTTAAAGCTTGGAGCAAAAGATTATATCTTAAAGCCCAGTAAGGTGAGTGAAATTAGAGCAACGGTTGGAAAGGTATTGAAAGAAATAGAAAACGAGAGGGAGTTACAAGCAGAAAGCAGCTTGCAGCGAGAACTGCTTCAAAGGACATTACCTCTCGTTGAAACAGATGTTGTAACGCAGCTGCTATTTGATCATGTGCATGAAGTTCACTTAAATATGTTAATGGAGATGCTTGATATTCAATCAACAGGTCAGGTATTCGTCATGAATGTGATAGTACCAGATGGAATGGAACATCTTTACTCAAGGATTAAAGAAAAAGTCAGGAAAACGAGAAGTGGATGGATGGGTGCTCTTTATGATGGGCAGCTGCCGATCGTTATCTTCAGAAACGGCCAATCTTATCGATCACAAGCAATTTCTCTAGCAAGAGATATTTTATTAGAAGTAAACAAGGAGCAGAAAGCTGGATGGTTCATTGGGATCGGTAATGATTGCAACTCATTAGAGAAAATCCGTCAATCTTATCAGGAGGCAATCATTGCTTCGAGCAATAAGGCACTACCGGTGAAATATCGGTTTTATCAAGACATACCTGTTTTGAATGAAACAGGCAGTTGGCAACAGGCAAAGTATTTAAAAAAAGATCTTTCCGACCAGGTCCGTCTTGGGCAGTGGGACCAAATTAAATCGAACATTAGTCATCTGATCCAAGCATACGAAATGGAAGGCATAGAAGTCCAGCAAGCACAGCAATTCGTATTAGAAGCACTATGGTCAATCTGGTCGATTGTAAGCGATTTGGGGATTGAAATAGCAACGCCAATTTACCATTATCAATCGCCAAATTACCGTCAATTACGTTCAGAAACGGCCAATCTTTTGATGGATATAAAAGATTCTTATGATAGACATTACATTAGTTTGGAAGCGGATACAATTTATCGGATTAAACAATATATCATGGAAAATTCCCAACAGAATATTTCGCTAGAAACACTTAGTAATAAAGTAGGTCTCAGCCCCATTTATATCAGTAAAATGTTTAAAGAAAAACTAGGGATTAACTATATTGACTTTTTAACCGAGTGCCGTATTGAAAAAGCAAAGAAAATGTTAGGAGATCCAGAGAAGAGTATCAAGGAAATTACAATTGAAGTTGGCTATCACGAACCCAATTATTTCAGCAAAGTATTTAAAAAGATGTGCAATGTTACGCCAAGAGAATATCGTAAAACACTGCTGGGTTTAAAAGATTAGGCTCTTTCTTATAGACTCTGTTAAAGCTCAAGGGTGATTTTTAAAACCCTGTGGTTGTTATGGAAAGCGACGCGCCTGGGACGAAAATTAACAATCAGGTTTGACAGAGCCTATCTTTAAAAGAAAACATCAATAGAAATGCCAAACTAAAACAGAAGTTCCACAGGGAAGGGAGGAGAAGCGATGGTAAAAAAGTTAAGGATAGTTGGTTTATTGAATCTTATCTTCCTCCTAATGTTATTGGCGGCATGCGAAGAAGGGGTGTCTACAATACAGAAGGAAAACAAAGAGTCAGAGATTGAAAGAGTTACTGATTCGGAAGACAAGCTTAAAATCGGTTTTTCGATGGACACGTTGGAAGAGGAACGGTGGCCAAGAGATAGAGACTTGTTTAAAGAAGCGGTAAAGTCATTAGGGGCGGAAGTCGTGATACGCGAAGCGAAGGGTGACGATACCTTGCAAATCGTGCAGGCAGAAACGTTAATCAGCGAGGGAGTGGACTTGCTTGTAATCGTTCCGCATAACGCGGAGGCTGTAGCAACCATCGTCAACAAAGCCCACTCTGCGGGTATCAAAGTTATATCATATGACCGTTTAGTGAAAAATTCTTCTGTTGATTTATACATCTCTTTTGACAATGAGTTAGTTGGAGAACTTCAAGCTCAGGCGATAACAAAGGTAGTGCCAAAAGGGAAGTATGTATATATCGGCGGGGCAAATACAGACAATAATGCACATTTATTTAAAAAAGGAGTTTTTAATGTCCTTCAGCCATTCATAGATAGGGGTGACATACAGATTGTGTATGATCAGTGGACTGAAAATTGGACTCCTGAAAATGCTCGTGCCAATATGGAAGCTGCCTTGGAGATAAATAATAACGAGATAGATGCGGTTATTGCTGCAAACGATGCGACAGCAGGTGGAGTTATAAAAGCACTTGAAGCACAAGGGCTTGCGGGGAAAATTCCAGTTGCCGGACAAGATGCAGACTTAGCAGCAGCACAGCGTATTGTCCAAGGGACTCAGACAATGACCATCTACAAACCTATTAAAACATTAGCATACGAAGCAGCAAGAGCCGCTATCAAAATGGCAGAAGGAGAAACCGTTACATCGGACAGAAAAATTAACAACGGAAAATTAGAAATACCATCCCTCCTACTTGCGCCTATTGCTGTAGATAAAAATAATATAGATGACACCATTATTGCTGATGGATTTCATCAGCGTGATGAGGTGTATGGGAAGACAGGGAAATGAGAATCATTTTTTAGCAGCGGAATAAGAAATTGGTGGAGGTTATTTCATGATAAAAACAATAATTGCCGGGTTTGGTTTTGCCGCAAAGGTGTTCCATTTGCCGCACTTAGTTCATTCTGATAAATATGAAGTAGTTGGAATTATTTCAAGATCAGGATCATCCAAAGACCATAGGGATGTAAGCAATGTACCCGTGTATGCAACGGTAGAAGAGGCACTTTCAAAAAGTGAGGCAACGTTGTATATCATTACCACGCCATCTGACATGCACTATGACATGCTGAAACAATGTATTCTTGCAGGAAAGGATGTGCTTGTCGAAAAGCCAGCGTTTTTAACAGTTGAAGAAGGAAGAGAACTCATTCAGCTAACCGAAAATAGCGAGTCCGTGGTGTCTGTTCACCAAAACCGCCGCTGGGACGGAGACTTCTTAACCATCCAAAAACTTCTGAAAGAAGAAATGCTGGGAGACTGGAAAGTCCTTGAATCGCGGTTTGATCGATTCAGGCCCGTTGTTCGTAATCGCTGGAGAGAACAACCAGGGATAGGCTCGGGCATCCTATACGATTTAGGTTCCCACTTAATTGATCAAGCACTTGTTTTATTCGGCGAACCAGATGCACTATATGCAGAAATAGTGATTCAACGGGAGAACGGCCAAACGGATGATGGCTTTCTAATCGTGCTGCACTATGGGCAAAAGCGAGTATATTTGCGCTCAAGTTCATTTATTAATTCAGCTTTTCCTCGTTTTGAACTGCATGGATCAAAAGGCAGTTTCGTAAAGTACGGCCTTGACAAGCAGGAACCTCAATTGGCAGATGGTACTTTCTATCAAGGGAAAGAAGGGGAAGTGGGTACACTCTATAGAGAAGAAGCGAAAGAGGTAACGATAGAAACTGGAGGATACGACCATTTCTTTTCATTACTTGCTGATGGCATATCGAGCCGGGAGCCGGTCGTTTCATTGGAAGAAGCACTTAGAGTGACCAAGATTATCGAACTGGCCCTTAAATCTTCAGAAGAAGGAAGATTGATAAAAAAAGAAGAATGGATGAATTGGTGAAGTAGCTCTAAAGGAGCTAAAACATTTTTACATTGCCAAGCATCCTCTAGACACAGGAGGTGTGTAGTGCCAATCAAATTAAGGCAACTAGCCTATCGGGGGAGTTGCCTTTTTTGCGTTTTAACAAAAATGGCGTTCACATTATTGTTAATAAGTTTTAAAATTTCCTAAATTAAAATAATACGATGTGTGGTATTATTTTTTCGATAAGTGAACGATCCTTCTGGAACCTTCTCGTAAAACCCCCATAAATGAAGCATCTTTTCTAATTGAATTTGTAGATCCTCTCGTAATCATCTTAAACTCTCTCAAGTTTTCTATAATAATTCCCTAAATACAAGCGTGAAAGGAGTGGTAAGCCATGTAAAACTACTTATCAGCTTTCCTAATATTTTTATTTATAATAGAAGGAGGAATATTGAATGGGTCACGATATTTATGGATTGAATAAAGCGAGGGAAGAAATTGCTTATGCACGTTTTAGCATGGGGAATCATAATGCCCTCCTGCTGTACCGTTTCCTTGATGCCTACCAGTTCTATGCTGGAGTCAGCGGTTCAGGTAAGAGTTCGGTCTTTTCGCTGCAACAAGTTGAAAAGGCTATGAAAGGCTATAAAAAATTCTTTAAAACTGCTTCACCGTCGGAGAGTGATTGTACATTCTGGGATAAAAAACAAATCTTCATCTTTATCCAAAGCTGTTTGGAAACTGCACAGAAAGAAAAAAGTGTAGAAGTGTATTTTGGCTAGTAATTTAAACTCTTCGCTTTGATTTTGATTTCTTAAACCAACTCATATTAATCCCCGATCAATCCTTAGCCTCCCCTATTCATAAAAGATTCCAATTATAGATACTAAATCCCTTGTCTCTTTCATAGTTATTAATGTTGAAAGTTTAATCATTTTTATTTAAATGAAAGGGGAAAGAAAATGGACAAGGATACTGCGAAGGTTGGAAAATGCCCGTTTACGCACGGGGGTGCTACTAGTCATAAAACCAGTGGGACGACGAATAGGGACTGGTGGCCAAACCAGTTGCAATTGAATATTCTCCATCAGCATGACCGAAAATCCAACCCTATGGGAGAAGATTTTAATTATAGTGAAGAATTTAAAAAGCTGGACTATGATGCTCTGAAGGAGGACCTCCACGATCTTATGACGACCAGCCAGGACTGGTGGCCGGCTGACTATGGTCATTATGGGCCATTGTTTATCCGGATGGCCTGGCATTCGGCAGGCACATATCGTGTCGGAGATGGCCGGGGCGGCGGCGGAACAGGTTCGCAGCGATTTGCACCTCTTAATAGCTGGCCGGATAATGGCAACCTTGATAAAGCCCGCCGGCTGCTTTGGCCGGTCAAGCAGAAGTATGGAAATAAGATTTCCTGGGCTGATTTGATTCTGCTGGCAGGCAATGTGGCCATTGAATCGATGGGCGGCAAGACAATCGGCTTTGGTGCAGGTCGTCCGGATATTTGGCATCCGGAGGAAGACACTTACTGGGGTGTTGAATCCGAGTGGCTCGGTGATAAAAGGTATACCGGTGACCGCGAGCTCGAAAATCCGCTTGCTGCCGTTCAAATGGGTTTGATTTATGTGAACCCTGAAGGCCCGAATGGCAAACCGGATCCACTTGCAGCGGCTCGTGACATTCGCGAAACCTTTGCGAGGATGGGTATGAATGATGAAGAAACAGTAGCTCTGATTGCTGGCGGCCATACTTTTGGAAAAGCCCACGGTGCAGGGGACGCGGCCAATGTTGGACCTGAGCCGGAAGCTGCTTCTATTGAAGAGATGGGTTTGGGATGGAATAACGCATACGGCAGCGGCAAGGGACGAGACACGATTACGAGCGGTCTGGAAGGAGCCTGGACGGCCAATCCGACACAGTGGGATAATGGCTACTTTGATTTACTGTTTGGGTACGAATGGTGGCTGACAAAGAGTCCGGCTGGTGCTTATCAATGGCTGGCTGTTGATCCGGCTGAGAAGGATCTTGCACCGGATGCAGAAGATTCAACTGTAAAAGTTCCAACCATGATGCTCACCACCGATATTGCTTTGCGCCATGATTCGGAATACGAAAAAATTTCCCGCCGATTCCATCAAAATCCAGAAGAGTTTGCCGATGCATTTGCGCGTGCATGGTTCAAATTATTGCATCGCGACATGGGCCCTAAAACAAGGTATAAAGGTCCGGAAGTTCCGAAGGATGATTTTGTCTGGCAGGATCCTGTTCCAGCGGTTGATTATGAATTGACGGATGAGGAAGTAGAAAAGGTCAAAGTGATGATCCTGGACTCCGGGCTTACAATCAGTGAGCTGGTTACAACCGCCTGGGCATCGGCAAGTACGTTCCGTGGCTCGGACTTCCGCGGTGGAGCTAATGGTGCACGCATCCGCCTTGCACCGCAAAAGGATTGGGAAGTGAATCAGCCGGAACAGCTTTCAAAGGTGCTAAATGCACTGGAGGACATTCAAAGTCATCTGGATAAGAACGTCAGTCTTGCTGATTTGATTGTGCTGGGCGGAAGTGCGGCCATCGAGAAAGCCGCGCGAGATGCAGGTTTTGATGTAACTGTTCCATTTGCTCCTGGCCGAGGGGATGCAACGGAAGAGCAAACAGATGTTGAAGGCTTTGCAGTGCTGGAGCCATATGCTGACGGATTCCGCAACTACCAGAAGAAACAGTATGGCGTCAGTCCGGAAGAGCTGTTGCTGGACAAGGCGCAGCTGTTAAACCTTAGTGCACCGGAAATGACGGCATTGATCGGCGGAATGCGCGTCCTCGGTACGAACTATGGCGGCACAAAACACGGTGTATTCACTGACCGCGTCGGTTCGCTTACGAATGACTTCTTTGTAAACCTGCTGGATATGGGAGTAGAGTGGAAGCCCGTTGGTGGCGAAGTATATGAGGGACGCGACCGAAAGACAGGTGACGTTGTACGTACAGCCACCAGAGTCGACCTCGTATTCGGTTCAAACTCACAGCTGCGAGCTATCGCAGAAGTATATGCCCAGGACGATAACAAAGAGAAGTTTGTGCGCGACTTTATTTCCGCATGGGTCAAGGTCATGAATGCAGATCGTTTTGACTTGAGTGAACAGGCTCGTGAAACTTCGGAACCAGCATTGCGTCATTAAGAGATGAATAGTTTAGAAGATAGCAGATCAGTAAAATGATCTGCTATTTTTCTGGTGCATGGGAGTTTTGGAAAAATACCGTCATCCCCTAGTTTTGGGTAAAAGGAGATCCCCTGCATTGCCCGAAAACGCGTCATCTTCGTCATTTGGGTAAAAGGAGAGCCCTTGCATTGCCTGAAAAAGCGAAATTCCCCTCATTTGGGTAAAAGGAGAGCCATTGCATTGCCCGAAAAAGTGCAATTTCCCTCATTTGGGTAAAAGGAGAGCCATTGCATTGCCCGAAAAAGTGCAATTCCCCTCATTTGGGTAAAAGGAAAGCCTCTGCATTGCCCGAAAACACGTCAACCCTATCATTTGGGTAAAAGGAGAGCCCCTGCACTGCCCGAAAATGCGCCAACTCTATCATTTGGGTAAAAGGAGAGCCCTTGCATTGCCCCAAAAAGCGCAATTCCCCTCATTTGGGTAAAAGGAAAGGCGCTGCACTGCCCGAAAACACGTCAACTCTATCATTTGGGTAAAAGGAGAGCCCTTGCATTGCCCCAAAAAGCGCAATTCCCCTCATTTGGGTAAAAGGAGAGCCATTGCATTGCCCGAAAAAGTGCAATTTCCCTCATTTGGGTAAAAGGAAAGCCGCTGCACTGCCCGAAAACACGTCAACTCTATCATTTGGGTAAAAGGAGAGCCCTTGCATTGCCCCAAAAAGCGCAATTCCCCTCATTTGGGTAAAAGGAGAGCCATTGCATTGCCCGAAAAAGTGCAATTTCCCTCATTTGGGTAAAAGGAAAGCCATTGCATTGCCCCAAAAAGCGCAATTCCCCTCATTTGGGTAAAAGGAGAGCCCCTGCACTGCCCGAAAAGGCGTCAACTCTATCATTTGGGTAAAAGGAGAGCCCTTGCATTGCCCAGAATTGCACTATCCCCTGCATTTTTCAATCGGTACACGGGATATCTATAGTTGAGTCTATTTATTTAAAAAAGGGACCTATTCTTGGGAAGAATTATCTATTAACGGTTGGATTGAATTTGAGGTATGATGTTTAAGTATTTAGATAGTTGAAATTTTAAGTATATTCACATCTTTATATTGTAATATAGTATTTCAATATCTATAATACATAGTACACGAACAGTTGTGTTTTTAAGGAGGACATTGGTGGTTATTGCCCTTTTTAAAAAACAACAAACAAGAGAACTTACAAGTGGGGGAGATGACTTATGAAAGATTTACTGAAGAAGTGGAATCAAGTAAGCCTGGTGAAACAGATCATTGCCGGTTTGTTAATTGGTATTATCCTTGCTTTAACCATCCCGGAGGTTGCAAAGCCGGTTGCTATTTTAGGGTCTTTATTTGTTAGTGCCTTAAAGGCGGTTGCCCCTGTATTGGTATTATTCCTGGTTATGTCGGCGATTGCCCAGCATAAACGCGGGCAGAAAACAAACATGAAAACGATTATTTCTTTATATCTTCTAGGAACATTTGCTGCCGGGCTTATTGCGGTTATTGCTAGTTTTTTGTTTCCGGTAAGCTTGAAACTTACAGCTGGCGCTGAGGGCATGACGCCTCCTGGAAGTGTAGTTGAGGTTCTTAAAACTGTATTGCTCAATATTGTTGATAATCCTGTTAATGCTATTATGAATGCTAATTATATCGGTATTTTAGCCTGGGCAGTCCTAGTCGGTCTTGCTCTGAAGAATGCGTCTGATTCAACAAAAACAATCATTGGAAACTTATCCGATGCGATGTCCAAAATCGTCACTTGGGTGATTAAATTCGCTCCACTTGGCATCATGGGCCTTGTATTTGAATCGATTACAGCAAACGGACTTAGCTCTTTGCTTGGCTATGGAAAGCTACTTGCCGTTCTGATAGGCGTCATGCTTGTTGTAGCTCTTGTAGTCAATCCGCTCATCGTTTTCACTCAAATAAGGCAAAATCCATATCCGCTTGTCTTCAAATGTTTGAAAGAAAGTGGTATTACGGCATTCTTTACTCGCAGTTCGGCTTCTAATATCCCTGTTAATATTAAAATATGTGAAGATTTAGGCCTGGACAAGGATTCATATTCTGTTTCCATTCCATTAGGCGCAACCATCAATATGGCTGGAGCTGCCGTGACGATTACTGTTATGACACTGGCTGCCGTTCATACACTTGGCATTCAGGTTGACATTCCTACTGCCATTCTTCTAAGTGTTATGGCTGCCATCAGTGCTGCGGGTGCTTCAGGTGTTGCCGGCGGTTCACTGCTGCTGATCCCTCTCGCCTCCAGCTTGTTCGGTATCCCGAATGATGTCGCCATGCAGGTAGTTGCAGTAGGTTTTATCATCGGTGTTTTACAGGATTCTTTTGAGACAGCCCTTAACTCATCGACTGACGTATTATTTACGGCTGCAGTAGAATTTAAGAAATGGCGGAATGAAGGAAAAGTTATCGAAATCAAAAAGGCATCATAAGCTGGCCAGAATAAAGTTGATCGCTCATCTGTTCAGTATTCATCTGCATAAGGAATCAGGGGCCCAACAGGTTCCTGCTTTTCTGCTTATAAAGAATATCCCGTCTGTAATAATTTTTGCAGACTTTTTAGAGGACGTGCCTTTTGTCTTCACTTTTCAATTGATCTAGTATTGATATTTTGCAGGTTATATGGTAACATTTCGTTAATTTAATAAATCAATCGAGAGATTTTCATTAACTTATTTATACTAATAAGCTTTAGCATGCCAGTTAAATTTTTATTTGGCCGGATGAAAAAGCATTTTATTAAAAATAATAAAGTTGATAATAAGTAAATCGATGTATTCCTTAAACTAGAATTTTAGCTTGAGGAATAGATCGATTTTTTGTTTAGGGGGGATTATATGAACAAGTCGAAAGGTTCTATGGAGTCTGATATAAGCAAGGCGATAACTCAATGGGAAAAGGACTATCTTGGACGTGGCTCTGTTTCCGTTAAGACAGATATATTGCGGGATATGGTCATCGTGAGTTTGCAAGGGGTCCTGACACCAGCAGAATATTCCGTTTGTGAAACTAAAGAGGGAATGTTAACAGTAAAGAAAACCCGTTCGGAACTAGTGGAATCAGGTTTGGGAACTTTAAAAGAAATCATATTTACGAACAGTGGGGAACAAGTGAAAAGTTTTCATACTGACATAAGCTCTCGGACAGGAGAACGCGTAATGGTATTTAAATTATATAACGACCTTGAGAAAAAATTTTTATGATAATAGAGGGAGATCTTTAATAGCATGTTGCCAGTTAAAGATAAACCGACAATTCAGTTCAGCGGTCTAACCGCTTGGACTCTGGAATTGTCGGTTTTTTTTATTGAAAAAACCAAAAGGAGGAAGCTGAATGAACGAAATATTACTTCAAAATTTATTATCACCCGTTGTGTTGTTTTTTGTGTTAGGCATTATAGCGGCAATCGTTAAATCAGATTTGAAGTTTCCCAATGGTTTAAGTGAAGGCCTAAGCATTTACTTATTAATTGCCATTGGAATAAAAGGAGGCATTGAACTTTCGCATTACTCAATTGAGTCTGTACTCGCACCAATCCTGGGAGCATTGTTTTTAGGAATAATCATTCCCGTAATTACACTGGCTCTCATGAGGCTAATAAAACTGGATCTTAAAAA
This sequence comes from Mesobacillus jeotgali, assembly GCF_002874535.1. Taxonomy (GTDB): domain Bacteria; phylum Bacillota; class Bacilli; order Bacillales; family Cytobacillaceae; genus Mesobacillus; species Mesobacillus jeotgali. The sequence continues at coordinate 148,644 of NZ_CP025025.1, forward strand.
CTCGATAGGGTTGGCAGCCACTTATGGGTCCATCAGTATAGTTACATATGGTGCTGCCATTACATTTCTTGACGAGAGCGGTACATCTTATGAAGGGTTCATGAATGCTTTGGTTGTTTTAATGGAGAGTCCGGCAATTTTAGTATCTTTACTGTTATTAAAAATAGCAGAGAGCAAAAAAGATCTTTCGATTTATTCCACCCGGAATCTAGGCTTTATCCCTGCATCCTCAAACTTAATAGATAAAGAAGTGATAAGGGAAAGCATTTTTGGTAAAAGTATTTTGCTTCTTGTTGGCAGCCTTTTAATAGGCTGGGCGCTTGGTGAAAGTGCAGTCCCAATGGTTAAACCTTTATTTATAGACTTATATAGCAGTGTGTTAATTCTTTTCCTGTTAAATATGGGATTGATTGCGGGAAAACGATTGCCCGAGATTAAAAAGCACGGATTGAAATTGCTGGCATTTGGTTTGCTTACTCCCCTTTTATTTGGCAGTTTAGGCGTTCTCGTAGGGGATCTCGTTGGCTTATCTTTAGGGGGAGTTACGTTAATGGGGGTATTGGCTGGAAGTGCTTCATACATTGCTGCACCCGCAGCCCTTAAAACTTCAGTGCCGGAAGCCAATCCATCCATATACCTGGGTTTATCTTTAGGAGTCACTTTTCCATTTAACTTGATTATTGGAATACCCGCCTATTATGAAATAGCAAAATGGATACAGTAAAGGAGAGGTTTACATGTCAACAGTAAAAAGTTCAGCAACGAAAAAAACAATGATCATAACAGGTGTTAATGAGGCGATTTATCCTTTATTTCCAGAGATAACATATAAAAAGAATAAAGATATGATGATTCTTAACAGTTTTGGGGCAGTTATTACCCAACCCTATGGGTGCTTGATTCGAAATATCATTCTAGCGATCTATAATGAACTGGTGGATGAAATCTTTATAATCGGTGAAATGGAAAGTAAAGAAGTCAAACTAAATATATCAGATAAAATAAAGGAACATGGAGTTTCAGAAAATATAATCAAGACAATTAACTACATTGATGTAGTGGGGAATGACGTAATCAACTGGTTAACAGGACCACAAAATATTGAAGATGTAATTAAGAAGAATAAAGACTTAATAAAAGGCCATCCATTAATTCCAAAATCAATACCTGTCCATGCTTATATTGCCAATCCAGAGACTGGGGAGTATTTTCCGGTTTAAGAGAAGAATGTTAATCATTTTAAAACAGGAAATAGTGCCTTTAACGAGGTTCGATTGGTGCTCCTTCCACTTTATTGGCGAAAAATAAAATATATCGACCACATTTTTAAATATATCAGCGGATTTTTGATTTTATCGACCACATTTAAAGATATATCGACCACTTTTTGCAATATATCGACCAAATCAACTGGAAGGAGGAAAATGAAAAATAGTTGAAAAAGCTATCAAGATGATTTACTATCAATTCATAACACGATATATTGTGTTGGTAAGTGATTTTTATAACTAAATATTGAAATTACCGGTAAGTATGGTGTCTGAATAAGACTTAATAGGGAATCTGGTGCGAATCCAGAACTGTTCCCGCAACTGTAAGTGCTGACGAAATAAGGATGAACCACTGTCTAAAAAATAGATGGGAAGGCCTTAAAGTAGGGTGAAGCACAAGTCAGGAGACCTGCCATATTTATTCGTGTTATCTTCTTCGGGAATAGGGAAGGTATACGGGGATAAATTGATAGGCTCATGCTGTTTTTTGCGCTTCATATGAGCTGTTAATACATCAACGTTACTTGAACCCATCTTTCGAGATGGGTTTTTCTTATTTTTCAGGGAGCATTTTTTTCACACAGGAGGTCAGAAATGGAAGGATTATCAACAAATGTGTCAAGGACATTTCAGAATAGGCTCGTCCTGCCGCCGGATACAAACCATCTTGGAACGATTTTTGGCGGAACCGTACTGTCCTATATTGATGAAATTGCCGCAATTGCAGCGATGAAACACAGCAGAAAAGCTGTTGTCACTGCCTCGATTGACTCGGTTAACTTTCTGTCTTCCGCTGTAGTGGGCGATATTTTAACACTTGAAGCGGTCGTCATTTCAACAGGCAGGTCGTCAATGGAAGTGTTCGTGAAAGTGGAAAGTGAAAACTTGAAAACTAGCAGAAAAACGCTGACGACCACTTCGATTCTTACAATGGTCGCGAAGGATGACAATGGTAAACCGGTGCCCGTAGCAAAGGTCATTCCAGAAAATGATGAAGAACGAGAGATGTTCAAGACTGCCGATATGAGAAGGCAGCGGAGGCTCGACATGAGAAGAAGTAACCAAGTTGGAGGAATGTTCAATGAGTATTCAAGTAAAGGATGAACAAGTAGCCAAACTGATCGCAGAAATAGAGTGTTCCTTCCCTGAATTGGACTTTCAAACGTATAAAGAGAAGGTGGACCAGGCACTTGAAGTGAAAGAGATGAAAGAGGACCAGGTTGAAAATATGCTGATTTTGACTGCAGTGGAACGAATCAGCCGGAACGAGCCTGAATGGACATATGTGGCTGCGGGTTTTTATCTGAAAAAATTATACAAGCTAAGCGCAAGCTTTCGTAATACAAAAATAGAATCTGGTTACGGTTCGTTCTACGAATTGATCAATAGTTTAATAGAGATTGGGATTTATGACAGTCGAGTTTTAACATCCTACTCCCGTGAAGAAATAGATCATTTGGAAAAAGTCATTGATCCTGAAAGAGACAAGCTGTTTACATATATAGGGCTTTTAACGATGGCAGAAAGATATCTGGCACGCACACAAAATGGCGATTTTGCCGAACTGCCCCAGGAGCGGTTCATGATGATCGCCATGACATTGTTAGCAGAAGAACCAAAGGAAAAGCGGCTTGAAGTAGTGGAGGATGCATACTGGGCGCTTTCGAACTTATACATGACCGTGGCCACTCCTACACTCGCAAATGCAGGCAAAAGCTATGGCCAGTTATCGAGCTGCTTTATTGACACGATAGCAGACGATTTGAGGAGCATCTATGATTCAAACACCGATATTTCCACTTTAAGCAAGAATGGAGGCGGCATTGGTGTTTATCTTGGAAAGATCAGAAGCCGCGGCAGTGATATCAAGGGCTTTAAAGGAGTCAGTTCTGGAGTCATTCCGTGGATGAAACAGCTGAATAACACTGCCGTTTCTGTTGATCAATTAGGACAGCGCCAGGGTGCGATTGCCGTTTACCTCGATGTCTGGCATAAGGATATCTTCCCGTTCCTTGATGCAAAGCTCAATAATGGGGACGAGCGCCAGCGGACACATGATTTATTTACAGGCATTTGCATACCCGATTTATTTATGGAGCAAGTCGAAAAACGAGGCGACTGGTATCTGTTCGATCCTCATGAAGTAAGAAGTGTCATGGGTTTTTCCCTTGAAGATTATTTCGACGAGGAAAAGGGGGCAGGCTCCTTCCGTGAAAAATATTGGGCCTGCGTCTACCATCCTGGTTTGTCACATGAAGTGGTCCCTGCCATTGAAATCTTTAAATCGATCATGATCTCCCAGCTTGAAACAGGAACTCCTTACATGTTTTACAGGGATCAGGTCAACAGGCTCAATGCCAACCATCACAAAGGGATGATTTACTGCAGCAATCTCTGTACGGAAATTACACAGAATATGAGCCCTACTCTCCTTGAAGAGGAAACAATGCAGGACGGAAAGATTTTAATCTATAAAAAACCGGGTGACTTTGTCGTCTGCAACTTATCCTCTATTTCTTTAGCGAAAAGTGTGATGGATGATGTCCTTGAGAGGGTGATCAATATCCAGGTCCGGATGCTCGACAATGTCATTGATATCAATGAAATCCCTGTCCTGCAGGCGCAAATAACAAACAAAAACTACAGAGGAATCGGGCTGGGGACTTTCGGATGGCATCATCTTCTGGCTCTTAAAGGAATCAAATGGGAAAGCGAAGAAGCTGTCGAGTATTGTGATAGTCTTTATGAAAATATCGCCTTTTTAACAATCAATGCTAGCCTCGAGCTGGCAAAAGAAAAAGGGGCATACCCTTATTTCGAAGGCTCCGATTGGTCAACTGGACAGTTTTTCGAAAAGAGACAATACGTTGGCGAAAGGTGGGACAACCTCGCTGAGGAAGTGAGGCAGAACGGAATCAGAAACGGGTATCTGATGGCAGTTGCGCCAAACTCCTCGACCTCAATTCTAGCAGGTTCAACAGCTAGCATTGACCCGATTTTCAGGCTCGAATATTCCGAGGAAAAGAAAGACTATAAGATTCCGGTGACTGCACCAGATCTATCAGCTGAAACGATGTGGTTTTATAAGACAGCATACAACACGGACCAGCACTGGAGCATCAGGCAGAATGCACGGCGCCAGCGCCATATCGACCAATCCATCTCGTTTAATTTTTACGTGACAAACACGATTAAGGCAAAAGCGCTGCTGGATTTGCATATGGATGCATGGAAATCGGGATTGAAAACGACCTATTATGTCCGCTCCACATCGAGCAGTGAGTGGGATGAATGCGAAAGCTGCCATAGTTAAGAGGAAAGGGCGGAAAACCATGACACAATTGAAGAAAAGATCACTTGTAGACGTCGAGGCTCCCAATGCTTCGACTGGCATTATTAATGGCCGAAGTTCAAATATATTAAACTGGGACGATGTCCGCTTCCCATGGGTCTATCCAAAATATAAGAGAATGCTCGGCAATTTCTGGACTCCTTTTGAAATCAATATGTCAAAGGATATTAAGCAATTTTCGGTGCTCACCGAAAAAGAAAAGGATGCCTTTTTGAAAATCATCGGGCTGCTGGCACTCCTTGACAGCATTCAAACGGACTATGCCGGAAAAGTTGCTGATTACCTGACGGACTCTAGTCTAAATGCGCTGATGATCATTTTGGCGCAGCAGGAAGTAATCCATAACCATTCATACAGTTACGTTCTGTCAAGCATCGTACCCAAATCGAAGCAGGAGGAAGTGTTCGACTATTGGAGGACAGAACCAACTCTGCGAAAGCGGAATGAATTTATAACAGACGGATATAAAGGTTTCGCGGAAGATCCAAGCATTGAAAATCTATTGCATTCCATCGTCTATGATGTCATCCTTGAAGGCCTGTTTTTCTACTCGGGCTTCGCCTTTTTTTATAACCTTGCGCGGAACCAGAAAATGGTCGGCACCAGCACGATGATTAACTACATCAACCGTGACGAACAGCTGCATGTAGGGCTTTTCGAAAAGATATTCAAAGAGATACTGCGTGAAAATCCTCAGTACGACACAGAATCACTGAGGGAATTTGGTACCGCAGCTTTCCGGGAAGCGGCACGGCTGGAGATTGAGTGGGCAGATTATATAGTCGGTAACGAGATCGATGGACTGCTCATGTCAGACGTCGAAGCCTATATCAAGTTCATGGCAAACAAACGAGCAGAACAACTAGGCTTTACTGCCCCCTTCGAAGGACATCGGACCAATCCATTAAGATGGATCATCGCCTATCAGGAAGTAGACCTTGGCAAGACTGACTTCTTTGAGCAAAAATCAAGACAGTACACTAAAGCATCCGCTGATAATGGGTTTGATGAACTATAAATCTATTTTCGTTCATTTTATAAGTTTCACAACTATTGATAAAATGGAAGCATAGGGACGTTCCCTTTGCTTCCATTTTTTATCGTCCAATATACTGCATTAGAAAGTAGGGCATCAAAATGAATACGGAAAAAGAGAAGATGTTGGCTGGGGAAATGTACAATCCTGCTGACCCATTATTAGTTAAGGGACGCGAGGAAGCTAGACGGAAAGTTAGAATATATAATCAAACATTGGAAACCGAAGGAGAAAAACGGACACAGTTATTAAAGGAATTACTCGGTTCAACTGGAGAAACTGTCGTTATGGAGCCGAATATCCGCTTTGATTACGGTTATAACACCCATGTGGGAGAGAACTTTTTTGCCAATTTTGACTGTACCATCCTCGATGTTTGTGAAGTCCGGTTTGGCGACAATTGCATGCTGGCACCTGGCGTACAAATCTATACAGCAACACATCCACTTAATCCAGCTGAACGGAATTCAGGCAGAGAATATGCCAGACCGATCACATTTGGAAACAATGTCTGGATTGGCGGAAGTGCAATCATAAACCCGGGGGTAACGGTGGGCGACAATGTCGTGATTGCATCAGGAGCAGTCGTTACGAAGGATGTGCCAGATAACGTTGTCGTTGGCGGCAATCCAGCGAGAGTTATAAAACGGATTGAACTTTAAGCAAGAAAACCTAGTATGTAGATTGTCTAGATCAGGCATGGCCCTGGAAACGAAATGTTAAGAATGGAGGAAACGTGAATGAAAGAACCGGTTGTGATTGTCGGGGCTGGCCTATCAGGTCTTCGTGCTGCCTCTTTGCTACAATCAAAAGGAATAAGCTGCAGGGTTCTGGAGGCGCGTAGCCGGATTGGGGGCAGGGTTTTGAGCATGGCAGCCAAAGACAGGCCGGAGCCTGGCCGGTTTGATTTGGGCCCGACCTGGTTTTGGCCGAATCACGAGCCTGCCATCGCCAAATTGGTGAAAGACCTTGGATTGCCAACCATTGAACAGCATACTGCAGGAGCGATGCTATTTGAGCAATCGCAAACTGGGAAGGTACAGCGGCACGTTCTGCCAGAAGGCGCAGTTGAGAGGTCGGTGAGGCTGGCCGGCGGTATCCAGTCCCTTATTGATGCCATTGCATCCACACTTCCGCCGGAGACAGTTGAACTGGATACACGGGTTAATGCAATTCAATTGGATGAACCTGAAGGAATCACAATATACGCAGAGCAATTTGATGAAAAAAAGAAAAGCATTCGGGCCGCAGCCGTAATCCTGGCATTGCCGACTCGAATCGTTGCGGAAAGCATTGCTTTTTCACCGAAACTCCCCGATGGACTGATGACCAGCCTGAAAGACAAGCCGACATGGATGGCGGGACAGGCCAAGGCAGTAGCGGTTTATGAACGGCCATTCTGGAGAGATGCTGGTCTTTCCGGCCAGGTCACCAGCTGGGCCGGCCCCTTGCAGGAAATTCATGATGCTTCACCTGACACAGGTTATGGCGCCCTTTTTGGTTTCTTGGGACTTCCGGCAAAAGTGCGTCATGAACTTGGTGAGGAACATACACTGAGACTGGTCATCGACCAACTGACACGGCTCTTTGGCCCTTCGGCTGAAAAACCAATTGCTCTCTTTTATAAAGACTGGTCGAGCGATCTGGATACAGCTGTTGAGGAAGATGCCCTGCCGTTGACCAGTTTCCCGGACTATGGACTGCCGGCAGGCATGAGTTCATGGGAAAAGCGGGTTGTTTTTGCGGGTACAGAAACAGCCCCTGGACATGGGGGACATCTCGAAGGGGCACTTCAAGCAGCAGAGCGGGCGGCATCTGAAGTATTGAAAGTTTTATGATATGAAAAGAAAGGCCTGATCCTATATTGTGGACCAGGCCTTTCTTGTTAACAATGGTTACCTGGAAACATTATGCCGAAGCTTGCTGAAGTCGGTCTTCTGGTAATAGCTGTTTTTAACCAATATATTCGGTCCGAGGCAGGAGACGGCCGGGCAGTGGCAGCTTAGTTCCCTGGCGATCTCGGAATCCTGCCAAGTTTGAAAGGCATCTTCAAGCTTGGTGTCCTGAATATTGCCAAGCGGAGGAGTATCGCCGAAATCGGTGACGATGATGTCTCCGTTGAAAATATTCACATTGAGGCGCGAACGTCCGTCCGGGTCGTTCCTAACGGTCACATTTTTGCTGTCATAAAGACGTTTTAGCAGGTTCAAATCTTCCTCCATATTGCTGCATGCATAGAAAGGCAGCGTACCGAACAACATCCACACGTTTTTATCCCGGATGTCAAGCAGATGGTGGATCGCTCCGCGGATTTCTCCAAGTGTCAGTGTTTCAAGGCTGCTTGCGAAATCGCTAGGGTACATTGGGTGCACCTCATGCCTTTGGCAGTGCATTTCATCGACGATTTGCTGGTGTATTTTTTCGAGATACGGCAAGGTGCGCTTGTTCAGCATCGTTTCGGCTGATACCATGACGCCGGCTTTCACGAGCTCTCTGCTGTTTTCTATCATTCTTGTAAAATATTTTTCGCGCTGCTGGTAGTCTGGCTTCTTTTCCATCATTGCGAAACCGCCCTCTACGAAATCATCGACAGTGCCCCAATTATGTGAGATATGCAGCACATCCAAATACGGTATGATCATCTCGTACCGAGAAAGGTCCATCGTCAAATTGGAGTTGATCTGCGTCCGGACGCCCCGTTCTGATGCATACTTTAAGATTGGCACGACATAATTTTTCACCGAAGAAAGGGAAAGCATCGGTTCGCCTCCAGTTATACTCAATGAACGCAGCTTTGGTATTTCGTCCAGTCGCTTCAGAATAAGCTCCAATGGAAGTGCAGCAGGATCTTTAGTTTGCAGTGTATAGCCGACTGCGCAATGCTCGCACCGCATATTGCAGAGGGTCGTTGTCGTGAATTCGATATTGGTGAGTTGAGGCCTGCCGTATTGTTCGACATCAAGGTAAGCTTCCCAGGGGTCGTGTTGAGGGGTGATTGGTTTTATGTATGACATGATTTGCTCCTTAAAGAATGATTTTGAAAAACCATTTCATTATACCGGAGCTTTCATGCTTCGACTATTCCATGCCCCCTATTTTTAACTAAGCTATTTGGAAAATCCATAGCAGTAAGGCAGAAGAATCAGAGATAATTAGATGCATCATTTTACCTATATATAACAACAGTGATATAGTAATAAATAACTAACTTGAGAGGAAGCTGGATACAATGGGGTGTAATGCGTGTGTGGTCGGCAATTTGCATTTTGAAATTATAGTAGAAGGGCACCAGAATTTTCTTGTTTTTCCTGAAGTGGTCCGCCATTTGGGACGTAACGGAGAATTGGTCCGTTCAGAGGGGGATACTATAGTTGTAAGTGAAGCGGGAATGAAGGATTTCCTTGATTTTTGCCATGATCATATGGATTCTGAGAATGTCTTTTTCCGGCTTGATGATGGGGAATGGCGGCCGCTGACAGAAGCAGGGTTAATCCTCGATAGCCAATGGATTGACGAGGTCATTCTTAATGAGCTTGTTACCTGCCATGCTCAGCCGATCCTTAATGGTGAAGGCGAAATTTATGCATATGAGATGCTGGCCCGGTTTTACCGAGAGGATGGGTCAATGATTTATCCTGGAGAAATCTTTGGGGCGGCCAGGAAAAGAGATCGATTGTATGCGCTTGACCGGATTTGCAGGATGGCAGCGGTAAGGGCAGCTTCTTTTACCGATAAAAAGGTTTTTATCAATTTCATCCCGACTTCGATTTATTCACCTGAGTTCTGTCTGAAATCGACCACCATGCTGGCAGATCGGTTGGGAGTCAACCCGGATCGGCTTGTATTTGAAGTGGTGGAAACGGAAAATGTGGAAGACACGGATCATCTGAAAAGGATCCTGGCTTTTTACAAAGAAAAAGGTTTCCGTTATGCGTTGGACGATGTGGGCGAAGGATATAGTACACTGGAGCTGCTGTCAGATCTGCAGCCACATTATATGAAATTGGATATGAAGTATGTCCAGGGAGTTGCAACGGATACACAAAAGCAACAGACAGCTTCCGCTTTTTTGATCGAAGCGAAGAGACTTGGTTCTGTACCGCTTGCGGAGGGAATTGAGTTGGAAAAAGACTTTAAGTGGCTTAAGGAAAAAGGATATCAGCTATTCCAGGGATACTTTTTTGGGAAGCCTGCTCCAATTGAAGCTTTGGAAAGACAAAACTAGGAATTTGCCTCACGCAATTCCTAGTTTTTCTTTTCAGAAGGCTCTTTTCTCAAACTTCGTTGCTGTTGACTACAAAATAGGAGTGAATGCTCTTTTTTCTTCTTAAAATAGTCTCTTGTTATGAGAAAAGAGCTTGCAAGCTTAATACCGAACGACAAAATGGCTTTTTATTACGTTAAAATCGGCTTTAGGATTTTAACAACAACTTTTACGAAAACAGCTTTTCGGTATAATGACGGTAACCATTTCCACCACTGCGTTTCATTTGATACATGGCGATGTCAGCGTATTCGAGAAGTTCTTTTCTATTCTGTGCCTGGCTGGGGTATGCAGCGATGCCTCCGCTGGCGGTCAGCGGAGCTGCATATTTACCGACAACCAAGGGCTCTTGGAAACCTTCGATTATCTGATTCGCACTCTCACTGCATTCACTATCAGGGAAAATAACCAGGAACTCATCCCCGCCAAGCCTCCCGACTATTGCCTTTCCTTCAGACAGCTCCACAAGTCTATTTCCGACTTTGACTAAAAACTGATCGCCAACAGCATGGCCGAAAGTGTCGTTAATTCGTTTGAAACCATCGAAATCAAGGATCATGACGCAAAAACTTATTTGTTTTTTAATCATATAATCGATCAGCATCGTTAAAATCCTTCTGTTTGGCAGGCTTGTCAGATCATCATGAAAGGCAAGAAACTTGATGTGATCTTCCTGTCGCTTTTTCTTTGTGATATCTTCAATAATCAAGTGGATGTAAATATCACTTTGGTTATGTAGTTTTACGATTGATACGTTCACATCAATATAATTTCCTTGGTTGGTGAGCATCTTTGCCTCTGTTTTCTGCATGGGGTCTGGATGGGGGCTAAAGAGCCAATCCTCCAGTAGGCTAACATTTTTAAATGGAAATAGGGTATAGATGGACTTCCCCTGTAAATCTTCCTTTGTGTAGCGCGTGGTATAAAGGGCTTGTTGATTTACTGCTACGATTTGTCCCTTACTGTCTATGGAAATCATGGCATCAGGATGATGATCATAAAGCTGTTGATAAGTAGAAAGTGAATCCTTTAACTTGTTTCGATACCAAAGAAGCCCAAGTGCAGTAGTGACGATTGGCAGAGCTTTTTTTTGAAGGAATGATTTCCAGCGGGAACTTAACAATAACCTTTCAGCCAAAGTAATCCCTCCTGCTGTGCTTTCGATTTAGGTTCAAATACCTATCCACACCCTTTTCGTGGGTCTATAAACCTACTTTATTAAGTATATTTGTAACTGGATTTTAAGTCCTTAACGCGGATCTTAGGGCATGGCAGTTTTTTTACTAGCTTCCTTCTCTTTTCTAGCTGTTTTGTGTTCCGGATCTGATGCTGGATGAATCAAGGGTGAGAAAACGATAAGGTTTTTGAAAAACACCTAAAAAAAGAAACCGTGGCATAAACCCGGCTTCCTTGCGTGATTATATATTTTCTCATGAATAGGGACGATGGTTTATCCGTTTTTCGCAGGATCGAGGGAACTTCTTGCTTCCCATGCCTCTTTTATTTCTTTTATCGCTTCTGTCAGGAGAGCGATATCCTTCAGAATTTGCGCTTTGATAATTGTATCAGCACTTGATTGATATTCATCTTTCAGTTGACTTAGTTCCCTTTGGAATAGAAAAAGTGTGAGCAACTTAATCTCCCCTTTTGGTAAAACAATCATTCTCTCTATATATAGTTCTAAATACCCATGGTCATTTGGGAATAAACATAAAATTGGAAAAAACCTCACCCAACTAAAAGGGCGAGGTTTTTGAATTTAGGCTGTTGTCTTTTGCGCTTCAAGTACCGCTACAGACTCTTTTCTCTGATAGTAATACCAGTTTAAGATGATCGACAATACATAGAAGCCGATGAAGATAAAGAATGCAGGTGCATAGCCTCTGGAAATATTGATAGACCAGCCGAACAGCTTTGGAATCAAGAATGATCCGTATGCTGCGAATGCTGCGGTAAAGCCGAGCACTGGTGCTGCTTCTTTAGGAACGAAGATTCCAGGAATCATTTGGAATGTTGAACCAGAACCGATTCCAGCAGCGATGAACAGGATCAGGAATGAAATCAGGAAGCCGCTGAATTGCTTGTTGCCAAGGAAAAAGATGACGCTTCCTGCTCCGGCCATCATTGCCACCAAGACAATTGAAGTAAGTTTTGCTCCACCCATTTTATCAGCAAGCCATCCGCCTACAGGGCGTGAAGCTGCAGCAAGGAAAGCGCCAAGGAAAGCCAATGAGATATGTTCAGGGAATTGTGATTTCAACAGAAGCGGGAATGCCGCTGAGTATCCAATGAATGATCCGAATGTTGCTACGTAAAGCCATGTCATGATCCAAGTGTGCTTTCTTTTTACAATGACGAATTGATCTGAAAAAGATTGCTTTGTTCCAGGCAGGTTATCCATGCCGAACCATGCTGCGATTGTTACAATTGCAATCGGGATGAGCCAGATGAATGCTGCGTTTTGAAGAAAAACTTCCTGGCCGTTTGATAATTGCTGTCCATCACCAGAGATAAAAGCGAAAGTACCAGTCGTAATGATTAATGGTGTAACGAATTGAACGACTGATACACCCATGTTGCCTAAACCGCCATTAATACCAAGCGCTGTTCCGCGTGCTTTTTTCGGGAAAAAGAAGCTGATGTTGGATGAAGAACTTGAAAAGTTTCCGCCGCCCAGGCCGCAAAGTGCAGCAAGTAAAAGCATAACTGAGAACGGTGTATCTGGATTCTGTACTGCGAATCCAATTCCGACAGCCGGAATCGCAAGAACTGCGGTTGTCAGAACTGTCCAGTTACGTCCGCCCATCATTCCTACACCAAAAGTATATACAAATCGTAAAGTTGCACCAACAAGACCAGGCATTGCCGCCAAAGTGAAAAGCTGCTGATCAGTAAAACTAAAGCCAATGTCATTCAAGCGAATTGCGACTACAGACCAGATTTGCCAGACAATGAATGCGAGCATTAAAGAAGGGACCGAAATCCATAAGTTACGTTGAGCATGCTTTTTTCCTTCAGATTGCCAGAAACGGTCGTCTTCAGGATTCCATGTATTTATACGAGCCATTTTAATTCCTCCATATTTGATATGAGTGCTTACAAGATTAATAAACCATTTATATCACAGCCAAGGTGTGACGTACCTCACAATTGAAAGCATCAACACAATTCTGTCAAAAAGTTTTGAACAAACTTTGACAACAAAGTCTTTAAGTGATAAAAGAAATGCTTATAGGGGTATTGAACCTTGGTATATAAAGGTTTTATTAGAATTTAATGGTTGGTAATCAGGGAAATACCCTATATTCCATCTGGAAGAATGGAACAAAAAAGTGAGCCCCCAAAAAAGGCTCACTCCATTAACGCTATAAGTATTCATATCCTTTTTGAAAATGTGTTCTCAGCCCATCGGCCAGCGAAAAGAATCCCAGGATGACAATGGTGATGACGGCGCAGGCGACGAATGGAATCCAGGGATACACAAAAATATCCTGGAGGATGTCGGAAAATAATAGTGGCCAGGCATTGGAGGTGTTTTGTACTTCAACAACATTGCTGACTTGTTTCGGCGGGCAGCTAAACCTTGTCACAGACCCAATATATAAAGAGAAAATGGCAAGGTACGTTAGATACCTCATCGATGAAATGGCTCGGCTGAATATTGATATCCGCCTGAATTCAGAAGCGTCTGTCGGGCTGATCAAATTAATGAACCCGGATGTGGTTTTGCTGGCTACAGGCGGAACCCCGCGTGTCCCAGGTTTTGAGGGTCTTGAGCTTCTGCATGTAAGCAATTATCGCGATGTCAAAGTTGAAAACAGTATTTTTACCGGCAAAAAAATCGCAGTCATAGGAAGCGGGATGGTTTGCCACAGCACTTCGCGCAGACTTTCCGAGCAAGGAAATGAAGTAACACTCATTGAAGTCCTCACAGAATCAGCCAGAAAAATAAGCCCGCAGACCAGAGTGAAACTGATGGAAAAGCTGAAAACCGAGGATATCCAGGTCATTACCGGGCACGAGGTTAGCAAAATTGTACTCGATGGAGCCATTTTAAAAGAGCAGAAAACTAGCGAAACCGTAATGGTAGAGGTTGACCAGGTTGTCATAGCCATGGGAGTGCAGGCTTACAACCCATTGGAAGAGCCACTAAGAGAAGTGATGGATCACATCATCGTCATAGGAGACGCAGCAGGCAATACATCTTTAGCAGATGCCACCAGAGGCGGGTTCGAAACAGCATACCATCTGGCCTAAGCATGAGAGACCGCGGGAGTATAGGGACATAAAAAACCTGGCGGCAGTACTCAGCTTTATTGGCGAAAATTAAATTATATCGACCACTTTCAAGATATATCAGCGGATTTTGGTTTTTATCGACCACTTTTCAAGATATATCAGCGGATTACGGTTTTTATCGATCACTTTTCCCAATATATCGACCACTTCCACTGAAGTCTTCTTTTTATACATCAAACGAGCCTTGATTCTCATTCTAGAATCAAGGCTCGTTAAATTTAATTTCTCTGGATGCTGACAGGATATAGATATGGAACTTTCGGTTCTTCAGTTATCTCCCAATTAGAGACTTTAACAAGAGGTATAGGAGTGTCCATATAGAAACCAGTCTCAATGACGCCTTCTATTTTGATCCATGAGTCCTTCTCGATAGTCGCTGCGTCTGGGAACTCAGATAAAAATCCGATGATGCTGGCATCTGCGACACAGTGGGTGACCAGGAATCGTGATACGACCAGCTGGTTTTCTGCAAAGCCTTCCTCTTTATAAACGAAACCATAAAGGCTTACCTTCCGCCCCTGGAACTTATCGATGTTGGAGCTGATTGATTCATAATAGGATGAATAGATACTGTCATTAAAAATGATGGTGGATCCTGTCTCCAGCTCTTTCATCATTTGATCGTATTCTTCATCTGTCATTAGATTTTCATAACCTGTTGCAGTCTCAGTGCCTTCGGGTATGTCAGAGCCTTGTCCAGCCTGATAATCTCCCTCCTCTGGTGACTGGGCGTCATCGGCAGTTCCCTGGCTATCTGCCTGTTCTTTCGGTTCACTCGAAGTCTCGCTGCTCTGCCCGCTTTTGCTAGAACCAGCGATTGACAGCATTGCGCCCTTTTTATCGGCGATTGCGGAGTCGAGAACCTTTGCAGGGAGCATAAAGCCTGATAGCAGAGGCAGGACGATGATCAAGTAGGACACCAGTTTTTTTGCTGAAAAAGGTGTTGTCCCATGGTCATGAAAATGGTCATGGTGATCATCATGAGAGCAACATTCACCCACATGATTGCAGGAGTCGTGGTCATGTTCCTTTTTTATTGTCCAGACTCGTGTAATCTGGATAAAAAACAGGAGCAAAAATAGGAACGCCGCTGCCTGACTTAATAGCAAATACTTTGGATTAATGAATAAATAAATCTTACCTGTAAAATGCAGCATATAAATCAAGACGGAAAATCCGAGCAGGATCAGGGACCTTGCCGCCTGCTGTGCATGGAATTGCATGGACAAGACCTCCTATAGCATGCCGCCAAACAGCATGAGAATAGTGAATACAGTACCAGCGACGAGCGCAAGAACGGTCATGACAAATTTAAATCGGAACACGCTCATCATGATCAGCGTATTTTTCAAGTCAATCATCGGCCCGAAAATCAGGAAGCCAAGGATCGACGTTGAAGGAAAGATGCTGCTGAATGAAGCACCAATGAAGGCATCTGCCTCAGAGCAAAGGGACAGGAAGAACGCTAGTCCCATCATGACAGCCAGTGAGGAAGCGGCACCACTGCCAATTTCCAATAAGGTTTTCGCCGGCATATAGGTTTGGACCATAGCCGCCAGGAATGCCCCGATGATCAGATACTTGGCCATGTCGAAAAACTCATCAATTGAATGCTGGAGCATCGCCCAGAATTTTTCGAGGAAGGACTTCTTTCCAGAATGGCTATGGACGTGCAATGAGGTGCTTTTTTTGAACTGCGTTCCTTTGAAAAACATTCCAACCATGAAGGCGACAATGATCGCGATGGCAAATCCCAATCCCATCCTGAGAGCAGCAATTTTAAAATCGTTGCCAAAAGCCATATATGTAGAAGCAATGACAATCGGATTGATAAGGGGACCTGTCAACATAAAACCAATAGCAGCGGCTATAGGGACTCCTTTGCCCACTAGCCTGCGGATGATTGGCACAATTCCGCATTCGCAGGCTGGAAAAAGGGCGCCAACGCTGCAGCTCATTACAATCGCCAAATATTTGTTCTTAGGAATCCACCTGCTTATATGCTCCTCGGTGACAAAAATCTGAATCATCCCCGCAATCAGCACCCCAATCAGAACAAACGGGAAGGCTTCTATTAAAATACTGAGAAATATCGTATTCAGATTCAGAATGGAAGATGGAATTTCCAACTTACTCTGAAACCCCATCCCCAGGCTTAGCAGCATAAGAAACGCCAGAATGACAGCAAAACCTGTAATGTCCAATAAATTAGACCGGATTAATCGAATCATTTTCTCCTCCTAGTTACTTTTACTAGATTGTACTATTTAATTTAAGAAAATATACACAATCTAGTAAAAAAGACTATCAATTTAACACTTTTTCTAGCACTTGAAGATTTATTCGCATCAGGCTGAAATAGTCCTCTTGATTCTTTATATCTTCAGCCGAAATGGACTCGAGGTTATACAAGGTGACTGTCTCAGCACCGATTTCTCTTTGAATCATTTCTGCCACGCGTGACGAAACATTCTGTTCAAACGCAATGTATTTCAAATCATGTTCTTTTGCTTCTTCAATCAACTTTGTCAATTCACGTTGTGAAGGCTCCTGGGTAGGAGAAAGTCCATTGACAGCGATCTGGATGATTCCATATCTATTTGACCAGTATCCATATGCTTCATGGGCGACAAGCAGATGTTTGTTCTCAGCCTGTTCAATCACATTCTTGAATTCATTGTCCAATTCCTTCAGGTCTTTCTCAAGTTGCGCGAAATTCTGTTCAAATTCCTGTTCACGATCAGGCATCAGCTCAATCAAGGAATCTTTAATATTTGATGCTAGTTTGATAGACAAGATTGGATCAAGCCATACATGTGGATCTAAGTTTTTATCATGATGCTCCTCGTCTGAGTGAGTGTTTTCTTCGTCGTGGTGTTCTTCATCAGAGTGAGCGGCTTCCTCGTCATGGTGCTCTTCATCAGAGTGGGCGGCATCTTCGTCATGGTGCTCTTCATCAGAGTGAGCGGATTCTTCGTCATGGTGTTCTTCATCGGAATGGGCACCTTCTTCTTCATGAGAATGATCATGGGAAGACTCAATCATTTCCACGTTTTCCGCTGCTTTAACAATCATGACCTTTTCATTTTTTAAGGCTTGCTCTGCTTTTTCCGTAAATCCTTCGATTCCGGCACCGGAATAAATGAATAAATCAGCTTCAGCAAGCTTCATCATATCCTTCGTGCTTGGTTCGAAGCTATGGGCGTCTACATTCGGTGGATAGATACTTTCCACATCCACATATTCCCCGCCGATTTTTTTCGCAAAATCCTGAAGAGGGTAGATGGTTGTATAGATAGTCAGCTTAGTAGATTCTGAATTATTATTGTTGGCTGATTCCTTGCTGGAAGAACAGCCGGCTAGTGTCAAACCCATTAATAGCAGTAAACTAAGTGATAGTTTAGTAATTTTCATAGTGATCTCCTTAAACGATATTTTATTAATCGAAATGATTCCGATTTAAAGTGTAAAATAGAAATTTGTTTTTGTAAATGATTTTAGGAATCATTCCGATTTAATTTTTCATGAATAGAGTCTACTACGATCCTAAAAAGATGATAATCAGTTATGTATTTACATTTCTAAATAATTGACAAGCAGGAGGGAAGCGATTATTATCTAATTCAAATCGTAATGATTACGATTAAGGTTGTCTAATTGTATAGTATGCCGAACCGAAGGCATATATGTAAAAGAATTAAAATAAATAAAGAGGTGTAGAAATGAACAGGAAAATCCCTGTAACAGTATTGAGCGGCTACCTGGGTTCAGGAAAGACCACGTTATTGAATCATATATTGAACAATCGTGAAAATAAAAAAATTGCGGTGATTGTAAATGATATGAGTGAAGTAAATATCGACGCCGCTCTGATTAAGAATGGAGGCTTTTCAAAAACTGAGGAGAAGCTGGTCGAGCTTCAGAACGGCTGCATTTGCTGTACATTAAGAGAGGATTTAATAATTGAAGTGGAGCGTCTGGCGAAAGCTGGAGACGTTGACTATATCGTTATTGAATCGTCAGGGATTTCAGAACCGATTCCGGTTGCCCAGACATTTACATATGTGGACGAGGAGTTGGATATTAATTTGACGGAATGGTGTAAGCTCGACACTATGGTAACAGTTGTTGATGCAAACAGGTTTTGGCATGATTTCTCTTCCGGGGAGAGCCTCCTGGACAGAAAGGAAGGTACGGATGAGAATGATACACGAGAGGTCGTCGACTTACTGATTGATCAGATCGAGTTTGCCAATGTCATTCTTTTAAACAAAAAAGATCTGATTGATGCTGAAGTCTACCTTGAGTTGAAGGCAGTAATGCAAAAGCTGAATCCGGCGGCAAGGATCATCGAATCGAGTCACTCCAGGGTAAGGATGGAGGATGTTCTAAATACTGGATTGTTCGATTTCGAAGAGGCCAGCCAGGGAGCGGGATGGATAAAGGAACTAAATGAAGAACATATCCCCGAGACGGAGGAATTTGGAATATCTTCATTTGTTTACAGAAGAAAGCGTCCATTCCATCCTGCGAGATGGATGAAGTGGCTTGAGGAGTGGCCTGAGGATATCGTAAGGGCAAAAGGCTTCTTCTGGCTTGCAACTCGCAATAATATCGCGGGGTTAATATCACAAGCGGGACCTTCCATCATGCTGGAAGCTGCTGGAGAGTGGATCGACGCCTACCCGGAGGATGAGAAAAAACAAATCCTTAAGGATGAGCCTGAATTATTGGCAAAATGGGATATTGAATTTGGGGATCGGATGACGGAGCTCGTTTTTATTGGCGTAAAGATGGATGTGCAAAAAATTATTGGCAAATTGGATTTGTGCCTGCTAACTGAAGAAGAAATGATGATGGATTGGCACCATTTCCCTGATGATCTTCCGCCTTTTTCCATGCCGGTAGAGAGTGGCAGTTAAGGTGCTGTTCGGCAGTATACTGATGATATCAGAACGTAAGTTTCATAAAGAGGGATAATTAATCCTAATTAGAAACGAAGCCGTTCTTGGAGTTGCGCTCACTGAATATATGTGATTAAATATCTTTATGTTATTTTATAAATCGTAATGATTACGATTATCTTTTAAAAAGGGAGTGAGTTTATTGGCTAAAAAATCAAAGGTTGTAAAAGAAAAAAAACGCCAGGAGCTGGTGTTGAAATATGCTGACCTGCGCAGGGAACTGAAAGAAAAGGGCGATTACGAAGCGCTGCGGAAGCTTCCGCGTGATTCTGCATCGACTCGCTTGAAAAATCGCTGTGAAGTGACAGGACGACCGCGTGGATATCTCCGTAAATTTAAAATGTCGCGTATTGCTTTCCGCGAATACGCGCATAAAGGCCAGATTCCGGGCGTGAAAAAATCCAGCTGGTAAAAAGATTGGAGGAATTTACGATGAAGAAAAACATTCATCCGGACTATCATAAAGTAGTATTCATGGATACAAACAGCGGCTTCAAGTTTTTAACAGGATCGACAAAGACTTCGAACCAGACAACCGAATGGGAGGATGGCAACACTTACCCGCTTATTAAGGTGGAAGTAAGCTCGGATACCCATCCATTTTATACGGGCGTCCAAAAGTTCTCTGACCGCGGAGGCCGAACTGAAAGATTTATGAAGAGATATAATTTAAAGGACAAATAGAATGTAAGTCGGGTGAGGTTGACGTATGAATTCGCATTTAATGGAGATTCTCTCAAGAGAAATTATAAAATCACTTCCAATTGAACAGAGAGAGGTCTATGAGTATGTTGTTCGGCTGGAAGACGATCTGGCTCAACAAGCTGAAACATCCGACGAATTTATGTCACTCCTTGTAAAGCATTCACCTCACAGACAGGCAGCAAGGCATTTCAATTTAACATTCGGACAGCTGATAGGAGTAATGAGAGAAGCGGAAAACTTTATCAATCAGCAGTTGGAGAGAAAACTGAAAAATGTAACATGGTTAGATCTCACAGAACAAGTCAATTCAAGAAAAAAGGTCGTTAATGACAAAATAAAATATTTTTATTTCTCAGTTAATGAAGTTCATTCGTGATTTTTTTGTTTTTCAAATCGTAATGATTTCGATTTATGTGGTAGGAGGATATCATTGTGTACGAATGGATTATTATAGGTGGAGGCATACAAGGATGTACGATTGCCACCTTTTTGTTAAGAAACAAAAAGGTTTTACCAGGTCGCCTCTGTATTATTGACCCGCATGAAAAACCTTTATCCAATTGGACGAGAAATACTGGGTTAATTGATATGAAGTTTCTTCGTTCTCCATTCGTGCATCACCTTGATGCCGATCCGTTCAGTTTAATCAGTTTTACAAAGAAAAAGAACCTTAAGGATAACGAGTTTTACGGTCAATACAAGCGTCCGTCCCTGAAGATATTTAACGAACACAGTCATCATCTCTTTCAAGAGACAGCTTTGGAACAATCATGGCACCAGGGCTATGTCAATGACATCGAGAAAGAGAAGGACCACTGGCATGTCCATACATTAGACGGTAAAAGCTTGGCTGGCAGGAATATCGTGTTGGCAGTAAGCGTAAACGACCGGTTGTTTATTCCAGAATGGGGAGACTCACTTCATGAAGAATCAAACCAGGTGTTTCATATCTTCGATAAAACTGCCTGTATCCAGGAACTGAGGCCTCCAATTGCTGTAGTAGGAGGAGGAATCACTTCTGCGCATCTGGTAATCAAGTTAGCTGCCATGTATCCGGGAGGGGTCACTTTAATCAAAAGGCATCCCTTCAGAGTATTTGATTTTGATAGCGACCCGGGATGGCTGGGACCAAAGAAACAAACTGCCTATCGTGAAATCAGCGATTATGAAAAACGCAGGGATGTCATTATCGGTGCCAGGAACAGGGGGTCGCTGACTGCGGAACTTTTCCAGAAGCTAAAGAAACTTGAAAATGAACAAAAGATTAAGGTAGTGGATGGTGAAGTAAAATCAGCAAGTAAAAGGGACGGGGGAGAAATTACCCTTAAACTTGAGAAGCAAGAGGTTAACGTAAAATCCATCGTCTTCGCGACAGGGTTCAAGGCCGGGCGCCCTGGCGGTGGATGGCTGGACAAGGCGATAGAAAAGTTGGATCTCCCATGTGCTCAATGTGGTTATCCAATTGTCAGTCCGACGCTCGAATGGTGCCCCCATTTATACGTAACGGGATCTCTTGCCGAACTGGAGATTGGCCCTATTGCCCGGAATATCTCCGGTGCACGCCAGGCAGCCGAAAGAATCGTTCACAATATATAAAGTGAAATATAGGAGGAAAGAAAGATGAGAGTGAAGATTACGCTTGCATGTACGGAAACAGGAGATAGAAACTACATTACTACCAAAAATAAAAGAAATAATCCTGATCGGATTGAATTAAAAAAGTATTGCCCGCGCTTAAAGAGGTACACGCTGCATAGAGAGACGAAATAAGGTGAATTACTAGTATCCAATTTACTTTTTGCGCAAAGATCTACAATCGGTGGAAAATGGCTAGGTAAGGGGGAGGAGCTAAAGCTCTCACCCTTATTTTAATGAGAGCTTCGCATATGCTACAATAGAGTCTGCATAAATTTGTTTCGGCTATAGGAGGCTCTTTCATGCTTAACAATGATATAATGATCCGTTTGCGGTACGCGCTGGATATCAAGGATACTGATATGGTAGAGATATTCAAGCTTGGCGGGGTGAACGTGACGAAGGACGATGTCCGCATGATGCTGCAGAAAATTGATGAAGATGAGTATGGGGATGAAGATGTACCTGAGGACTACATAAGAATCAATAACGCGATGATGGAGCAGTTCTTGAATGGCATGGTTACTTTTAAAAGAGGGAAGCGTCCGGGGGAGACTGGTGCTCCGCCACTAACCGGGGAGACAGTGAATAACCAGCTTTTGAAAAAGGCGAAAATCGCCCTGTCGCTCACGAGCGAGGATATGCTTGAGATTTTCGATCTTGCTGGAGTCCGAGTTTCCAAGGGTGAGCTCGGTGCAATTTTGAGAAAAGAAGGGCATAAGAACTACCGTGAATGCGGTGATAAATTCGCGCGGAATTTCCTGAAGGGTTTGGCTTTGAAATTCCGCGGATAGTAATCTTAAGAGACGGTTCTCATGAAGCATGAGAACCGTCTTCTTGTTTTCTAAGCTGGATTTCTTTAATTTTCTGGCGCTGTTCATCTGGCCACCATGCCCCGCAGTCATCCGAGACCACACAGGCGGCACATTTTTCAAGGTCGAAGACTTTCATCCCGCTGATAGGCGGGGAATAGAGGTGGAGAGTGACGAGTCCACTTGTGCCGTCTGCTTGCATCTTATGGACTCCTTTCTTCGGAGCATAGAAGGACTTTCCTTGATGGTGATACTCCTTGAACAGTTCCTTTGGCAGGCTGTTGTCATTGACTTCGTAGACGGAGTTGATGGATGTCCCGTTAAGGACATGAATCCAGCCATGGGAATCACCGTGATCATGCGGAGCGCATTCTATATCTGACCAGTTCATCACAAGCAGCTCGACATCGTCACTTTTGTACAGGAGTTTTCTGTAATAAGGCTTTCCGCAAGATGATTGGAGAAACGGCTCCAATTCATCTACAGACATATTGAGCTCCGCCAGTGCTTCCTTCAACTCGTGTTTGGAAGGATTTTTTAATGAATCCAACACATTTTTTGCCTGAGGATTCAGCGTCATGGGCACTCCCACCTTCTTCATTTTTTAAAAATAGAACTCGCCACAAGACGAGCAAGACCGCCATTGACTATGACCACTCCTATAATAATTATGATTCCACCAATTGCACTTATGAGGATGAATTTTTCATGTAAAAGAAAGATGGCGGCAATCAGGGTGACCAAAGGCTCGAGGTAGATGAACATGGATACCCTTGATGCATCCAGTACTTCCAATGCCTTTCCCCAATACCAATACCCAATTCCAGAAACGAATATCGCAAGGAATAAAAGATGGGCCCACTCCGTCTGGGTCAGCAAGGGCAGGGATTCCCAGCCTCTGTTGCGGATGATAAAAGGGAGAGTGAGCATAAAGCCGATTAGGCTCATGTAAAATGTCACTACGAGAGCAGGATAAGGGATTTGAAGCCTTTTTAAAAGGATGGAATATACTGCCCAGTTCAACGTGCTCAGGAGCATAAGGATGAAGCCAATGTTCATGGCGAACTCGAAAGAATGGCCGCTTCGGGTTGTGGTGACAATAAAGACGCCTGCTATGGCGACCACCATTCCAAGTGCTTTTTTGAAGTCCATTTTTTCATGCAAAAATAGTACCGACAGAAGAACGGTGAAAATCGGAGAAAACGAAATCAGCCATCCGGCAGATGACGCATTGATCGTTAACAGAGCAGTTGCCTGCAAGACTTGGTGAACAAACACACCCAGTATTCCGAGGACAACCAAATGAGGAATGTATCCAATCGAAATCCGCAAACGATACCGATTCAGCAGTAAAATCACTAATAAAAACAAAGCTCCGAAACCAAAGCGGAAGATCAATAATGAAAAGGGATCGAGCTTTTCGAGTACAGCTTTTGCAGAAACAAAGGAAACTCCCCAAAAGCTGATCGACAAAAGTGCATAGATAGAAGCTGTAAGCTTGGAGCGAAACGAAATCATGGCACGGAATCCTTTCTGGCGGACAAGTTTTCTACTAATTTATGCTTGTCTAGGGGGAAGAAGAATCAAGAAAAAATACCCAATAATATTTACAAAATAATGTAAACTTGAGATAATGAAACAAATGACTGAGGAGGGAAAGTAAGTTTATGGAACCAACATCTAATTGCTAATTATTAATTTTATTAATAAGGATTTTGTATTGAGTGTAAAAATGCCTATGGTGCATAGGTTTATTTCGTTATGCTCTTTATGGAATTACGGCAATTAGAAGATAACTTACTTTACTGAATCGTGATAGTGATTTTTTGGCATAGGCTTATTTGTGCTTGCTGAAAATGGTGATTCAAGACTGTAGGGATTTCTACAGTCTTTTTTGTTTATATATAAGAAAAGTAATTTTCCACTTCGAGAATTGTCCAGCTCCACCGCCTAGCCCCTTGAGTCGCTTCGGTCCGCCCAATGAAGTCAAAGAACGACTTCACTGGTCGGCCCTCCAGCGCTTGTCGGGGCTGACCAAGGCGTTTCCGCTTTTCTTATAAAATTGAATAGTAAATAGGTTCTTCTTTGTGCTGTCCATAAAAAGCGTAGCTTCATTATGGATGAAAGAAGGAATTGATATGTTAGAACTTAAAGTGCATGGAATTAAAAAATATATGGAAGCGACGCTGGTCGTGAACAGTTTTACATTGGAAGCTTTTGAAGGGGATAAGGTCGGGATCGTCGGTGCGAATGGAAGCGGCAAAAGCACGGTTCTTAAAGTCATCGGCGGGATTGAACCCATGCATTATTATCCTGGCTATCCACAGACCTCGAGCCCGGGCTATGATGAGGGGCTGGTCCATCGCCCGAGGGGAGCATCGTTTGCTTACTTGGAACAGATGCCTTCATATCCTGCCGGCCTGAAAGTGATCGATGTGCTGAATCTGGCCTTTGAAGAGGTTCATGAAATTGAAATACAGATGCGAGAGATCGAGGCTCAGATGCAGGTTTTAGAGGATGATGCTTTGGAAAAAGCGCTTAATAAATATAGTGATTTGGTGAATCTATATGAAACAAAGGGCGGTTATGAGCAGGAGGAGAAGCTAAGCAAGGTTTGCACCGGGCTTAAGTTTACCGAAGATTTTTTACAGAGGGATTTTGATTTGCTTAGCGGCGGGGAGAAGACGACGGTAGGTCTCGGGAAAATCCTGATTCATCAGCCGGATATCCTGCTGCTTGATGAGCCGACGAACCATCTTGATATGGAATCAATTGAATGGCTGGAAGGCTTTTTGAAAAATTATAAAGGCATCGTGCTGATTGTCTCGCATGACCGCTATTTTCTTGATAATGTCGTCAATAAAATCGTCGAGATCGAGGATATGGAAACGATTAGCTATAGGGGGAACTATTCCAGTTTTATCAGCCAAAAGGAAGAGAATATGCGGGTGCAATATGAGCATTTCCGCGAGCAGCAGAAGAAGGTCAATAACATGGAGAAGCAGGTGACGAGCCTGCGTGACTGGGCGTTGCGTGCCGACAATAACAAATTTTTCAGGCGCGCGGCGAGCATCCAGAAGAAGCTTGATAAGCTGGACCGGATTGATAAGCCGATTTTTGAGCGACGGAATATGCGTTTGAGTTTTAACGATGCGGTGCGCTCCGGGAATGAAACGATCAAGGCGGTTGATGTTTCTAAGCGCTATGAGGATAAGGTGATTTTTAACAGCGCTGACCTGATGGTTCATTACGGTGAGCGGGTCGGCCTTGTTGGTCCGAATGGCAGCGGTAAGACGACGTTCCTGAAGATGCTTCTCGGGGAAGAGCAGCCGGATGCCGGTGTGGTAGAGTTAGGCGCAAACGTGATGGCTGCCTATCTGCCACAGAAGATTGATTTTAAAAATGAAGAACTGACGGTGCTTGAGTGTTTCCGTGAGGATATCTCGATTGTTGAAGGGAAAGCGCGTGAGTATCTGGCGAAGTTCATGTTTTACAAAAAGAGTGTCTTCAAGAAAGTGAAATTTCTCTCCGGGGGCGAGCGCATCAGGCTGAAACTGGCGATGCTGATGTTCCAGGATATCAACTTGCTGATTCTTGATGAGCCGACGAACCATCTTGATATTGATTCGATCGAGACTTTGGAGGCCGCCCTGGAGGATTTTAAGGGTACGATTTTCTTCATTTCACATGACCGCTATTTTATCAATAAAATCGGGGAGCGGGTGATTGCTGTTGAGGATTGTGGGCTGAAGAGCTATGAGGGCAATTACGATGATTATAAAAGGGAGAAGGCCACGGCAGAGCAGAAAACTGTGATCGAACCGGTGTCTGTTTTCAAGGAGAAGAAGGTGGCGCAACAGCCGCCACCGGAACCTTCCGCCGCAAAGCTTTTCAAGAAAATCGAAGGCCTGGAAAAAGAAATCTCAGAGCTTGATTTAGTGATGGGTATTAACCAGGATTATGAGGAACTGGATAAGCTGTATAGCAGGAAACAGCAACTGAATGACGAACTCGATCTGGCAATGGAGATGTGGTTAAGTGCCGGTGAGTAAGAGAGAGGAAGCATGGAATTGTTCATTGTTCATGCTTCCTTTTTTTGTTGATGCAGGAGAAAACACTATAAACAAGTTGAAAATATAGAATTTTTTACCCTGAGAGGGAATATTTATGGTATAAATATATAGGTAAAAAGCACTAGAGGAATGAGTGTGACTTTATATGGATTATTAGTTTTAGTTCATGTCATCGCGGCCGTTGTTGGTTTAGGAGCGAGCTTTGGAATGCCGGTTGTAGCCAAGTTTGGTGCTAAGTCAGTAACGAACGCAAAAGTTTGTTTTGAGATTAATAAAAAAATAGAGATGTTTGCCAAGGTTGGATCGCTTACTTTGCTAGCCAGCGGGATTCTGATGGCCATCGTCAACCCAGTCCTTTGGTCACAGGGTTGGTTCATCGGATCTTTAATTATTTACGTGCTGATTCAGCCTGTTGTCGCAGCAATGTTGCCAAAAACAATCGAAAAGCAAGTCGATATCGTGATGAACAGCGGTGACGGCGAACTGCCAGCCGAATATCATCAGCTTGATAAAAAAGCTTCCAAGCTAAACGGCATCGCACATGTCGCAGCAGTTGTGCTCATCGTGCTTGTGTCAACAAAACCATTCTAGGGGGAATTATGAATGCAAGCAAAGCCAATGTTCTATGATGGATGTGGAGAAAAGAAACAGACGACAAGTGCTGCTGCAGGTACACAGGCCTCCAGTATCGTAATCACTGAAGAAATGAGGAAGTCCATCGGCGGAAATCCTTATGTGTTTGTGAAGTAGGATGATAGAGAGAGAGTGCTAGCCATTTTGGCTGGCGCTTTTTTTGTTATTCAGACAGGTATGGTTGTGCGAGGAGAAAAGCTGGCAGAAGTAGGGGGAAGTTCGGACAGGTTTGGTGGTGCTGGGCCAAAAGCTGTCAAGAAAACGAAGGAATTGTGACAGGTTTGGGGTCATAGGGCTAAAAGCTGTCAAGAAAACGAAGGAATTAAGACAGGTTTGAGGTCATCGGGTTAAAAGCTGTCAAGAAAACGAAGGAATCAAGACAGGTTTGAGGTCATCGGGTTAAAAGCTGTCAAGAAAACATAGGAATTGTGACAGGTTTGGGGTCTTGAGTCCAAAAGCTGTCAAGAAAACGAAGGAATTGTGACAGGTTTAGTGTCGTGAGTCCAAAAGCTGTCAAGAAAACGGAGGAATTAAGACAGGTTTGAGGTTATAGGGCTAAAAGCTGTCAAGAAAACGTAGGAATTGTGACAGGTTTGGTGTCTTGAGTCTAAAAGCTGTCAAGAAAACGGAGTAATTAAGACAGGTTTGAGGCATAGGGCTAAAAGCTGTCAAGAAAGCGGAGGAAGTGTGACAGGTTTGGTGTCTTGAGTCCAAAAGCTGTCAAGAAAACGAAGGAATCAAGACAGGTTTGGGTGCATCGGGCTAAAAGCTGTCAAAATAGATGATCATCACAAGTTTGTTTCGTAATATCATATGTTTTTTTCGCGAAAACTAGGAAATAGTAAGAAAAAGGCAGGTGATATTTATGAGTGTTCTAAGAGTGAATGGAAAAATAGATAAGGGCAAGCTCGCCAAGGAGTTGCTGATTCCGGTTGTCGGCGGTATGGTGACTGGGATGATTGCGACGAGGCGGGCGAAGGAGAAGTACAGTAAGCTAGAGAAGCCGGATAATGCGCCGCCTTCGTGGGTGTTTCCTGTTATGTGGACAGGTTTGTATGCGACGATGGGGCTTGCGAATTACCGGGTGTCGATGAAAAAGAAACCTACCGCCACCGCGGAAACCCTCTATGATATCCAGCTTGGATTGAATTTTCTATGGTCATTCTTATTTTTCAAATGGAACCTTCGTGGTACGGCGTTTGCAGAGATCGGCTTGCTGCTGGGCATGATTACATTGACAACATATCAATACTATCAAAAAGATAAAATCGCCGGCAGGCTGATGCTGCCGTATATTGCATGGGTGGCTTACGCGCTTCAGCTAAACTACAGCATGTGGAATTTGAACAAAGATCGAATGTAAAATCTTTACTGAATTATGCAACTTTTCCAATCTGTCCTCCGTCTAAACTAGTAGACTACCAATCCTTCTAAAAATTGGGTGAATAAAAGTTTGCTAGTTTGGGAATACTATAACCAACAACATATTAACAACGGAGGTAGATTAGGATGAAACAAATTAAGGAATTCATGAATGATGAGGGTTTTGAATTAAAAGGTTATATTTCACAGTTATTTGAGCAAGTTTCCGATAAAGATGAAAAGAAGAAACGCTGATCGCGAGTTAAGCTGATCAGCGTTTTTTCATTTGCTGCAAGACTTCATCAATTTTTGCGTGATCCTCGGGTGATTCATCGATATGCTTCCATAAGAGTTTGCCTTCGGCCGAATAGAGCCATGTTCCTCCCTGGATGTAGACGTCCTGCGTCTTCATCGATTTCATGACGAATTCCTTCTGCTTTTCGTTTTTAGGAATGAAGTCTTTGACTTGACCGGTAATGAAACCGAAACCCGCCTTCGCCAGCAGCTTCCACTTAGGCATCGTTTTATGTCCCATACCCCGATATGCTTTACGCGTTGGATCCCCAAGTATAGGAAATGGAAAAGGCCCAAACTGGTCAATGAATTGCTTGATAAATGATCCTTTTGAAGGAGCGACAGCAACAACCTGGTAGCCTGTTGCTTCAACTTCAGTTATTCGCTCGCGCAACTGCGCAAGATATTCCCGGCAGATTGGTCAGCCAAGGTGGCGGACAAAAACGACCATCGTCGGATTCCCCTGAATGGCTGTTCCCAAGGTTAGTGATTTTTCGGGATCTGTAGTTTCTAATACATAGTCCATCTCGAAACCTCCTTTTCCTCACTATATATAACTTCTCCCCTTGAGGAAAGAATTAACATTCCTTAACAAACCTTTTCAATTAATTTACACCTCCTTAAAACAACATTAATAACTGTCTAGTAATCTTGTTCTTGTAGCAACGGACATAATATTAGGGGGAATTAAGGAATGAAGAGTTTTAAAAAGTTAGCGATGTTTACTATGCTTGCTGGTGTAATGGCTTTCGGAACGGCTTGTTCAGATGGAGAAAGCAACGCAGAGGCGACGAATGGTTCTAATGAAACTGAAACTCAACTTGAAGGCAGCGTTGTGATCGATGGTTCAGGTACGGTTTATCCGTTCATGGCAAAAATGGCTGAAAACTATATGGGTATGCAGGAAGATGTTTCTGTAGAAGTAAGCCGCTCCGGAACATCCGCTGGTTTTAAGAAATTCCTTGTTGAAGAAGGAACAGATTACAATGATGCATCACGCCAGATCAAAGACGAAGAAAAAGCTAAAGCTGAAGAGCTAGGCATTGATGTAAAAGAAATGAAAGTAGCTTTAGATGGCATTACCATCGTTATTAATAAAGAGAATGATTGGGCTAAGGAACTGACAAAAGAAGAAATCGTTGATATCTTCCTAGCTGAAGGCGGAAAGAAAAAGTGGTCTGATGTCCGCGCTGACTTCCCAGCTGAAGAGATTAAGACATACGGCCCTAACGAAAACCACGGAACATATGAGTTCATGTTCGAAAAAATCCTTGAGGAAAAAGATCTTGTAGAAGGTATCAATCTTCAGCAGGACTATGCAACACTTGTTGACCTGGTATCAAAAGACAAGAATGGGATTGGCTTCTTCGGCTATGGATATTATGCAAGCAACAAAGACAAATTGGCAGCAGTGAGCGTGGATTTCGGTAACGGACCTGTTGAACCTTCGCTGGAAACAATAAAGGAAGACGGAAAATACGGTCCATTCACACGCCCGGTTTTCACATACTTGAATGTTAATAACGCAAAAGAGAAAGCACAAGTACTTGATTACGCAATTTACACAATGCAAAATGCTCAGGATATTGCTGCAGAAACTGGCTTCGCACCACTGACAGATGAAGACATCCAGGCGACATTATCAGAACTAGAAGAATTGAAATAAACAAAAAGGAAGTATGAGGCATGTTCTCGTACTTCCTTTTTGTATTAATAAAAAATCCTTAACAGGAGGCTTTCTAATCAGTTGAGGTAAACGAGGATGAAAAGGACTTTTTATGTGCTTTTTCCCGTTTTATTTCTCATACGGATCGACCTCCCGACTGATTATTAATTTGTATCATTCCTCCTTAAGGTAAGTTTGTTCTTCAAAAGATAGTAGCGATTAAGAAATAATTGATAGAGGAATGGGTATACTACGGAAAGGGTTTCCTTTATTTGTAAATAATTTTCGGTGAGGCAGACTATGACGAATGCGATTTATGCGATTTTTTGGTTGGGGATCTTAATAATATGGGGGGATTGGAGGAACTGGAGAAGGTACTATCCGACAATCCTTTTCTTTATGCTTGGTGATTTTATTTATCTTTATTTACTGTCGGATTATTATCCAATGTGGAGGTATGTACCCTCTCCTGGTGACAGGGAAATTGGAATCACCAATGCACATATTTCGTTTTCCATCATGATATTAAAATATCCTGCGACATGTCTTGCCTATTTGTCTCATTTTCCACAACAAGGTGCCATCATTAAGTTCTTATATTATTTAGGGTGGATGCTAATTTACATCATAAATGAAATGATTGACCTGCATTATCATTTAATAAAATATTACAATGGCTGGAATTTCGGTTGGTCTATTCTTTTTAACGCGGTCATGTTCCTTATATTGAAGATCCATTTTCATAGGCCGGTATTCGCCTGGATCCTCTCGGCCGTTTTTATTGTTTTTTTATGGAATAGATTTGAGGTACCCTCGAGTGTTTTTCGGTAGAGGTTTCCTTCTAGCTTATAAAAAATAGGCCTGGTATCAGGCCGTTTTTATTTTTGAGCAATCCAAATTATTTATTTGAGCCATATCTTTTCTTAATCCACAGAAAAAAGTCAGTAATTACTTTCGCGAAAATAAATACAAATACGTAGCTGATAAATAAGTGAAAATAGTTAATCGACCCATACATTTTAAATAGTCCTAATCCGACAAGCATAGGTTTAAAAACAAATGAAAGGATTACCGATGTGATAGTGGCATACATATAATATTTTTTATTACTGGTCATCGATGATTGATATACGAAAATAAAAATGATTGGTATCAAGCTGGAATCGAGCGAAATCCCCGGTAAAACAGGAATGACAGGAAAAGGATAATTCCAGTAACCCATATTTCTACCATATAAATCTATATATCCAAAGGGCATATGGATACTGTAGCCGTAAAAGAGAATCTGGAAAAGCTTATTTTTGTTGATTTTAAGAAGTAGAATGATGAGCGGGACCACAAGGAATAAGACCATTAGCCAGTATTCAAAAGAGGTATATAGGGAAAAGTCCCACCAGTACTCATTTAAAGCTTTTTGCCCTTCCTTTCCCATCTCAACAATCTTGTCAAAACGCGATAGACGCTCATTTTCCATATTAATCATTCCTTTTAAAAGCCGGTTTTGCATACATATCTTTAGATTGTCATGTTCAATAATTTCGTATGCATCGTATAGACTTGTTTGAAAATGTTTTACAAAAGTGAGTAGAACCGTTTTGAAGCGGGAATAAGAGGAAGACAATTATCACTAGATCAGGAGGTGTTGTTATGTCGTTTAAATATGCAGAAGAAGTTGGACGTTTTGTCGCGAAAGATTCAGATGGGCTCGAGGTAGGAGAAGTAACTTATACTAGGGATGGAGATAAGTTTCTTGTCATTGACCATACCGGTGTCGATCCTGCAAATCGCGGCCAGGGCGTGGCGGAAGAATTGGTACGCCAGGTTGTTGAGAAGGCAAAAAATGAAGGTCTGAAGGTGGAGCCGGTTTGTTCCTTTGCGCAAAAGGAATTCGAGAGAAAAGATGAATATAAAGAAGTTCTAAAACAATAGTTCGAAAGCCCTTGAGTGATTTCAAGGGCTTTTATCCAAGTTGACATGATCATAATCACATGATAAAATTATCTCGAATTCAAGATATTATGTTTTTTTCGAAGTCATTAAGGTTAAAGTAAGAATAGATATTTTTTTGAATTAATATCTCGGTTTCGAGATAAAGGGGGAGACAACTTGAACGAATTAAAAGGAATACACCATGTTACAGCCATTACAAGCAGCGCAGAAAAGAACTATGAGTTTTTCACATATGTGCTGGGAATGCGTCTTGTAAAAAAGACCGTCAACCAGGATGATATCCGTACTTATCACTTATTTTTCGCTGATGATAAAGGATCGGCGGGAACGGATATGACATTCTTTGATTTTCCTGGGATTCCTAAGGGGTCACATGGAACGGATGAGATTTACAAAACCGGCTTCCGTGTTCCGACAGATGAGGCGCTGGAATACTGGGTGAAGCGTTTTGATAAATACGACGTCAAGCATACGGGCATCAAGGAACTGTTCGGGAAAAAGACGATTTCATTCGTCGATTTTGATGATCAGCAATATATTCTTGTTTCTGATCAACACAATGAAGGTGTTGCGTCAGGAACTCCATGGCAAAACGGTCCGGTACCGTTGGAGTACGCGATCACAGGTCTTGGACCGATCCACATCCGCATCTCACGCTTCGATTATTTTAAAGAGGTATTGGAAAAAGTCATGCATATGCGAGAAGTAGGGCAAGAGGGTACACTCCACTTATTCGAAATGGGTGAAGGCGGGAACGGCGCACAGGTCATTGTTGAGGATAACAAAGTGCTGCCGGCAGGACGCCAGGGATTCGGCACAGTGCATCACGCAGCATTCCGTGTTGCTGACACATCGGTTCTTTATGAGTGGATCGATCATATGAAGTCTGCTGGATTCGGCACATCCGGTTATGTCGACAGATTCTTCTTTGAATCATTGTATGCGCGTGTGGCGCCTGGAGTCTTGTTCGAATGGGCAACAGACGGACCAGGTTTCATGGGTGACGAACCATACGAAACACTTGGTGAAAAATTGTCACTGCCGCCGTTCCTCGAATCGAAGCGTGAACAAATCGAGGACTTTGTGCGACCGATTGATACCGTCCGCAGCACGCGCAAGATTGAAAAAGAGTATCTGTAGGCCGAGTTTGCAGGACGGGAGATTGTGGAAAACTACTACTAAAGGAGGCAGATATAATGGTTAAATTAGCAGTGATTTTTTACAGCATGGGTGGAACGAATGTGCAGCTTTCTAAGTGGGCTGCGGAAGGCGCAAAAGGAGCTGGCGCAGAAGTAAAGGTTTTTAAGGTGAAGGAATTAGCGCCTGAATCAGCGATTGAAGGAAACGAAGCATGGAAAGCAACAGTTGAGGCAACAAAGGATATCCCTGAAGTGACTCCAGACGATCTTGAATGGGCAGACGCAATCATTTTCAGCGTTCCTACGCGATTTGGAAACATGCCATCCCAGATGAAGCAATTCCTTGATACAACAGGCGGCCTCTGGGCCCAAGGCAAGCTCGTGAACAAAGTCGTGAGCGCCATGTCCTCCGCGCAAAATCCTCACGGTGGGCAAGAAGCTACTATTTTGTCACTCTACACTACGATGTACCACTGGGGTGCAATCGTTGCAGCGCCAGGATACAGTGACCCAGTAACCTTCGCTGCTGGCGGCAACCCATACGGAACAAGCGTAACAGTCGACCAGGACGGCAACATGATTGAAGACGTCGAAGCTGCGGTAAAATACCAGGCGAAGCGCACTGTGACTGTTGCAGGATGGGTTAATAACGGAAATCAATAATAGAAAAACTTTTTAAAGACGAACAGTTTTGATGCTGTTCGTCTTTTTTGTAATTTTTGGAAGAAGCTGAATAGAATTGGATTATTAAATGTGCCGGAACGGGTGTATACATTTGTCTATTGGGTAAAAGAATAAAGTCTGTCCACTAACATTGGAAAATAATCACAGCCTAAGAAGTAGAGTCCGCATCTCCTGTATTGGATCCACCGTGACTATCCACCATTAACCTTTCAACGATATCCCACTCAGAAGGAGAGAAAGTATGTATATTCATTTCAATCATCACAGCCAGCTTTCGATTAAGAGGATTTTGGGAACGCCTGAACAAGATATTAGCGGGATTTATTATGATTCGAGGAGAGTTACTCCTAATTCGGTGTTTGTCTGCATGAGCGGGGAAAACCATGATGGCCATTTGTATATAAAAGAAGCTGTTGAGAAGGGTGCAGGTGTCATTGCCGGTGAAAACCTTGAGCGGCTTGAGGAAGCGTTTCACCAGTATCCACACGTGACATTTGTTTTAACCGAAAGCGCTCGCAGCTTCCTGGCAAGGATTTCAATCATCTTTTATGAACGAGTCCATGAAAAAATCAAAACGGTGGGAGTAACCGGAACGAATGGCAAAACAACTGTAGCGGCCTATGTAAAATCACTTATGACAAATTTAGAAATGCCGAGCGGATATATTGGTACAATTGGAATGTTCTCCTCAAAGGGCAGAATTGAATTCAGCCAGACGACCCCGACTACACCTGAATCAATTGATTTGCATTCTATTTTTAATCAAATGTACCTGCAGGGTGACCAGCTTGCTTCGATGGAGGTGACCTCCGTGGCCATCGAACAGAAGCGAGTAGAAGGAATCAACTTTGATATTGCCATACATACAAACCTGACGCCCGAACATCTTGAATTCCATCATACATTTGAAAATTATCGCAACGCTAAGCTGAAGCTGTTCCGCCAGGCAAAACAAGCCGTAGTGAATATGGATGATGAGGGAATGTCAGCTGAAATCCTCGAAATTTTTAACGGACCTGTGCTGACATACAGCCTCGATAAGAACACAGAGGCGGACGTGAAAGCGAGCAATATCAAGATGTCTGCC
This sequence comes from Mesobacillus jeotgali, assembly GCF_002874535.1. Taxonomy (GTDB): domain Bacteria; phylum Bacillota; class Bacilli; order Bacillales; family Cytobacillaceae; genus Mesobacillus; species Mesobacillus jeotgali. The sequence continues at coordinate 183,870 of NZ_CP025025.1, forward strand.
ACTGGGACGGTCTTTGAGATGATTGTCGGGGGAGAGTCCTATATCGTCAGGGCTCCGATTTTCGGCAATTATAATGTTGCAAACCTTCTGGCGGCAGTATGTACTGCGCTGCATTCCGGATTCACCGTCGAGGAAATTCTCCCGGCGATCACGATGCTTGAAAGCCCTGAAGGAAGGCTTGAAGTGTTGCAGGAATACGGAAACCGAAACATTATCCTGGATTATGCACACACGCCTCCAGCCTTGAAAAACCTGATCAAAGAGGTGAAAAAAATGCCTCACCGTCGCCTGATTGTGATGATTGCGGGGATAGGGATCAGGGATTGGGAGAAGATGCCGCAAATGGCCCAGGCGATTGAAGGGGAGGCGGATGAAATTGTTGTTTCGGTTGATCACCCGGGCTTTCATGATCCTGAGGATATTATCGATAAGGTTCTTACCGGTTTTAAAAAGCCGCGAGCGGGCAATATCCATAGAGCGCCAACTCGTCATGAGGGTGTCCTGGCTGCTATGGACTTAAGCAGTGAAAAGGATCTGATCGTCCTGACAAGCGGCTGTATCAACGGGGCACAGCTGGTAAAAGGAGAACGGATCCCGCATTCCGATAAAGACATCATCCGTAATTATTTCATGTTGGAAAAAGAGACCCGCAGCGTGGAGTATGTCTAAGGGTAGATATAAGAATAGCCTAATCCTCCGCAGGATTAGGCTATTTTTATAAAAAACCTGGCTGTTTTTAGTGGAAAGGCAGCACGACGCTTGCCAATGGTTTTTGCGAATTTTCAAGCGTAATATCAATACAAATGACAGCTTTACCGATCAATAGGGAGGGTATATTAAGTAACAGGAAGAATACATTAATGGATATGAAAAGCGAACGAAGATATAGTGAAAGTTAAGGAGGCAATCCACATGACGAATAATCAAGCCGGCTGGAATATCGATAATAGCTATTCACGGCTGCCTAAAATATTTTATAGTCTTCAGAAACCAGCTCCTGTGGAGGTACCGGAACTGGTCATCTTTAATGAGTCGCTTGCGGAGGAGCTCGGTTTAAATCCTGAAGTGCTGCAAGATGACGAAGGGGCTGCCGTCTTTGGCGGCAACGAGGTCCCAGAAGGGGGAACTCCGCTTGCCCAGGCATATGCAGGACATCAATTCGGTCATTTCACGATGCTTGGCGACGGGAGGGCAGTTCTGCTTGGCGAGCAGGTCACCCCTGATGGCGAGCGATTTGATATCCAGCTGAAAGGCTCAGGGCGTACACCATATTCCCGTGGCGGAGACGGCCGTGCAGGACTTGGACCGATGCTCAGGGAATTTATCATCAGTGAAGCAATGGTAGGTTTGGGAATCCCGACGACCAGAAGTCTGGCAGTGACGACAACGGGGGAGCAAATCATCCGCGAGACGATGCAAACTGGAGCAATCCTAACCCGTGTGGCAGCCAGTCATCTAAGGGTTGGTACATTCCAATTTGCCGCGAACTGGGGTAAGACAGAGGACCTGCGGGCATTGGCTGATTATGCAATCGAGCGTCATTATCCTGAAGTTGAAGGAGAGGAAAACCGCTACCTTTCCTTTTTGAAAAAAGTAATCAAGCGTCAGGCAGCATTGATTGCGAAATGGCAGCATGTTGGTTTTATCCATGGGGTCATGAACACTGACAACATGACAATCAGCGGCGAGACGATTGATTATGGGCCATGTGCTTTCATGGACACCTATGATCCGGCGACCGTTTTCAGTTCAATTGACCGCGACGGCCGCTATGCATATGGGAATCAGCCGTATATTGGCGGCTGGAATCTTTCGAGGTTTGCTGAAGCCTTGTTGCCTTTGCTGAATGAAGATGAAGACGAGGCGGTAAAACTGGCGGAGGAAGCCCTCTCTGAATTCCCAGAGATATTTGAGTCAGAATTCATATCCGGAATGAGATTGAAACTGGGTATTTTCAATGAGGAAAAAGAAGACAAGGCGATTATATCCGACCTGCTTAATCTCATGCATAAGCATAAAGCTGACTTTACGAATACGTTTAAAGCATTGACCTTTGACCAGTTAGAAGAATCGGAGTTGTTCAAGGCTCAGGAGTTCACGAAGTGGCATGGGAGATGGGAGGAAAGACTTGGGCGCCAGGAGCAATCGAAGGAAGACGCACAGGAGCTGATGCGTGACAACAATCCGGGTGTCATACCGCGAAATCATAGGGTAGAGGAAGCACTCGAGGCGGCTGTGAATGGTGACTTGAGTGTCATGGTGAAATTGCTCGAAATCCTTGCCAACCCATACGAGCATTCAGCTGAACAGGCCGAATACTGCAAGCCGGCACCCCCATCAGTACGTCCATACAAAACTTTTTGCGGGACATAAGCGAAAAGCAACGCTGCGGCGTTGCTTTTCTTGTGTGAAAATTTTATATTCCCCGCATAAACGAGTCATACCATTTGTCCCAGTCAAACCCGAGTGAGTAGGTGACAGATTTTGACTCCAGTTTTGGACATTCATCAACACAGCTGCCCCCGACAATGAATTTCAGGGATGGATCCAGTTTGAGGCAAGATTGAATCCAGTCCTCCACCTTTTTAATGGGTTTCGGATTCGTCATTGAAATCGCGACAACGCTAATATTTTTCATTTTTATCAGATCTGATAATCCTTCAAGTGGTGTATTCGGGCCTAAATATATGACGTCATGGCCCTTCTTTTTTAAAAATAAGCTGAAAACCATCAATCCGATTTGATGCTGCTCTCCTTCTGGACAGAATGCCAACACTTTCTGAAGTGCTGGATTCACAGGCAAAATCCTCAGGAACTGGGTGCAGCGGTTGATAATGAACTGCGAAGCAAAATGCTCCTGGGCAACGCTGATGGCGCCATTCTCCCATTCATCTCCAACCTTATACAAAACCTGAACTAATATGTGATGGAATACCTCTTCATAGTCATACAAAGAAAAAGCAAGGTCCGCAATCTGGTTTGCCTTCTGGGTATCAAGGTTGATTAGGGATTCGTATAGCTTTTCTTTTAACTCACCGTACTTGTCATTTTGTGATGGAGGCGGGGCGGAAGCCGGAGGGGACTCCTGCAGCAGCCGGACTGCGTCACTGATTTTCATGTTTTTTTCATGTACTTGAGTCTTAATCCACTTCAGTGTTTCGAGATCCTTTTCGCTATATAAACGGTGGCCGCCATCGGTCCTTGTCGGAGCTACAACATTGTAGCGGTTTTCCCAGGCCCTAATCGTGACGGCGGGTATATCCAATCGTTCTGATACTTGCTTAATGCTATACAATATTTTCACCTCCACTCATCAGTATAGAGAAATTATACAAAAATTACACAGGTTAAAAGTTGTCAAATCAACATTTTAATATAATTATATAAAATGTTTGCTAATTTTGTATAGGTTTTGTATAATTAAATCGAAAGGTTATACAAAAATTATACAATGGGTGGTGTCAAAATGAAAACTTTAAATTTGGTATCATTAGTATTGCTTATTGTCGGCGGTTTAAATTGGCTTTTGGTTGGTTTATTTGAATGGGATTTAGTCGGCGGTCTTTTCGGAGGCATGGACAGTCCAATTGCAAAGGTAGTCTACATCCTTGTAGGTCTTGCAGCCATTTATAGCATCACGCTTTTTAAAGTGAATAAATAGTGGAAAGGGCGTACAGAAACTTATCTGTACGCCTTTTGTATGCTTCTTGAATAAACGCCCCTATATCGCTATTCTAAAGAAAGAAATCGTCATAACAGGGGGAACTAATCAATGGATAAAAGAGAAATAGAATATAAAATCGTCGAATTGAAAGACGAGTATTTACAGCTTCAGCACAATCTTGAAAAATTGGAATCTGTAAAAGGCAACCTGCATCCGCTGGAGAAGCGGCTGGCAGCGATTGAAGAGGAATTAAGTTCCCTAAACACTATGCTTCGGGATATGTAGCATGACAAGCCTGTAAACCATTCCCTTTTAAAAAGAATTTCTTTTCCGAAATCTAGTAACCATCAAAAGTAAATAAGCGGAGATTTTCCGGTTAAATGCAGACTAGAACTAGTTTCGGGGGGATATAAGGGGAGGTTTTCCGCTTATTCACTTTAAAATCCCCGATTTTCGAAGTTTTCGAGTCAATAGGCGGAATCTCTCCGTCTATTTAAGCTTTTTTAAAGGATAAATACTAATTAAGCGGAATTTTTCCGTCTATCAGCTCGGGTGCTCAACCTGAGCCCCCAAGTAATAAGTGCGGACGCTCATCAGTTTTTAATGCCTTTAATATTAATGATGCGCGGAGGATTCTCCAGGGATATAAAAAGGCATGAATCCGAAAAAATCGTACTCATGCCCTGGCATTCCCGTACAAAAATTATTGACCAAAAGTTTGATTAACCCCATTTTCCCATCGGCCACATCGTTTGGCACTTTAATCAAACGTTTGATTAATATCTTACAATGGACTTTTTTAGGAAGCGAGAGAGTCATCTCTTGGCATCCTGGGATTTTGGAATAATAAAAGGCATCAGCCTGATAAGATACCTGTCTCATGCCTTTTAGGCTTCCTGTAACGTGAATCATTTATTTTACTTCTATTTTTCGACCTTCGCGTGCTGAGGTTCTTACTGCATCCAATACTTTTTGAGTCGTATGTCCATGCCCGAAATCAGCAAGATACGGATGCTTATTTCCGGAAACAAGTGTTTCATGGAGCGCATCTAAAGCTCTTTGGAATCCATTATAGTATCGTGCTGCGATTTGCGGCATAGTGGAAGGTGCCTCTAAATCGGCTGACAGCTCGACTTCTTCAAGTGCTGCATTTCCTTCAGAAAGCAGTACTTTGTTGTCATCCAGCATCACAAGTGTGCCTTCCGTACCGTAGATTTCAAGTCTCCATGTGTGTGAGGTTTGGCGCGCTGCGGAAATGAGCTCAAGCGTTACAGTAGCTCCATTTTCCAGAGACCCGATAATCTGGAAAGCATCGTCCGCTGTTCGGTGTTCAGTATTCCCGTTTTCATCAGTCTGGGTGGGGATGTGAATTGGCAGCTGGGCGAACACATCTTTAAATGAGCTGTCCATCCACCATTGAAGAGCGTCTGTCATATGAGATCCGATTGCGCCAAGCATTCCGCCTCCCTTTTCTTCCTGGCCAAGCCAGCCACGCGGTTTTGAAATCAGTCCGTTATAATTGGCAAAAGAGCACTCATAACGGACATGCAAAATTCCCCCGAGTTTTCCGCTTTCCATGATTTCTTTTATCTTCATACGTACCGGCAAAAAGCGAAATTCATGATTAATCAGCCCGAGTTTGCCAGCCTTGTCTCTTTCCGTAATCATTTCTTCTGTTTCAGCAACATCCATGGCCATTGGTTTTTCGCAAACAACATGAACGCCCTTCTTAAAAGCAGCGGCAACCATTTCCTTATGTAAATGAACGGCCGAAGCAACTACGACTAAATCGAGTGTTTCCTTTTCAATCATTTCACGCCAGTCGGTATAGACATTCTCAATCCCGCTGGCTTTCTGTGCTTCCACAATATTCCCCCTTGAAACACTCGAGATAGCCACGACTTCAAACCCCTCATGGTGGTCCATCAATGGAGCATGAACCTTTGCGCCAAAACCAGTTCCGATTATCCCGACTCTAAACTTTTCCAAAAATACCACCCCTGTCCAGAATATAATTTAATAGTAAGTCCGGAAGGGGAGGAATGTAAATCAATATAAACAACAAACAAATACCTTTTTATTACAGATTGGGAGGAATACCATCCTATCAAGGAGAATATGAACTGACAATATACTCTAGTAAAGTAGGGGGTTACTATGCTAAAAGCTTGCTGGAGAAACCTTCTTTATATACTTGAACATAAAATCAATGTTTTAGTTGAATGTTGGAAAGAAGGTTTATACATTCAAGGGATTACTCATGACTTATCAAAATTTAATCCAAAGGAATTTATACCATATACGAAGAAATTCTTTTTGGATAGGAATATAGATTCTATTGATGAAATGAAATGGAAGTTTGCTTGGCTCCATCATCAACATAAAAATAAACATCATTGGGAGTATTGGGTAGTCGATCCAAATCAAAAGCTCGCCTTGCCAATGCCTAGAAAATATCTGCTTGAAATGGTATGTGATTGGCGTTCTTTTTCGAGAAGGTGGGGGAGGAAGGTCAAGCTGTCCACTATCAGTCTTTCAGATAAAATGATACTGCATCCTGAAACAAGAGATGCACTGGAAATGATTATTCAGAATGAAAGGGAAGCGGAGTTTAAAGAAACTATAGGTTAATAATCAAAAAAATATGGAGCGATGTTAATATGAATATTGGAGATCTATTATTTCAGCTTATTGCTATCCTTTTGATGATTGGTATTGTTGCGACTATTTTTTATGTTATCCGGTCACTTGTAATAAAGCAGCCAGACAATCAAAAGAGCATGGAACGAAAACTTGACCGAATAATTGAGCTGCTTGAGAAGGAAAATAAAGACTAAACAGCTTATATAATTGTATGTCGGCACATGGTATAATGAGGAACTTAGATGGATTTTAAACATAATTGCACGGATGCTCGAAAAGCCTCCGCCTAGCGATCATATATGGAGGTATAAGAAATGAATAAACGATGGACGATTGATAAAATCAAAGAGTTTGTGGAGAAAAATTCAGAGAGTAAGCTGCTGACGACAGAATATCACGGTTTTTCCCAAAAATTACTATTCAAATGCGCTTGCGGCAACAATTTTGAAAAACCCTTCAAGAAATTCAAGGATAATCACCAGCGCAAATGCGAAGTATGCCAGCCGCCAAAAGCTTCGCGCTAACTGGACAAGGTGAGGCATTAAAGTTAAGTGTTGCCTCAGGGCTTCATGCCAAACAAGGTAGCTTTTTTAGTGAAAAGCTCAATATTCTATCAAAGGAAGCGTAAATCTTGGAGGATTCACGCTTCTTTTTGTTGAACTTATTGAAAAGAATCTTACAGGAGTTACAAGAATAATAATGAAGAGATATATGTTGAAAAAGGACTTTAAGGGTTTGAAAAAAGGAACTCAATTCTATTTGATTGCTGAATCGGAATTTATCGGGGTCAAAGAGTATGTGCTGCGAACCAGGGATTTAAGAATCAGAATATCAATCAATGATAGTGAGTTTCGGCAGAATTTTATTTTGCTAAGTTAGAAATGGAGGTAAAGGTAGTCATGTATTTGTTTTTATCCATTTTGTTAAGTGTCATTCTGGGTTACCTTCTATTTGCTATGGGCCCGATTATAGGTGGCATCCTTGCCTTCGGTATTATTGCAGGCAGTCTATTTAGAGGGATATATTTGCTTAATGACGTCCGTAAAAGGGTTGCGGCTATATCGCCTGATGCAAGTGTACAAGAGCAGTTGCAGGAGCCTGTACTTGAAACCGTTCCTGAACATTTGCAAAGCCCGAGCGCTTATAAAAAATACCTGGAAGCTAAACAGTAGAAAGAAAACCATAAGTCTTTAGAAATTGCCGATATGTGGAGGAATCTAAATGTCATTAGCTGAATTATTGGTTTTTGGTATTGTCTGGGGAGGCTTGATGGTTTACTTCTTAACGCCTTTTAACAATAAGATTAGTAGCAAAGGAAACTCAAAGGTGTCAGTATCCAAGGCATTTAAGGAGAGTTTGACTAGACTGATTTTACATAAAAAGGCCATTCTGGCATTGCTAATGTTGATCATCACTTTAAATTTCATCTGGTCTTATTTTATATCGATTGATGATCATAACAAACTCCACGGAGTCACCAGTGAATCGGTGAAACCACAGGCGATTTTATCCATGGTTAGTTTAACTCTGTATTCCGTACTTCTATATATCTTGCTTGCGGTTAGAAGGGTCCTAAAATTCAAAAATAATGGAACGAACGGGTAGAGCCAATTATCACCAGTGAGGTAGACGTTTAAAGGGGAAAGGTACTACTTTCATGGCTGTGATTGCTTAACAAGGAGGATTAGTTTTGAAGAGGTTTTATGTGGGGGGACAGGTTTGAAAAGAAATACTAAGCTGTTTATCGTGTTTCTGATGATTGTAAGTTATTCAATTGTGTCTTACGGTTCTGGTTCGGAAACGCTGAAGTATATCGGAAAAGGCCTGTTGGCTATTCTAGTAGCTATAATGCTTTGGGACGCATTCAGGGATGATAAGGGGAAAGGGATATAATTGCTGTCGCAAGTTCAGCTACTCCAATATGGACAGTAATTTTGAGTCACATTGCTCATACTTAGAGTGACTGAATAAAATTACCAGATTTATTAAAAGATAGCCTTAACATACAAAAAAGTTGAGGATACTTATGCAAAATTTCAATCCAACCAATCCAGTTAACCCTTCCCGAAAAGCACGGAGGTTTAAAGCACACGTTAGTACCCTTGGTACCACTCAACTTCATCTGCGAAATCCCTTCATTATTGCCTGGTGGTCAGCCGCGTTTCCGGGGTTTGGACATCTTCTTCTGTCTAAATATCTTAGAGGTTATGCTTTATTTATTTGGGAGATTTTTGTTAATAATATGGCTAACATAAATCAGGCTATGGTTTTTTCTTTTACCGGGAATATAGAGATGGCAAAAGACGTTCTTGATCCAAGATGGACACTTATGTATATTCCAGTTTATATTTTTGCAATTTGGGATAGTTACCGAACCACTGTTGATATGAATAAAGTGTTCCTTTTAGCGGAACGAGAGGATGCGGAATTCAATTCATTTGTCATTGGTGCTGCAGAGATCAATTATTTAGATAAAAGAAGACCGCTCAATGCCATTGTATGGTCTATCCTTACGCCGGGGTTGGGTCAATTGTATATCCATCGAGTGATCACTGCGATTTACACCTTGATATTTATGATTGTTTTTGTATATTTTTCAAAGATCCTGGTTGCTATCCATCTGCTTTTCCTGGGGGATATCAGTGAGGCGACACAAGTCCTTGATCCGCAATGGCTCCTGTTTATGCCTTCTCATTACGGGTTTGCAATCTATGATTCATACGTCAATACAGTCGAAAATAATAAGCTATATGAAAGTGAACAAAGAAAATATCTTAAAGAAAATTATCAACAATACCGGGTGAAAATGCCTGTTTCAGTGGATGAGGTGAAATAATTGCAGATTTTCTCGACCTTTGAACATTCCTCATATCTTGAACTTGCCATCACTTCTTTGGAAAAAGTAGGTGTGAAAAAAGAAAGTATCCTTGCTGTTCCCCTTATTAATAGAGTGGAGGAAAGGAGATTATTTGATACACTTCATCGTGCTGATGGTATTAGCCTATTTGACAAGGGAGCAGCGATTGGAACGGCCTTTTCTGTCGTTGGCGCAAGTGTAGGATTTATTTTAGAATGGGGGCCTATTTACTGGGGACTTATTGGCGCGGCAACTGGTTTTTTACTTGGATTTATAATCGACTACATTATCTATAAAGTTGTGCATAAGAGAAATAGGGTTGTTAAAGGGAAGAAGTCAGAAGTGGTGTTAGTCGTAGAATGTCAAATGGAATTGGTAGAAAAAGTTGAAGAGGTACTGTGGGAACATTTAGCATTAGGGGTAGCAAAATTAGAATAACACAATAGTAACAATCAATAATTTGTAATTGTGCATCAAAACAAGGGGGAGTTAATATGGCAAAGGGAAACAGAGAGTTGTCACGAGAACAACAGGAAGAACTGCTAGAAGCTTTGAAAGCTCGTTTTGAGAAAAATATGAACAGACATGAAGGCCTTGAATGGGCCGAAGTACAAGCTAAGCTCGAAAACAATACTGAAAAACTATGGTCGCTCAATGAGATGGAAACAACCGGCGGGGAGCCGGATGTTGTGGGTCTTGATCAGGAGACGGGCGAATACATTTTTTATGATTGTGCAGCGGAAAGTCCAAAAGGCCGCAGAAGTGTTTGTTATGATCGTGAAGCACTCGAGGCAAGGAAAAAACACAAGCCGGAGAACAGCGTGATGGATATGGCTACTGCCATGGGCATAGAACTTTTAACGGAGGTACAATATCGCGAGCTGCAGGAGCTTGGGAATTTCGATTTGAAAACATCGAGCTGGGTGCAAACACCTGAGAAAATTAGAAAACTCGGCGGGGCACTTTTTTGCGATCGCCGTTATGACACGGTTTTTGTGTACCACAATGGAGCGGATTCGTACTATGGTGCCAGGGGTTTCCGTGGATTGTTAAAGGTCTGATTTTTGTACAGAAAGATTTTGTAAAGCATGGTATAAGGCATTTTCGTTGTAAGAGGAGACAGTGTAGTTTGCTGGTAAATGGAAAGCCGTTACGGAAAGATCTCCGTAACGGCTTTGTCTATTATTTATCAGAATCTGCAACTTTAACGATCGCTTTTCCGAGATTAGCTCCCCTAAACAAATCCAAAAATGCGTCAATTGTATTCTCAAAGCCGTCTGTAACCGTTTCTTCATACTTCAATTTACCTTCCAAAAGCCAGCTGGCCAATTCTTTGGCACCTTCGCCAAAGCGGGACGAGTAGTTTCCTACTGTGAACCCTTGCATCAAAGAACTAGTCTTGATTAAGTAACCCTGTACACGAGGTCCTAGATCTGGCTCTGACTGGTTATACGCTGAGATCGCTCCGCAGACAGGAATCCTTGCGAAGTTGTTCAAGAGAGGGAAAATCGCATCGGAAATCTCTCCGCCGACGTTTTCAAAATAAACATCAATTCCATCAGGACAAGTCTCTTTTAGGGCATTTCCAACATTCTGTGTATTGTAGTTTATTGCTGCATCAAATCCAAGGTCATCTAAGAGATAACGGACCTTCTCATCGGAGCCAGCAATGCCAACGACCCTTGCACCTTTGATTTTTGCAATTTGACCCGCGATGGAACCGACTGCTCCGGCAGCACCGGAAACAACGACTGTTTCACCTGCTTTCGGCTTGCCGATATCCAATAAACCAAAGTATGCTGTAAGGCCAGTCATGCCTAATACACTTAAGTATGCGGAAATGGGTGCCAGGTTCGGGTCAATCTTACGGACTGTATTTTCTTTTGCGATGGAGAATTGTTGCCAGTCTAATGAGCCTATAACGAAATCGCCCACTTCAAAAAGATCTGACTGGGATTCAACCACTTTTCCGATTACGCCACTTGAAATCGCCTCGTTCAACTTGAACGGCGGAATATAGGATTTAGTGTCATTCATGCGCCCGCGTAAATAAGGATCGACCGAAATATAAATAGTCTGTAAAAGTATTTCTCCTTTTGCCGGTTTTTCTACAGGTACTTCAACAAATTCAAAATGGTCATATGTAGGAACTCCGGTTGGCCTCTTTTTTAGCTGTATTTGCTTTTGAATAGTAATCACCCTTCCAAATTGTTCTCTAGCCTTAATATACAGGAGAGAAGGGTGTATTCAAATTCATTTGATTTGTTATGGTGGTTTTAAATTACATTACAGCAACTATTGGAAGTGAAGAATACCTAGGAACAGAGTGCCAATTAATTCTATATAGGATATTAGGCATTGTTCCTGATTTCCTGCTAATCAATCTATGTTTTATAAATCCTCCTCCTGGGAAGATGAAACTATTAATTCATTTTGATAGGAGGAATCGGACATGGCTAAAACGATTTTTATTACGGGTGCAGGCAGCGGCCTTGGCCGTGGGGCTTCACTTGGGCTTGCTCAGAAAGGTCACCGGGTGATTGCGACGACTGAGCTGACTTCGCAAAAGACGGACCTGATGAGAGAGGCTGAGGAGCAGGATCTTGATATGGAAGTGTTCAAGCTGGATATTACGAATGAGCGGGATCGTGAACAAATCAAGGATTATGATTTTGATGTGTTTGTCGCGAATGCGGCGATCAATGAAGGCGGGCCGCTGGCTGAGGTGCCAATGGACCGGATCCGCGCGCTATTTGAGGTGAATGTTTTCGCTACGCTGGAAACTGTGCAACTCGCTGCGCGTAAGCTTGTGGAAAAGGGAAAGGGAAAAATCATTTTCATGAGTTCGATGGCGGGCATTTCTGCAACACCGTATGTCGGGCCATATACGGCCACGAAGCATGCGATCGAGGGAATCGCCCAAACGATGAAGTCGGAGTTGGCAAAGCACAATGTAAAAGTAGCGACGATCAACCCGGGGGCATTCGAAACAGGCTTTAACAAGCGGGCGGCTGAGGAAAAGTGGAAGTGGTACGATGAGGAGAAGAATTTTACCAGGAAAGAGGATATGGAAAAGCAGGAGGAAGGGTTGAAGAACCAGTTCGACCCTGAGGATATGATTGCGAAAATGGTAGAAATCATCCCTGCCGACCATCATAAATTCCGTACGGTTTACCCGGAGGAGACGGAAAGGCAACTGAAAAAGACGCAGGAAGAAAGATGGACGATGGATATTTAATTAGAGAGGTGAAGCCTGGCATTCGTTGAGTGCCAGGCTTCTTCGTGTACAGGTTTCCATCAAATTCAACGTGTAGAGGTTATTTGTTGTGGTATAGCTTTAGTAGACCAAAAGTTCGTTAGGAGGGAAGCAAGATGGCAAAAAAATCGAATGAGAGATTGAAACGACAAGAAGTGGATGAAAAGCAGACATGGGATTTAACTGCTCTTTTTAAAACGAAAAGTGACTGGGAAAATGAGCTGAAGGCGGTCAAAGAGGACTTGTCCGAAGTGACTAAATATAAGGGGAAGCTTGGCAATAGTGCAGGTGAGCTGCTGGGATGTCTTGAGGCCAAGGAGAAGCTGTTGGAACGTTTCAACCTTGTGTCAATGTACGCCAATCTGCGGCAATCGGTCGATCATACCGATCCGGAAAGACAGAAGGATGGTGCTAAGGCAAGTGATGCTCAGTCAACTGTCAATTCGGAGCTGGCGTTTGTAGAGACGGAAATCATCAAGCTTCCGGAGGGGAAGTTAGATCAATTTTTAAAAGAGGAGCCCGGATTGGATCCTTATAAGAAGTATCTGAATGATTTAGAGGATCGCAAGCCTCATGCACTCGGAGAGGAAACAGAGGAAACACTTGCAGCTCTTGGGTCACTGATCAGTTCCCCATACAATATCTACAACCGAGGGAAATTGTCTGATATGCAGTTTGATCCTTTTATCGATGACGAGGGAAATGAAATCCCATTATCATTTGCATTGTACGCGGGGAAATATGCCTCTTCACCGTCAGCAACCGTGCGCCGCAATTCATATGAAACTTTTAACAAGGCATTGAACCAATACAAGCATACTTTTGCGGCAACTTACGCGACCCAGGTAAATCAGGAGGTGGCAATGGCCCGGCTGAGGAACTATGATTCTGTCACCGATATGCTGCTGCATGATCAGCAGGTCACCCGGGAGATGTACGATAATCAGCTGGATATCATCCAGGAAGAGCTGGCTCCTCATATGAGGCGTTATGCTAAATTAAAAAAACGCGTTTTAGGTCTGGATAAGATGACGAATGCCGACCTTAAAGCGCCTCTGGATCCTGATTATAAAATACAGACTAGCTATGATGAGGCAGCTGAAACGGTCCAGGAAGCACTCGAAATCATGGGGCCGGAGTACAGCGAGATGATCAAGACGGCGCTGTCCGAGAGATGGGTTGACTATGCTGATAATGTTGGGAAGAGCACGGGTGCTTTTTGCTCAAGCCCATATGGAGCACATCCCTACGTCCTGATGACATGGCCGGATACGATGCGCGGTGCGTTTACGCTTGCCCATGAACTAGGGCATGCAGGACATTTTTACCTGGCAGGAAAGAATCAGCGAATGGTCAACACTCGTCCTTCGAGGTACTTTATCGAGGCGCCATCAACGATGAATGAGATGCTACTCGGGAACCACTTACTGTCAAATACAGAGGACAAGCGGAAAAGACGCTGGATCATCCTCCAGCTTTTAGGGACGTATTATCATAATTTTGTGACCCATCTGCTTGAAGGCGAGCTTCAGCGCAGAGTTTATAAACTGGCTGAAGAAGGGGAGCCATTGACTGCAGACTTATTGTCCAGGTTAAAGCTGGAGGTCCTTGAAAACTTCTGGGGAGACTCCGTCGAGCTGGATGCTGGTGCTGGTCTGACCTGGATGCACCAGCCGCACTACTATATGGGCTTGTATCCGTATACGTATTCGGCTGGATTGACAGTCTCGACGCTGGTTTCAAAACGAATCCTTGACGAAGGCAAGCCGGCAGTGGAAAACTGGCTCGACGTATTGAGGGCCGGCGGGACGTTGGAGCCTTTGGACTTAATCAAAAAAGCAGGAGTCGACATGTCCAAGCCTGAGCCTGTCCGCGAGGCTGTTGCCTATGTAGGTGAACTGATCACGGAGCTGGAAGCAAGTTTTGAAGAATAATTTTCTATAAGAATAGGCCGAATCCACATCAGGATTCGGCCGCGAAATACATATTTAATCAGTTATGATAAACGCATCGATGCCTTTATCTTCAATTTCCCGGACTCGGGATTCCGCATTCTCGCGGCTAGAAAAAGCACCAGCTTGTACACGGTACCAGGTTTCGCCGGAGATCGTTGACTTCACGACGAAGCTCTCAATGCCTTTTGACTGAAGGAACGATACACGATCATCTGCATTTTCTCTTTCCTTAAAAGAGCCGGCAATCACTTTATAAAGCGTTCCCCGGTCATCTTTTGGTTTTGGCGTAAGATTGAATGCTCTTGCTATCCCATTTGCATGGCCCTGGGCAACATTCTGACGCCAGGACGCCTGCTTCATCAGTGCGGCATCATGGGCATTGTCGATAAAGCCGTTTTCGGAAAGCATTGCATCCATGGCCGATTCGCGCAGGACGTGGAAATCAGCTTTTTTCTTGCCGCGGTCGTTAAGCTGGTTCAATTTCACCACTTCGGCGTGTATGATGTCACGGTATCTTGCAGTAGCGGAGCTATCGGATAAGCTGCTATGGATATAATCCTCATATCCCTGAGCAGTACCGTTAAAAGCGTTGATGTGAATCGACATGTAAAAATCAGCACCCCAGGCATTTGCCTCATCTGTCCGTTGGTTCAAGCTTTTTGTAATATCGCTTGTCCTGCTCATCATCACATTGATATTTTGATAACTATCGATTAGGATGGAGCGAATTCTGCGTGCAATATCCAAAGTCAGGTCCTTTTCCCGGAGTCCGTTCCCCTGAGCGCCAGGATCCGTACCTCCATGGCCGGGATCTAAATAAAGCTTCATTTGAATCTCCTCCTTTTTAGTTGGTCCTTATAGAATATGTCGAAAAATGAAATTGGTAAGGGGGCATGTCCTACATGGGAATAGTTAACTTAATTTGGATGGAACCTTATCTGGTTTAAATCGTAAAACAAAGAAGACAAAACAAGTATCTGAGGTGGTAGGATGGAAACGAAAATGCAGACATCACAAAATGTTGAAATAGAAAGGACGCCTGAAGCGGATTTTAAAAAGGTATTGAATATCATCGGTGTATTCATCTTTGCCGGATTGGCACTGACAAGTGTCACCAATCCGATGCCAGCTAAATATCTCAAGGAGTATATGATGTTCATCGGAGGAAGTGCCATTGTTTATTACTTTTTACTGAACATCTATTTCATAGGGGAAGCATGGAGGAAAGTGTTTTATTCTAGTCTACTCGTCCTCGGAATCGGCAGCCTGTCGATGGCGATTTACCTGTTCAGTCATTCATCACATTAGGAGTATTAAATTCTCGCCTTAATATGGATGAGGTGCAATTAATCATGTTTAGAGCGCAATTCCCGTTTTGTACCGTGCAATTAACATAAACAAGCGTGCAATTATCCCAAATGACCGTGCAATACTAAACTCAACACTGTAATCATCAAATTTTTCAACAGAAAACTCCCTGCTCAAGGGGGTTTTTTATTTTACGAAAAAGTGCTTGTCCAGTCGCTAAATATATAATACAGAATATTCATAATATATTTACTTCAATAAATTTTGTAAGCGTTACCATTACCGTGAGTCTAGTCATGGCGCGGTTTTTCACTGTTCACATAATCGTGTAACATCCTTGAAACAATTTTGGATGTTTGTTAGGTTAAATAACCGTAAGCCCCATGAGGGCAGGAAAAACTTGGACGGCGTGGTTCGGCTGGTTAGCTATTATAACTTTCATGATTAAGAATTCATTTTTATTCTTGAACGTTAGCCGATTTCTATAACCACTATGTTAATTATTTCGTTTAGGGAAAACGAAAAGGAGAGATTTGGTGTCTTTTGAAGTATTAATATCTTTAGGAGTTTATTTTATTGCAATGATCCTGATTGGATTATATGCATACCGCAAAACGTCTGATCTATCAGACTATATGCTTGGCGGCCGTGGTCTTGGACCGTCGGTAACGGCTCTGTCAGCTGGTGCATCCGACATGAGTGGCTGGATGCTGATGGGATTGCCTGGCGCAATGTACACATCGGGTATTTCCAGTGCCTGGATCGCAATTGGGTTATCGATTGGTGCCTATTTGAACTACCTCATCTTAGCTCCAAGACTTCGAACATACACGGAGCTGGCAAATGATTCAATCACAATCCCCGATTTCCTTGAAAACCGCTTTTCAGATACAACTAAAATCCTGCGTTCTGTATCTGCAGTCGTTATTATCATTTTCTTCACGCTGTATACTTCAGCGGGTCTAGTTTCAGGCGGTACTTTGTTTGAGTCGGCATTCGGGCTTGATTATCGTATGGGCTTGTTCGTGACAGCTGGTGTAGTTATTGTTTATACACTGTTCGGTGGTTTCCTTGCTGTTAGTTTGACTGACTTTGTTCAAGGTGTCATCATGTTCCTTGCGCTTGTCTTGGTGCCTGTTGTTGCTTTTACAGAGCTTGGCGGACCTGGAAACGTAATGGACACAGTTGGATCAATCGATCCTACATTGATGGATCTTTTCAAAGGTACAACATTCCTTGGAATTGTTTCTCTATTGGCTTGGGGCCTTGGTTACTTTGGCCAGCCGCATATCATCGTGCGCTTTATGGCGATCAAATCAATGGATGAGCTTAAGCCTGCCCGCAGAATTGCGATGACTTGGATGATCGTATCAATTGTTGGTGCTTTGGCGGTAGGTCTTGTTGGTATTGCTTATGTTCAAGTGAACAACGTTACGCTTGAAAATCCGGAAACAGTGTTCATCATGTTTGCGAACATCCTATTCAACCCATATATCACGGGCTTCCTGCTCGCTGCGATTTTGGCTGCGATCATGAGTACAATTTCTTCGCAGCTGCTTGTTACTTCAAGTGCGTTGACCGAGGACTTTTACAAAGCGTTCTTCCGTCGGGAAGCAAGTGACAAAGAATTGGTATTCGTTGGCCGTGCAGCCGTATTGCTTGTCGCATTAGTAGGTATCGCACTCTCTTACACGCCAAATGATACGATTCTTTCATTGGTTGGTAACGCATGGGCTGGATTCGGTGCCGCATTCGGACCAGTCATGCTATTGAGCCTGTACTGGAAGCAAATGAACCGTTGGGGTGCGCTTGCCGGTATCGTCGTCGGTGCATTGACCGTCATCATCTGGATCAGTATCGATGGCTTGTCAGCATTCTTATATGAAATGGTCCCAGGATTCTTCTTGAGCTTGATTGCAGTCCTTGTTGTAAGTAAAATCACAACTGGACCTGGCAAAGCAGTAAAAGAAGAGTTTAAAGAGATGGAAAACATTATGTCTGAGTAATATAAAAGTAACCAGGCTGCTAGATTGCTCTTTGGAAGTGCGAATTCATAAATAACAGTACAAGTAATGTAGAAAAAAGCATGGTGATTAGCAATTAAATCATCATGCTTTTTAACTTCTGAATTTTATAATTCAAAGTCGTTATGATGGAATTACACTTTCATTTTTAGATGGGGAGTTTTCAAAGAAATAGGCGGAAAAATTCCGCTTAATAAGTAAATTGCACTGAAAAAAGACTAAATAGACGGAGAAATTCCGTCTATTGATTCGAAAAACAATAATTTGGTGGATTTTGCTTGGCATAAGAGGAAAAACTCCGCTTATTTAGCCAAAAACGTGCTCCATTCTGAATATAACCGGAAAAACTCCGCTTATTTTACTTTCGCTGATTTCTCATTTAAGGACCAGACTTCTTTCTCCTGGTGTATCTATTTTATGTTTGGAAATTGCCGTTACTATCAAATTCAACGAAGTATTAACAAGCGTTTTAGCATGTAAACTAACAGCATGAGAATTTCCATTCCCACTTTACTAATTGGTATGCTAATTACAGTGTAAATTATCAAATAAAATTGTCATAAACCTTCCTATACCATTAATAAATAGCATGCTAAATCGTAAGCGATTTAACATGCTATTTGAATTGTTTCTTCCCGTTTTGCACTCCACAAGAGAACCCGTTATAAATTGCTAGCAGCCTGGTTTTTTTATTGTTTAAATTTCTCTGGCTTTTTCACATAGCTTTCTATGATGTATCCACAGTCTGTACAAATAACATGTAAAATTTCTGAACCTAAACTCATTACTTTATTTTCAGGGTACATAACAGCATAGCCAGCATGTTTACCTTTCCCGATTTCCGTTCCGCCGCATTTAGGACATTCTTTCGTATAGTTCACTGGAATCATCCTTTCAAAACATTTACTTATTAGTGAATTTACGATTTAGCTATGCAGTAGGTTTCAAGGACTTTTGATTTTGAAGAATTCTATGTGCCCGAAAAAATGTGTAATGAAAGGTAGCATCGAAAAACTCTATGTCCCAAAATGAAAGTTCACCCATTCAATATTTGAGAAACTTGCCATTAAGAAAGAAGCTTCGTAAATCCATGGATAAATATCCAACTATGTAGAATACTACCTTTTGTAAAAT
Organism: Mesobacillus jeotgali; assembly: GCF_002874535.1. Lineage (GTDB taxonomy): Bacteria > Bacillota > Bacilli > Bacillales > Cytobacillaceae > Mesobacillus > Mesobacillus jeotgali. The sequence goes on from NZ_CP025025.1 coordinate 202,711, forward strand.
ACCGAGGTTATGAATGCCTCTATTGGAAAAAGGAGTGATTCAGATGATGAAGAAATTTGCGGTAGTTCTTTTTGCGATGATGATGGTGATGTCAATTGCAAATCCTGGTTTTGCTGCGGACAACACAGGGAACAAAAAGGATATTGTTGATACGGCCGTAGCAGCAGGCAATTTTAAAATCCTCGCGGCTGCACTGGAAAAAGCCGGATTGGTTGAAACCTTGAAAGGTGAAGGGCCATTCACAGTATTCGCACCGACAGATGAGGCGTTCAATAAGCTTCTGAAGGATCTAGGGATTACAGCAGATGAGTTATTAGCAAGACAGGATCTCAAAGATATCCTGCTGTACCATGTGCTTCCTGGTAAAGTCATGTCAGGCGACTTGAAGGAAGGAATGCAGGCACAGACACTTGCAAAGAAGAATGTAACCATTTCACTTGACCCGGTTCAAGTAAACGATGCGAACGTCGTTACTCCTGACGTTGAAGCATCAAACGGTGTCATTCATGTTATCGACAAGGTTTTGCTGCCAAAATAAGTACGACAGACTGGATTCCATGCGGATTCAGTCTTTTTTAATATGGTCAAGGCCCAGAGGTTCACTACCATGGACATTTATGATGTAAAACGGTATAATTAATTCGGTTTTCGAAATATCATTTACATCTTTGAGTTTGAAGGTGAACGTATGCAAAAAGAAAAATTATGGACGAAAGATTTCATTTCGATTTCTCTAGTGAATTTCGTGATGATGCTTTCGATGTATTTATTGATTGTCACAATGGCTTCCTATGCGACTGATACGTATGGAGCTTCAACGAGCATGGCGGGCTTGGCCTCCAGCATCTTCATCATTGGGGTTCTTTTTGCCAGATTGTATGCCGGCAAGGAAATTGCGAGGATTGGCAGCAAGAAGATGTTAATCGGAGGGATTTTGTTTTTCGTCCTGATAACTGCACTATATTTAATTCCTTCGAATATCTATGTCCTCCTAATCGTCCGTTTTCTTCATGGTGTCGGAATCGGGTTCGCAGCGACAGCAACGGGGACGATTGTGGCACAAGTGGTTCCTGCGAGCAGGAAAGGGGAAGGGATCAGTTATTTCAGCTTGAGCGTGATTTTATCGACCGCGGTAGGTCCGTTGATTGGCCTCGCAATGATCGATGAGTTTGGATATCAGAGCATGTTCATTTTTTCCCTTGTCGTCGGGCTTGCAAGTTTGCCAATCGCCCTTATGGTAAATGAACCTGTTGTGGATGATCAAGGAGAAGGAGAAGCAAGTAAAAGCAGGAGCTTCAGTCTGGCAAACTATTTAGAGCCCAACGCATTGCCAGTTTCCATTGTCATGTTTGTCATTGCGCTTGCTTATTCAGGTACACTATCATTCATCGCGTCATTTGCGAAGGAGGCTGAATTGACAGAGGCAGGCAGCATGTACTTCTTTGTTTATGCGATGGCAGTCTTATTTTCCCGCCCATTCACTGGGAAGCTAATGGACGCAAAGGGTGCGAATAGCGTAGTGTATCCGGCATTGATTGCTTTTGCCCTTGGGATGTATGCATTAAGCCAGGCGCATTCCAGTGCCGTGTTCCTGCTGGGATCCGCGCTCATCGGGTTAGGGTATGGCAATTTCCAATCTGTCGCACAGACGATTGCCATTAAGATGACACCCCCGCACCGTATGGGAATGGCCACTTCGACCTTTTTCATCATGATGGATATCGGAATTGGCTTCGGGCCATTCCTGCTGGGATACATGATCCCGGATTTCGGATACCGCGGATTGTATCTGGCGATGGTGCCATTAATCATAGCAGGTATCTTTATCTATTACTCTTTGCATGGTAAAAAAGAGAAAATGAAGGCTTCAATATAAAAACCTCGCCGAGCTTTGGCGAGGCTTTACCTTTTTACATATTCGGTGAGTAATTCGTATTTTTTTCAACGTCGGTTTCCTCTGTCAATTCTTCCATTTCCATATGCGTCTGAGGGAAACCATTGGCCACCCATTCTGCTCGCAACGCAGAATCAAGCTGGGTAAGCCCTCTTTCAGCGGGGAGTTAGAGCTATTCTAAAGAAAAAGCTGCCATGTAATCATGACAGCCAACTACTCTATAACTACATCTTTTCCATCATCTTCTGGTCGAGATGTTCAAGGATCATTTCCCAGGCTGAATCATGCCGGCTCTTGGATTGTTCATTAGGAAATCCTTTGTGTGTCAGGCTTAGCTGTGTGCCATTCTCCACTGGTTCAAGCTCGATTGTCACCACGGTTTCGGCACCTTCTGTTCCTCCAGCACCTGTTAACCAGGTGAATTCAATCAGGCGGTTTGGAATTAGCCGCAGAAACCTCCCGTAATGCGGGTGTCGCTGCTCAACTATATCTTCTTCGGTTTTAAAGACGGTCTCAAAGAAGAATACGGAATCGACCTCTGCCTTCATGATCAGCGTTCCTGGTGCGGCAAACCATGTATCGAATTTTTCAGTCCACGCTTGATAGAGGGTATCAGCCGGGGACTCCATTAACCGTTCAACTTTAAAACCAAGCGGTCTCGCTGAAAGGTCTGGTACTGTGATTGGTTCCATTATAATTTCTCCTTATGCAGTGGGATATCTTTCTTTTAAAAATGAAACAGACTGATTAATCAAAGCTTTTAAAACATCCACATCAATATCTGCTACTTTATTTATGTACACACATGCTTTCCCTGAAGTATGTTTCCCGAACTCTTTCAATAACGACTCTCTTTCCGTGTCGCCTGTAGCAAAATATAAGCTGATCTTGGCTTTGCGAGGAGAGAAGCCTACTAGCGGTGCATCTCCTTCGTGGCCAGATTCATATTTATAATGATAGGACCCAAAGCCAATAATGCTCGGTCCCCACATTTTCGCTGGATAACCAGTTGTTTCTGTAAAAATATCTAAGAGTCTATACGCATCTTCACGTTTTTTAGGGTTGTCGACATTTTCAATGAACTCGATGACGCTATTGTCATTCTCCTTCGTTTTCAATTCGTACATAATCAAGACGTCTCCCTTCAATTATTAAATTATGTATTTATCTATGTTGGTCAACAAGAATCTGGTTCCCATCAGGATCCTCAATCGTAAAATGAGCCGGACCCTCTCCAGATTCATCTGCTTCAGTAAGGAACTTAACTCCGTTTCCTTTTAGCTGCTTTTGAAGTTCTCGTACATCCGTGAAGCTTTCCAGATTTTCGGCATTCTCATTCCAGCCCGGATTGAAGGTAAGGATATTTTTTTCAAACATCCCCTCGAACAGTCCGATAATGCAATTTTCATTCTTCATGATCAGCCAATTTTGATTAATGTCTCCTCCCAGGGATTGAAACCCCAGGTTTTCATAAAAAGATTTTGAAGCCGCAATGTCTTTTACAGTCAAGCTTACAGAAAATGCACCGAGTTTCATATTTATCTGCCACCTTTTATAGATTGAAGATTCTGACATACTTGATTACAGTATAGACAAGCATTCTGAAATTTACAATTAACCTTGATAATAGCGGGCAATTAACTTCGAAATTAGTCCTCTGACATAATTTGGTCAAAGCTTTTCAACAGAATTGTGACTAATGTCACAACGCAGTATTCTTTTGCTCTGAATTTGATATCTTAATAGTGTAATAATATTAAATAACTTATTGGAGTGAAGAACATGATTGCAAAGTGGTTAAGAGAAAACAATGTTGCTGCTGGTCTGTTGGCTGTTATAAGAATCTGGCTTGGTTACAACTGGATGACTGCTGGATGGGGTAAATTGACTGGTGAAGGTTTTGACGCATCCGGTTACCTGAAAAATGCTGTGGCAAATCCGGTTAAAGGTCCAGACGGAAACGCAGTGTATGGATGGTACGTGAACTTCCTTGAAAACTTCGCGATCCCGAATGTAGAATTGTTCAACTTCATCGTTCCACTGGGAGAATTCCTTGTCGGACTTGGGTTGCTGCTTGGAACTCTGACAACTGCTGCAATGTTCTTCGGTCTAGTGATGAACTTCAGTTTCTTCCTAGCCGGAACTGTATCTCACAACCCAACTGATATCTTCTTCGGCTTCATCATCCTGTTCGCAGGCTACAACGCAGGTAAATACGGATTAGACCGCTGGGTCGTACCATTTATCCGCAAAACTGTTTTCAAGCGCGGAGAAGAAGCTGCACGAAACGCTGCTTAACTTAGTTAAATCCCCCTTTTAATATATCGGCTGCCAGGTATATCCCGGCAGCCATTTTTATATCTCGGAGAATGAAAATTCCATATTGTCCCAGTGGTCATCTATCCAGGCATTTTCTTCGCGGAACCGTTTGAGGGGAGTGGATTCTCCCGGTTTCTCAACCCGGGCCAATTCCGCTTTTCTCCACCATGTAAGTTTTATTGACCGTACCAGTTTTTAAAGCAAAAGAGGTTTGTACTCCCGATAACCGCTGACAAATGCTGAGACGCACTCATGGGAAAAGGGGAAATCCTGTTTTAGACTGTTTTAGACCAAAACAAAAAAGCATAGGAATTCGATCCTATGCTTTGAATATTATCTTCCGAAAAAGCCGTCCATTGCATTACGGAAGTCTTCGAACATGCCATCTCTGTTTCTGTCGGTGCGGATATCGTCGGCGAATGTTCCCATTCTGTCGTATGCGTTACGGTCAACCGAAACGTATACATTGTCGATCCTTTTATTTGCCTGGCGTACTCTTTGTTCGATTTGCTGCTCCAGCTGCCCATTTTTGCCGTTCATGATGTTACCAGTTGCGTTTCCATTCATGTCTGTATTGCCAATTCCATTCATGTTTCTCATGCCGTTATTATCATTGTCAAAAACATTGTTTCCATTTGTGTTACCAGCATTTTGGCGGTCGCCATTTCCCGCATCACCTTTGCCGTCAATGATTCCATCATTTCCATCACGGCTGTCATCCTGGTCTACTCGTCCATTCTCGGCAAAAGTCCTGCCATTTCCGTCGAGAGCATCATTGATTTCTGCATTTCCGTCGTTCTCAATATTATTATCCGCAAGTCTAACAGCGACATATGCGTTGTTTTCCGAGATGATGACTCGTGCGTCGTCTACTTCCGGCATCTGTTCTACCTGACGCTCCGCGCGATCAGCCAGCTGGAGCCTGTTTCCTTCTGTAGCTGGACCACGTCGAACCTGGGAAATTTCGACTTGCTGTTCCCTGTTGTCGTCGGCTGCATTGTTATTCGCTCCGCATCCAGCCAGTCCCATGGTAAAAACAGCACAGCCTGCGATGATGATTGATTTTTTCATTCCGTTCACTCCTTGTTGTGTATTCGTCTTTATGATGGCTTGAAATCCGGGTGCTATGCAGGGTGAAAAAGAATTTTTTATAATATTGAAGGGGGTGCTTTTTGCAGATAAGGAGGCTTTGTCATAATTCGTTCAAAACATTTCAACAGAAATGTGAAATCATTCACAAATAACCCTATTTTCGAGATTTATTTGATATCTTATAAGTGTACTAATACTAAATAACTTATTGGAGTGAGGAACATGTTTGCTAAATGGTTAAGAGAAAACAATGTTGCTGCTGGTATATTGACTGTCATTAGGGTATGGCTTGGATACAACTGGATGACTGCTGGATGGGGCAAATTAACAGGTGAAGGTTTCGACGCATCTGGATATTTGAAAAATGCCGTGGCAAATCCGGTTAAAGGTCCAGACGGAAACGCAGTGTATGGATGGTATGTGAACTTCCTTGAAAGCTTCGCGATCCCGAATGTGGAAATCTTCAACTTCATCGTGCCGCTAGGAGAATTCCTTGTTGGTCTTGGTTTAATTCTGGGAACTCTGACAACTGCTGCAATGTTCTTCGGTCTAGTGATGAACTTCAGTTTCTTCCTAGCAGGAACAGTATCTCACAACCCAACAGACATCTTCTTCGGATTCATCATCCTGTTTGCAGGCTACAACGCCGGTAAATACGGTTTGGACCGCTGGGTCGTACCATTTATCCGCAAAACAGTTTTCAAGCGTGGAGAAGAAGTCACTCGTAACGTAGCTTAACTTTATTTTAAATCCCCCTTTAAAATAAATAGGCTGCCGGGAAATCCCGGCAGCTTTTTTCTGTTATTAAAGGAGATGAAATCTTTAGGGTTTTATAGTTAAAACCATACACGGACTCATTCGTTTTCAAACGGCCACATTTCCTAGATTGAGTCCTCCGAATGTCCGATAGAACGCTTCTAACGGATACAAATTCGGAATTGAGTCCTCCAAATGTCCGATAGAACGCTTCTAACGGATACAAATTCGGGATTGAGTCCTCTGAATGTCCGATAGAGCGCTTCTAACGGCCACAAATTCGGGATTGAGTCCTCCGAATGTCCGATAGAGCGCTTCTAATGGCCACATTTTCTGGATTCAGTCTTCCGAATGTCCGATAGAGCACTTCTAATGGCCACATTTTCTGGATTCAGTCCTCCGAATGTCCGATAGATCACTTCTAACGGCCACAAATTCGGGGTTCTGTCTTCCGTTTGTCCTATAGAACTCGAACCTAAATAGTCTGATTCTTGTCATTGAAAAACTTTTATTTGATAAAAAAGGAGTGTACGAATGGTTAAGCGAATAAAATATAAAATGATTAATAGGGATTTGGAGAGTGCCGACAGTGCCAAAAATACATAAACCATGGATTAAACTTAAGGAAAATATCGATGATGAGGATTATAAAATAATCAACGAACTTCAGGAACTCTGCCTTCAAACGGATCAAATCGCTCTGAAACTTGAGCTTGATTATAAGCTTGGGGTCACCGATGACAGCAGTAAGGGTGTTAAGGATATAAATGAGTTCATGTACTTCAATGGGGAGTTGCTGATTGGCTATATCGGGGTTTGCAGCTTTGGCGGTCCGTGGGAAGTGAATGGGATGGTGCATCCTGAGTATCGGCGCCAGGGTGTGTTCACCAGGTTGTTTGAGCTGGTCATGGCTGAATGGAAGCGCAGGGATTCAGGCAGTATGCTGTTGCTAAGTGATCGCAACTCGGAATCCGGGCAGAAGTTCATTGCCGGAGTTGGTGCGCAATACAAGCATTCTGAATATGAGATGTTTTTGAAAAAAGATGCTCCGGTCACGACTCCAGACCAGCTGGAGGGCATTGTCTTCAGGAAAGCTACGAACGCGGACGCGAAGGAAATCGCCCGTCAGAACACGATTTATTTTAACGATGAAGTAGAAGTCAACGAAGATGACATGCCTCTGCCTGAGGTAGAGGAAAAGCGCGGGATGACCTCTTATCTTGTTGAAATAGAAGAGCAAATCATCGGGAAAGTAAATTTGCAGCTGACATCGAAGCTTGGTGCCATCTTTGGTCTCGGGGTGTTGCCGGAGCACCGTCGAAAGGGTTATGGCAGGGCACTTCTATTGCTGGCCATTAAAAAGTTGAAGGAAGCGCATGCCCGGGAGATCATGCTTCAGGTAGCTGCGGAAAACTCGAATGCCCTTACCCTTTATAAGTCATGCGGTTTTGAAGAGACATCTACTATGGATTATTTTGAGCTGAAATAAACGATATCCACCTCGTATAAATCGAGGTGGATATTTTTGGATTATTTTGAAACTTACGGGAAAGAGATTCGTAATTATATTATTAACATTATATCTGAATGGGGGGTTACAAATGAATTGGAAAAAAGACTTTAAAACTTCCGCTCTCATCATTTTATTAGCCATCATGGCGATCGCTCTTTTGGATAATGCGCGAACAGCAGATTCTGCAGCGAAGCTTGAGGAGGAACAAGAGCGACTTGAAAAGAAAGTTACTAGTCTAGAAGAAGAAATCGAAAGACGGTCGAGGATGACAGATGATTTAAAGTATGAAAATGATATTTTGGCCTTCGATCTTTCAAACTTGAAAGAAGAATTGGCAGCTTCACAGTCCTCTGTTCAATATCAGGACTTTTTGGATGCAATCAGTGTTGTTGAAGCCTATAAAGCAGAGGAGGACTTTGAAAAAGTCTTTAACTTAATAGCGATTAACAATTTCATAGGATTTACCACCAAGGATAGGGAGGGCAATTGTCCATGCAGTATTACCTTCAAGTATAGTAATTTTGATTGGAGCCCTGGCGTGGTATTAAATCTAAAGGAATTTAGTATCAACAAGGATAAAATCGTCCTTACATATCTTACAGTTGAGGACCTGGAGAATAACTATCAATTTGTTTTGATCAGGAGTAATGGTTCTAGTGATAAGACAGAAAAGTGGTGGATAGAAGAAATTAGGCTTGTAGAGAAGGAGGGGGCTCCATTATAAAATTCGATAAACGGTTTCTCCCGTTAGTGATTTATTTTCTAGTGGTGACCATGCTTTTGCTTTTAACGAAGCAAACGGACTTTAATCTTTCAGGTGTTCATTATCAGTTAGACCAGGAGAATATGATGATGACATTTGAAGTGGGATTTTGGGATAAGCAAGTGGTCGAAAGGCAGGTTACCGCTCAGGAAGCGCTTGAAATCATGATGCCGGTTAATGAGGCGAAGCAATTATGGGAAGTGAATATCTATCTCATTGCTCTTTTTGCTGCTGTTTTTATTGCGCTATTCTTTACTCCTTTAAAACCGAAGAAACATCCAAGATGGTATGTGTTGTTATATCTGATCCTCCTTGTGTCTTTCATGATATGGGATGTTGCGGTTCATCAGGACATTGCAGAGGAGATTGTCAAAATACTTTTATCCTGAATAAAATTTCTGAAAAGTGTATTGACAGTTAAGTCAGTTTCATGATAAATTTATCTCGAATTAAAAATAAATTGTTTCGAGATTTTATTTTTTTGAGGTTATATCTCGAATTCGAGATAAAAACAAAACAGGGGGAATTTAGAATGGCTAAATTTGCAGTAGATCAGGCGCACTCAGCAGTAGGATTTGAAGTGAAACACATGATGGTTTCAAAGGTAAAAGGACAATTCGGCTCTTATACAGCTGACGTTGAGGCAGCGGACCTGACGGATTTAACAACAGCTTCAATCGCATTCAAAATTGACGTAGCAAGCATCGACACACGTAATGAGGACCGTGAAAACCATTTGAAATCAGCAGACTTCTTTGATGTGGAAAACTATCCAACAATCGATTTCAAATCTACAAGCATCACTCGCGACGGCGATGATTACAAAGTAACTGGCGACCTGAAAATCAAGGACGTAACAAAGCCAGTAACATTTGACGTGGAATACGGCGGCAAAGGCACAAACCCATGGGGCGTGGAAGTTTACGGTTTTGAAGCAGAAGCTAAAGTGAACCGCGAAGAATTCGGTCTTACATGGAATGCCCCACTGGAAACAGGCGGCGTTCTAGTCGGCAAAGAAATCAAGATCAAGGTTGAACTAGAAGTGAATCCAGCAGCGTAAATTTAATGTAAAAAGGGCGGCTACCTATTCGGTGAGCCGCCCTTTCCTTTACAGTTCCATCGTCATAAATACACTGTTCGGATCTTCTATATAATCCCCGAATGGAGGGCAATAGACAAAGCCGTATTTTTCATAGAGCTTCCTCGCAGGGATGAATGCCTCCATCGAACCAGTTTCCAGGCTAAGTCTCGAATAGCCGCGCTCCCTGGCTTCCTTGATGATGTAATCGAGCATTGCCTGTGCGACACCTTTTCGGAGGTGAGCGCTGGCGGTCCTCATCGATTTGAGTTCACCATGATGGGAATCAAGCTCTTTCAATGCACCGCAGCCCATCAACTGCTCCTCATTCCAGACTGTCCAGAAGGTAATATCCGGTCCTTTTAACTCATCCAGCCCTAGCGCATGAATGCTCTCGGGAGGAGAGTGAAGTGTCATCCCGTGTAAATGTTCCCCGATTAATGAAATAACCTCAGAACCTGTTAGGTCATCAACTTTAATATTCATCATATACTGCCGACTCTATTTCTTCTTCTGGCGGAAGAGATCCATGGTTTTATACCCTTGTGATAAGACCTCGACCATCTGTGCCTGGCGTTTTTCGCGCGTTTTTTCTTGCTTGGCTGAAAAAATGAATCGAGCCCAATCTTTTTGGTAGCCAGGGGTGAGTTCTTTATAAAATAGTTGCTCATGTGGATAATCTGTTAATAATTTTTCAACATCATGGACGTTGTCCTCGTAATCAGCCACACACTGACTTGCAGCTGTGGACTTTTTGGCTGACTTTTTTTCACGTTTTAATCCCACGACAGTAAACACATCATCCATGCTGACCATTCTCGAAAATTTAATATCACTTTTGTCCACATACCCGTCTTCTCCAAGCTTCATCGCAGGGAAAATTTCATCTCTATGAACATAGGATTTATATCGCTTGTTCCCTTTTTTCGGATAGGCAAAGAATAAGTAACCTTTTTCTTGCAAGTGCCCCTCATTAATGATGCTTCTTGTGTGTTCCACCATTTCCTCGATACTTTCGACAAAAATGAAAATCGCATCATGGTCTCCGGTAAGTTCCGCCTTATAACCATCGAAAAAATCATAATCATCCGATTGGTTGAGTACAGCCAGATTCCTATATTTAGTCAGATTTAATTTATTTATGATTGTCATAATTTACTCCTTTGCCTATAAAGTATTATGTACCAGCAACTAATGGAATCTACTTTTTATGTATCTCTATTATAGAGTATATAAAATGGTATGATGCATATCAAAATGGCTAAAGCATATAAAAAATAAATGAAATGCATAGTTTGGCAAAAAGCGTAGACTATCAGAAACCATTCAGATTTTTTTATTACAGCGTCTTATGGACTGTTTGTGTAAATTATAGCTATATTTATTTCATTTTTATTGGTTGGGAGCGGAGGAATTTGAGAAAAATAGGGTAATAAGCTCATTTACAATTAAACCCAATTTACTTATGCTTTAATTGAGGTGGTAAAAATGATTTGGCTGATAATTGGTGCACCGTTAATTGTTTTGATCATTATTGCTTTGATACTGGAAAAGAAAAAAGGGGCTGTTCCCCCAGAGCCAGGCCACAACCACGGTATTGAATCCGATACAATGAAAAATCAGTATTATACCACTCCGCATAGTGGAGGAAGTGAAGGGAATCCCCCTCAAGGATAATATATATTCAATCATGGTAATTGATTGATGAATTTTTTACTCCCTAATAATGAATTCGGAAGTAAGGTTAAAACTTTGAAGATTTTACCTTATGAAAACAAGGAATCCGCTTATTTTTATACAATGGTAGAAAAATATTATGGGGGTTATATATTTGAAAAAGTATTTAGTAGGTTTCTTTGCTTTATTTTTAATTTTTAGTTTAGGTGCTTGTTCATCTGATAGTTCAACAGCCTCAAAAGCAGAGGCTAAGAATGAGGAGAAGAGTTCTGAGGACAAAGCGAAGACGGAAGCAGAAGCCAAGGCGAAGGCAGAAGCAGAAGCCAAAGCAGCTTCAAGTGGAGGATCTGAGATCTTTGCCAATTGTACTGAACTAAGAAAGAAATATCCAAATGGCGTAGCTTCTGATCATCCAGCCTATCAACCTAAAATGGATAGAGATAAAGATAATTTTGCTTGTGAAAGATAGTGTATTATCACTAAAGTATGGATTATGAATCATCCCTTCTCAACTAATGAGATGGGATTTATTTTTTGCATTTCCTTATCAATTCTTAAACTTAATGACTAATTGTTATATCCGAATGTAGATTTGAATCGTAGTGCTTGAAAAGTAGATTGAATAAATCAGGTTTTTTGAAAAAATAATAGTTGATATTGGAATTTACTATTATCAATAGGCTAACAATGTTAATCTATGTTAACATTCCGAGATTTCTAGAAAGAATAATATGAAACTATTATAGGAGAGTCCTAAAATGAAAATAAACTATCTAATCTTAATTCTAACGACCATCTTTATGGTTGGTTGTACCAACGTAGAAGATGAATCCAGTACAGATGGAAAAACAGGTTCACAAGATGTAACCACAGTTAATACAAACGAAAATAGTGAAAAAGAAGAAACCAGCTCTACAGTTGTCGATGAAACAGTAGTAGAGGAAAAACCAACCCAATCAAATGATGAACTGTTCTCAGGGTACAAACGTATTGAAGTTGACGGTGGGGATCTGTCTGGATCTCGTGAACCTAATGTCGTCGTTGACATTGGTTATGGTGACCGTGAATATTGGGCATTTACTAATGAATACGGCCAACTAGTGCGTGTCATTGCTGAAGAAATCATTCTACAAGATGACCGCAACGAACCTGTATTATCTTCTGGCAGATACTACTCTGATGAAGCAAAGGTTCCCGGTGTCGTAAGTGACGTTTTAGATGAAGGGCATGTTATTGCTGATTCTCTCGGAGGAGTATCGAATGCTTATAATATTACCCCACAAGATAGTGCACTCAACCGACATGGTGATCAAGCTTATATGGAAGAAGTGATCCGTAGCGCAGGCGGAGCCACGCATTTTGAAGCAATCATCACATATCCGAATAATCAAACGCAGATTCCTTCAAGCTATAAGTATACTTATACTTTAATGGGTAACGAAATCGTTGATGAATTTGACAATGTGAACCCTGAAATAGTAAATGCATCACTCGGTTCAACAGGCAGTGATCCTTCCAATTCAACTGGTTCAAACACAAGCGGTGATATTTCTAGTGTTGATACAAACGGAAATGGACAGGTGACGATTAAAGAAGCAAAAGCAGCAGGTTTTAGTATGCCAATAACGAGTGATCACTGGTTATACCCATATATGGACGATCGTGATAACGACGGTATGGTTGGTGAGTAAGCCCCTAGAACTTTGAGGCAAAATAAATGAACGAAAGAACATTTTCCTCAATGGATGATTTTTAGGGATCTCCTTTTGGGTGCGTTGATCTTGGAAGGATTAACGCACTTTTTGTGCGAAATTTTTTATGGGAATAACGATGCAGGTGTGTTGAAGAAGGAAATAGCTCCTTTTGGAAGAGTTATAACTTTTAAATAAAACCATACAAGGAGTTCTTATATTGAAAAAGATACTTGTGCTCTTACCTATGAGTTTAATTTTAATAGTAACAATTGCACTTTTTAAAGTTAAGGAAAATAGTATAGAATATACAAGTTTGAGTAAGAGTCAACTTCCGATAGCGATCCGAAAAGATTTACAAAAAAATCCTGATGATAAATTCACTATTTACAATGATGAAAAGTTTACTTATGTATTATATAAAGCTGAACATAAGACTAATGAATATATGAATACGGATTTAAAACTAACTAAGCAGAATGGAAATTATGTTGTTAATGCCATTATTGACAAAGCATCAGACGAAACTAATGTTTCTTACGACAAAATAATTAGGTTTAAAAAAGTCCCCCAAAATGATATTGAGCTAAATGAAATCGACAAAAGATAAATATCCTTATCGCACTAACGGTGCAGGATAGTGAAGGCAAATTTGAGTTCCCAACAAGACTTAAAATAACCGGAGATTCTCCGGTTAGTGTGAAGAATATGGCTCGGTTGGGTGGAAATAAGCGGAGAATTTCCGATTAAATGGTGCAAAATTGTCCATTTGCCTGTTTTTTGAGTCGATAGTCGGAATTTCTCCGGCTATTTGAGCTATTTTTAAAGCTTTTTCGAAATTAAGGGGAATTTCTCCGCTTATTTATCAACTCGCCGCTGCTTCCCTTATCCGTGACCGGGCTGTGCGTGGCAGAAAAAAGTATTCTTGAATAACCACGGACCGCTTATTGAACTATTGGGTGCTTATGCTGAATAATAATGAATTATATTTTGGAATTGAAAACAAGAAATTAGAAAATGGCGAGTTAGAACTGATGTCAGTTTGCACGCCATTTTCATTGATAAGATTTGTATCCTTTCTGTTATGCAGGAGAAGTATTTGTAGAGTATCATGCACTGGAGGATATATATTGCTGGACTTTTTGTTATGCTGTTTTTATCAGAAAAGTCTTTTAATATGGGAGTTTATTCTATGGTGCAAATTGAATTTATGAAAAATGATGAAGTCGATATTGTTGCTAAGTTCATTTCGGAAATTAATAGTGTTGAAGAATCGCATATTGGTTATTGTGGCAAGGATCCTAAGGAGATTGCTTATTCATTAAGGAAGGATATTTCAGATATCCCCTGTGATCACAGCTTCTTGACTGTCTATGAGGAAGGTGGACTTATTGGTGTATTAGGTTTTGATGCAGGTCTGGAAAGCAATAGTGCGGAAATTTGGGGTCCATTTGTTAAGGGTGATAGGCGGGATATTGTTAGTCCACTGTGGAATAGAATGATTGAATTACTTCCCGAAGAAATAAACTCGATTAGTTTATTTCCTAATAGCAAGAACAAACAAGTCCTTCAACTTGCTAACGACTTTTCATTTACCAGACATAGTGACCAAACCATATTGAATTTCAACCGAAATAGAACGGCTGAATTAGATGAGGTCCCTATTTTAGAATTAAAGGAAGAGTATTTTAAAGAAATGAAACAGCTGCATGATCAATCTTTTCCTGATACTTATTACAATGGGCAACAAATTATTGCCCGACTGAATGAGGATAGAAAGGTTTTTATAATTGTTAAAAATGGTCATCTAAGCGGCTATATTTATGTTGAAGCTCAACCTGAATATGGAGAAGCGAGTATTGAGTTTTTCGCTGTTGAGGAAAGTGAGAGAGGAAAGGGAATAGGACGGGAGCTATTAACTGTTGCACTAAAATGGCTTTTTACGATTGAGAGTATCGAATCGATTACGCTTTGTGTTAATTCAAGTAATCAGAATGCTATAAATCTGTATAAGAAAGTTGGATTTCAACATGTACATGATTTATGTTTTTTTACAAAAAGCTTATAACTGAACACAGGATTAGAAAAACAATATGTTTTAACCCGAAATTTTGGTATAATTTTACCAAAATAACCTAAAGCAAGAGGTACATACTTTGACTAAATCTAAACTGCAATTTTGGCTGATTCAAATTTTGCTTATCACGACGATTATTTATGTTTCTACAAAGATTTCATTTATGTTTGAACCAATTGGGATTTTTATCTCAACTGTGTTCTTTCCAATTCTGATTACTGGATTCCTTTATTTCCTGCTGAATCCGGTGGTGGATTTTCTGCAACGAAAAAAAATACCGCGTGTACTCGCAATATTGATCATTTATGTGGTGTTTGGCGCGCTTCTTGTTTTGGCAATCGGGAATTTAGTTCCGGCGGTTTCCAAGCAGGCGACAGAGCTTGCGAATGATCTCCCTGTCTTTGCTGACAAGACGATGGAGTATTTTTACGATGTTGTTCAGTCTTCTGAGTTTAAAAGCTTTAGGGATGAGCAGCGTGAAATGATTGATACGGTGCAGGAACGCGTAATTGAGTATGCAAATACGATACCGACCAAACTGACGAATGGACTCAAAGGCTTTTTGGGCATCGTCACCAATATCGCGATCATCCTTGTTACCGTTCCATTTTTATTATTTTACATGTTCAAGGACGGTCACAGATTCCCGCTTGCTGTTTCGAAGTTCATTCCGAAAGATTACCGTGATGAGGGGCTTAAAATCCTGAAAGAAACCGGTGAAACGCTGGCTGCTTACATCCAGGGGCAGGTAACGGTTGCCCTGGCGGTTGGGGTGCTGGCTTTCATTGGGTATTTAATCATTGATTTACGCTATGCATTGATTCTCGCGTTAATAGTCGCCTTCACAAACATTATCCCTTATGTCGGGCCGATTATTGGCGGAGCGCCTGCTGTGCTAGTGGGTCTCTTTGATTCTCCGACAAAGGCTTTGCTTGTAGTAGTGGTGATCCTGGCAGCGCAGCAAATTGAAGGAAACTTGCTGTCTCCGCTCATTCTTGGGAAAACCCTGGATACTCATCCGGCAACAATCATCATTGTTTTATTGGCTGCCGGAAATCTGGCCGGCGTACTGGGAATGGTGTTAGCGGTCCCAACCTACGCCGTCACAAAAACAATCGTATTGAACCTAGTCCGATTTTTAAGGGCAAGGAAACGAGCAACGATTACCACAGAGGTAACCTGAGTCATAAACTAACAAGAGAATCCTGTCATTAGTATTTGGCGATAGAGCTGTCTGTATTGAAGCCGCTATCGCTTTTTTTATACGAAGGTTATTTCAAGTAAGTTCAGCGAAGTCGATGTGGAGCAAAAGGGCGACGCACTTAAATTGATGTTTAAGAATGAAAAGGTTGATGGTTCAGGAAAAGGCACCTTCGTTAAAATCAATTTCAATCCTGATGTTATTAAAGAGTTTGTGCTGGATTCTGAGTAAGGTGGGGGATGGAATGAAGAAATGGATGTGGCTGCTACTATTGGTGGGTTTAATTACTGTGGCATCGATCGCTGTAATACTAAAGCCGGATGAAGCAGACTTTGCAAGCTGGATGGAAGAGACTTATGAAATACAATGCCTTGATGAACGCTGTGGTGCCTTTCATATTGAAGATGGTGATGAAAAAATCTTACTGCAATCTATGCACGGTAGTTATTCACCAGGAATTTTTCAAATGAGAGTGCACGAGGCTTACCGGAATCTTGATGATCCTTCCTATTATCTAGAACTTGAAGTAGCGGGTTTCCTTGGAAATATAACGATTGAAGAGGAAAAGGTAAGAAGAATAAACAAGAGGTAAAGTAATGATTTTCCGATATGGAAAGCATTTTTAATAAGAAGTAATATGGTGCTATTCAGATTTGGAGAAGCATTTTTAATAAGAAGAAATATGGTGCTATTCAGATTTGGAGGAGCTTTTTTTAATAAGAAGTAATGTGATGCTTTTCAGATTTGGGAAAGCATTTTTTTCTTAATAATGTAAGGTTTACTTGACACTCGGAGTGGATAATTGTAATTTATATGTAAGGTTAACCTTACACGAGAAGAGGAATCCGTCTTGAAAAACAAAGTGAAAAAATTGAGGGAACAATTCGGCTTAACGCAAGCGCAGCTGGGCCAGAAGGTAAATGTATCACGGCAGGCGATCAATGCAATTGAAAAAAATAAATTCGATCCTTCGATCTGGCTGGCCTATGATTTAGCAAAATTTTTCAATATGAGCATTGAAGAATTATTTGAGTTTGAGGAGAGTGAGCGAAAGTGAGTTTACTAAAACATCCGGCTGTTAATATTCTTTTCATTAGTTTTATGTCCGCAATCTATTCATTCATTTTTATTTTTACAGCTGGTCATATGGAATTTATAAGTATTCTTTCACATGGTGAGACACTGAACTCGAATTTTTGGAACGGGTGGTCCGACTTTTTAAAAACAGGCAATATGAAATTCATTGGATACTTGATCATTGGATTAACTGTTGTGATTGTCGTTTTTATACTTGTAAAAAGAACGAAGCAATACGATGAATATCAAGTGAGTATATTAGCGAAAAGCCTGTTTCTGGCGGGAGTATTATCAATCATTATGGTACCGTTTCTGATGATCATGCTTTTGAGTGACCCAAACTACAGTACGGAAACCATCTTTTTATTTGCGGCGATCCAATGGGTAAGTGTATTGGTTTCGTATTTAATTTTTGTAGTGCGGTCTTAAGTACGAAGTTTTTCCATAAAAGTACAAGGACTTTTCAATACTTAGAACTCCATAACTGAACATAATAAAAGAGTGTTTTTACTAAACAATGGAGGACAAGAGTTGATGGGCGAAACAAAAGATGAACTTAAACAACAGCTTAGTGTATTAACTGCTCGGAGGGACCGGATGCAGAAGAATCTATACGAGGTTGAGAAGGAAATCGCGGAAATCACCAATAAGCTAGCTAAACTGAAGTAAGAACGGCACAAGAGGAATCTTCAAAAAACAGGCAAAGGGAACGTCCCTTTGCCCATTTCGTAAAACACCTTAATGCTTCCAAGTATTTGATTGACAAGACTTCGATACGCCTTTAATATTTACTTATTAATTGAATACTCCTAAAGGGGAGTAGCTTTTACAGCAAGGTCGTCATTACGGAGTTCTTGACTCTCGGCTTTGTTGGCAACCACTGTTGTTAGCAAGACCTTTACCATATTAGTGGTAAGGGTCTTTTTTGTCTGAAAAACCTTTGCCTGTAAGACGGTAAAGGTTTTTTCTTTTATTGAATGAACATTAAACTTAAGGAGAATGACATGGAAAAATGGTTAATTGGAATAATGGAGGAGTTCGGCTATACAGGTGTTATGTTCTTGATTGCACTGGAAAACATCTTTCCTCCCATTCCATCCGAAGTTATTTTAACTTTTGCTGGATTTATGACTGCCTCAACGGATTTTACTATTACTGGCGTTATCTTAGCTTCCACCATGGGTTCACTGTTGGGGGCGGTACTGCTATATGGTATAGGGCTGCAGTTGGGCGTGAAAAAGTTGGAGAGGATTGTTGATCGATGGGGCTATCTTCTTCGGGTTACCAAAAATGATATTTACAAAGCGGATTCCTGGTTTAATCGCTATGGAGCATGGACCGTTTTATTTTGCCGGGTCATTCCTTTGCTTCGCAGTCTGATTTCCATTCCTGCTGGTATATCAGGGATGAGATTTAGGACATTCCTGCTGTTCACAACAATTGGCACGTTGATTTGGAATACAATTCTCGTATACTTAGGTGCATCTGTCGGAGCCTCCTGGGAGGAGATTGTTGAGTATATAGATGTTTACTCTAAGTTTATTTATATATTTCTACTACTGATCTCAGTCATCCTGTTATTTGTGTTGGTTTTAAGGAAGAGGAAATGATAGGGAGAAGTGGCAAAGGGAATCTAAGCACTTCCTTTTTGCTTCTTTTAACGTACTTCCGAAAGAAGTCTCCCTCTTCAGCGAGCTTGGTCCATTTCGTCAGCTACCAAAAGTGGCGATTACCCAAGAAGCCCTCATCAAGCAACCTGTAAGGGTGGCAAGTGGTGGGTAGTTCACGAGGAATATATCTCTTTTTGTTGAAATTCATTAGTGTAACGACGGAATGAAAAGGTGGTATTCGATGAAGTTCAATCGTTTGGTAAGGATAATATTTGTTCCTTTATTATTATTTTTCCTTGGCCTGTTCTATATTGAAGTGTCCGTTTATTCAGTGCTGCCTCCAGAACAAGGCGGAATGAGTTTTTGGACAGAATTGAAGAATGTCTGGTATCGTTCTGTATCGTTTTATGCCATGGTCATGATTGTTTCCTTTTTTCTTTATGTTCGTTTTATACATAAATGAAAGTAGCGAAAAATAAAAATGTCCCTCCATATGCGGAAGGACATCATAACTATCAGTTATCGTTTGCGAGTTCTTTTCGATTGGGAGCCAGTGGGGGTTGTTCTAACCATTTATTTTTTTCCATAATATCAAACCATTTCTTTGTCACCAATAAATTTTTCAGGATTATGGTTTCATAAGTAGCTATAAGGTCTGTCCGCATGGCAGATGCCAAACCGGTTCCGTGATAGACTTGAGCAGCCTGGAACAAGAAGCCGGTATGATACATCATCAGTTTATCTGAAAAAGGAGAGTCCGTTGATGTAGTGACTTCTGTCTCCCACGACCGGGGAGTTGGCAAATTATCCTGGTGCATGATTTTGGAAAAAGTTTGTATTTGTTGATCAGCTGATTTCTCTGAATCCGAAAAAAACTTTCTAACTTCCTTTGAGTGGGCAACTTGACTGAAAGCAATAGAGAGAGTTTTAGCCATAATACTCTTTTTTATGTTGAAAGATATACTTATAATTTCTGTCGCAGATAAATTTCTTCCCTTTCCCAATATTCCGTCTGTAAAATCTTCACTCTCAACAAACTCAGGGTTCTTGGCAGGATAAAACAAAGGATCTCTTTGGAAACTGCCTTTCTCAAGTAAAAGTTCAATTGTCTGGTGGTACATTTTTTTCCCATCGTTATCGCATGAATCGTAAAAATCCCTTAAGTCTTTTCTGACTGAAACTCCTAAGGCAGTGATATGTCCAACCAATCCATGCAATGTCATGATATGTAAATAATTCAAACAAAAAATATCGGAGAACAATCTTTTTGCCCCTTTGTTTATATCCGCTTCACTAAATCCTACTGGAACTGGAAAACCTTCATTCTCTAAAAATGTAACCATTTGTTTCTTTTGTCGTTCAAATGTCGAGATGGCATCCTCAAAAATTGCCTTGATGGCTTCATCTTCAATAATTGTGTACATATATCGATTCACTGTATCGATCATTGTCCCGTTTACATATTCGCCCCACAAGGTTCCTATTTCAGAAGAAGTTAGTTGTATTTTATCCTTGTCCATATTTTCACCTCCACAGTATTATTTCCTCATTCAGGTAAAAATATGAATATTCATGTGTCCAAGATTGGTATTTAATATCAAGTATTTTTGTTATCGAGTTCTTATTGCCAATAGTGATTTTTTCGGGGGGAACAGAAGGTCTTAGTATATCTCTTGTTACTTATGAATTAGAAAACTACAATTTAAATAATAAAATTCTAAAAAAAATGAACTTTCCATGATGGTTATGACTCTTACATAGGAGCGGGGTGAGGGGATGAATGTAGTTCGGTTGGTGAAAAAGGCCAAAAGAGGCAGTAAAGATGCGTTGATGGAGTTAATCATGGCTGAGAAGGATGCCATGTATCGGCTTGCTTTTACATATATGGGGAATGAGCATGATGCGATGGATGTGCTGGAGGAGATGATTGTCCGGCTGTATGAAAACATCGGCCAGTTGAAAAAGGAGGAGGCTTTTTATAGCTGGAGCAAGACCATCCTTGTGAACCTTTGTAAAACAACGCTTCGTAAACAAAAGAAGGTTGTGTTGATCGATAACTGGCAGTCTTCCAAAGAGGAGGAGCAAATGCCTTCCACGGACTCAAATGTGCAGCAATTAGAAATTTCGGAGATGTTATCGATTTTAAATGAACATCAAAAAGAAGCGATTCAGATGAAGTATTTTCTCGATATGGATTATCAAACGATTGCGGAATTGACCAACGTTCCATTAGGAACTGTGAAATCGAGGATTTTTCAGGGATTAAGGAAAATGAAAGATTATGATGGAGGTGAATGCGATGAAAGAGATAGAAGAACGATTGAATGAGGAGAAGCAGCGGATGGCCTCCATGACCGCACCAGCCGATTTCAAAAATAGGTTGCGAAGCGCTCTTGACGCAACACCTGCAAGGAAGCATAAGCGCAGGAAACCTTACGTTTTGATGGCTGCAGTCAGCGTACTATGCTTTATGCTGGTGAGCTATAATTACAACGCCGTTGCCTTCTATGGAAAAAAGATTTTCGGTTTTGAGGAAATCATGACTGGGACGATGAAGGATTTAAATGATAAAGGCATGGGGCAAATCATTGATAAAAAGACGACATTGTCTGATGGAACAGAGCTGACCATTGACGGAATCATGACGGATGCCAATCAATTGGTTATGTATTATACGCTTTCAAACCCTCAGGGTGTGGGTGATTTGTGGGGGGACGTATTTAATCCTGATAAGATAACGGGCTTCTTTACTAATGCACGGGCAGGAGGTGGTATGGCAAAAGTAAATGATTCCGGTACAGAAATAAAGGGGACGACTTATTTTGATCCAGTCAGTCCATTTTCAAAAAAATTGACATTGCACTTTTGGCAAGGTGTTAAGAATGTGGAGAGAAGCATCACGTTTCCTTATGATCCAAACAAAGCCATGCAGACTCAGATTAAACAGTCGATTAACGAAGCAGTAAAGGTCGATCAAGGGAAGGTTACTTTCAAGACAATTACAGCGACCCCTACTTCAACAGTAATTGAAGGAAAAATGAATGTTGACAATTTCGATCGAATTCATTTCGGCTTTGAAGGAGTCAAGTTAATTGCTAATGGTAATTCCGTTGACAACCTGGGTTCTGGTGTATCCGGTAGTAAGTTTGATTTGCGATTTGATGGCCTGCCCCAAGAGCTGTATTCTCTTGAATTAGCTTTTAGTGAGTTTGTGGGATATCAAAAATTAGCGGAACTGATTCCACTTAGTGATGATACACACCATGACCTCGAAGGAAAGGATCTATGGATTAAAAGGGTCGTTACTACTGAGCGAGGAGTCGAAATCACGATTGAGACAGACGATAATCTATTGCTTGATGATGTTTCTATTCAAAATGGTGACAAAGTGACTCCTTTAAAAACAACAATAAATCAAAGGTTGGAGAAAAAGGTAGATAGATTTACCAGCGAGCGGACGATGGTCTTTGATACGAATTCTATGCCGGATAATTTACTGATCGAGGGAATCCATTATGTGAAAAAATACAATCAAAAGATTGAGATTCCGGTTGAATAGTTGTAGTAATTGGGAAATAAAATCGGAGAAAAAGCAAGGCATTGTTAATTCAACAATGCTTTTTCTTATGCTGATTCTTCATTTTCAACACTCTCTTTGGCGACATATTAGAAGCAAAGTGAAAGTGTCGGTGTATCTAAAAAAATCATTGACACTATTATGCTATAGGAGTAATTTATACTTATAAATTTAATAAAGACCTTTTTGCTGAATCTTTTGAGCGGGGGAACCAATTTTGATAAAGCTACTTTATCTTGGGGTGAATTTTAGCGATTGAAGCTGAAAAGGGATACTCTCAATCCCTAATCCGACAGCTAACTCCGTAAGCCGTGAAGAGAGAAGGGTTGATGATGTTCTACATTGGCCATTCTTATTAGGGATGGTCTTTTTGTATTTAAATGATAACTAATCTGACAAAGTAAGAAGGGGTATATCTTGGCGAAAATTTTAAAAAGGAACTGGTTAAAGCCTGCGCAAATCATTGTATTTTTTTATGTCATAGCCGTATTGATTTCGGCGTCGCTCCTTAGTCTCCCTATTGCGCTCAAGCCGGGGGTGAGTTGGACCTTTATTGATGTTTTATTTACGGCTGTCAGTGCGGTCAGTGTAACAGGGCTAACGGTTGTATCGACACCGGATACCTTTAGTACACCGGGCGTTTTCATTTTAATGTTCATCCTCCAGTTTGGCGGAATCGGCATCATGACGCTTGGTACGTTTTTCTGGATGTTGCTGCGAAGGAAAATCGGTCTTAAAGATCGACAGCTAATCATGACTGACCAAAATCAATCTCAAATGTCTGGTCTGGTCAAGCTCATGAGACAAATACTGGCCATCATCCTTTTGATCGAGGCGGTTGGGGCTCTCATATTAGGAACGTACTTTCTTGGTTATTTCCCGACATGGCAAGAAGCTTATCTACAAGGCTTATTTGCAGCGGTAAGTGCAACGACGAACGCTGGTTTTGATATTACAGGGAGTTCGCTGATTCCTTTCGCGCATGATTATTTCGTTCAGTCCGTAAATATTATTTTATTAACCTTAGGAGCTATTGGTTTTCCGGTATTAGTGGAAGTGAAGGAATTTTTTTTGAATCGTAAAAAACACAATCGATCACATTTTTCCTTATATACCAAGCTGACTACCTTAACATTCTTTGCACTTATGTTTTTCGGTACATTTGCCATCCTGCTGTTTGAATATAATCATTTTTTTAAAAGCTACAACTGGCATGAGTCGTTTTTTTATGCCTGGTTCCAGTCGTCCTCCACTAGAAATGGCGGACTTGCTACGATGAATGTGAGTGATTTCTCTAATCCAACATTATTGCTTCTTTGCTTTTTAATGTTCATCGGTGCTTCCCCAAGTTCTGTTGGCGGCGGCATAAGGACGACTACTTTTGCGGTCATTATTTTACTGATCATCAATTTTGCAAAAGGGCATAATGCCATCAAGGTGTTTGGACGCGAGCTGCATGAGGAAGATATTAGAAAATCAGTAGTTGTAAGCTTCTTGGCAATTATCCTCTGTTTTGCAGCGGTGGTCATATTGAATGCGACTGAAAACTTCACGATGATGGAAATCATGTTCGAAGTAAGTTCAGCATTTGGGACGACTGGCTTGTCAATGGGAATAACTCCTGAACTAAGTACTGGAGGGAAAATTGTCATTATATCCTTGATGTTCATAGGGAGAATAGGAATTCTTTCTTTTATATTCTTGTTCAATCGCGGAAAACTAGAACCGAAATGCCATTATCCGAAAGAAAGATTGATTGTTGGATAGAATCTCTGGGAAGCAGAAGGGATGTTTTAGCCCCATGCTTCCTTTTTTTATTTCTCTTATTGTCTTTTAAAAAGAAGCACAAGGTACGTCCCTGTGATTCATTTAAGCCCCGCTGTGATTGCAAACAGTAGTAAGAATAAAATGTCGGCCCTGCCTTATGGGGGGACAACTCCTTTAATGATGGTCCAGGGATGAACAGGATGTCGAAAATAGCCGGGTATATCCAAAATAATATGCCGCCAAA
The DNA here is from genome assembly GCF_002874535.1 of Mesobacillus jeotgali. Classification (GTDB taxonomy): domain Bacteria; phylum Bacillota; class Bacilli; order Bacillales; family Cytobacillaceae; genus Mesobacillus; species Mesobacillus jeotgali. Next base: position 227,047 of record NZ_CP025025.1, read on the forward strand.
CGGCGGGACTTTAACAGATCAGGAAGCGGCGGATCTTGCAGCGTATATCTTGTCCCATGACCGTCCAGAGTGGAAGGGACATGAAACAGACTGGCCAAAAGGCGGTCGCCCAACTGATATCATTACAAAAGACCGTCGTGAAAAGATTCGCGAAGGGACATTTGATTGGTCGGAGATAGATAATGTCGTACAGCCGGATTAAGTAGTGAGATAGAGGCATGAGGCCAGGAAAAATGATTAAAACCATCGTTGTTTTTTCTCTGGCTCGAGTTTTTTTACGAAAAATGAGTGAGTTATCGAATTTCGCTTCAAAATTAGCAGTTTTGATTCCTATTTTTTAGCCGGGATCAATCTGCTTTATTTGTTTATTGGCGAAAAAATAATTTTATTGGCGATTTTCAACTTTTATTGGCGAAAATAAGATTTTATTGGCGATAATGAGCGGGTTATTGGCGAAAATCGATTTTTATTGGCGACTTGGAAATTTTCGTTGATTTTTTCCAATTTTATCTCGTTCAAAGCCATTCCATGTGAAACCAATTTTACATGGAACTTCCATTGTCCTTATCCGTATATATAACAAGGGATAGGAGGACTGATTATGAAAAAAGTATTTGAAACTACATACAGAGGCCATCATATAAGCGTGGAGAATACCTGGTTTAATGGAGAAAAGCTATTTGTGGACGGCAAATTACAGGATCAGAATCTTGGGTTTGCCTTTGACCGAGCCACTTTAAATGGGGTAATCAAAAACAATGAAGGTGTGAACCAGAATATCAAGGTCAGTCTCGGTGGTGCGCTAACGGTAGAGTGCAGGATCTTTGTGGACAATGAATTGATTTATCCTGACCACGAGGTTTGATAGTAAACAAAAGGAGTTCAACTTGGTTGAGCTCCTTTTTTAGACTTTAAATCTTTTTTTGATCTTTCTTGCTCTGAAAAATAAAGATGGCGATGGCTACAGCTGATGCCAGTAAAAAGGCAAGGATGGTGATCGTGATGTACAGAGGGTCATTGTTTGCTTCTTCTGGTACAAATCTTGTTGCAATTGGGCCCATGGAGAGGAATAAAGGAATCAGTACCGTGAACCAGGTTTTGGTGTAAAGGGCTGAACCGATGAAAATGGCGGCACACAGGACGATGATCAGGTTGTTTTGCACAGGGGAAGCGACGAAGACCTCTTCGAATTCCTGTGTTTTGTACCATAACATCAATGCCACCATTATTCCCGTTACGATGATGGAGATTCCGAAAAATATCACGTAACCCCATTTAGAATGAAAGAATTTCGGCATGATTTTGAATAAGAATGCGCCGTAAACCAGGATGCTTATGCAGCTGATCACAAGCGCAAACCAAATGGTCCCCTGGGATACGGAAAAGGTGCCTTCGATTGCAGGGCCGATACTTAAGTATGCAGCTATCAGCAGAATCATCAAAGGAACCAATCCTGCCAGCTGACGGTAATCCGTTTTCATGGATTCGCCGATGCTTTTCATATAATTCTTCGGACTGTCCCCGATGATATGGCTTATATCTTTGCCGGCTGCTTCGGCCTCTGTCAAATGGACCTCAAGCTCTTCGGTAATATCATTGATTTCCTGATCGTTCTTCCCTTTTGAGATCAAATACATCCGCAGTTCCACTAAAAATTGCTCCGCTCGTTTTGATACCATCCCGTCAATTCCCCCTTTTATTTAGACTCTTTTCTCAAACCTTGTTTCTATTGAATACAATATAGAAGTGAATGAACTATGCTTCTTCGCTATGTAGACTCTTGTTAGGAGAAAAGAGCATGCCAACTTATTACCGACCTACAAAATAGCTTTATATTACGTTGAAATCGGCTTTAGGATTTTAACATCAATCATTACGAAAACAGCCTTTATTCAAAACATTGTTCACCGAGGAGCTAAGCTGCGTCCAGCGTATGACGAATTGCTCCAATTCCTGCTCACCTTTTTCCGTCAATGAATAATATTTTCGTTTCGGCCCGGCAGTGGATTTCCTTAAGGTTGTACTCACAAGGCCCTCTTTCTGCATCCGCAGCAGAAGGGGATAAATCGTCCCTTCGCTAAAAGAATGAAAGCCATAGGACTCAAGTTTGGCAGCCAGTTCATACCCATAAATTTCGCCCTCTTTAATGATGGACAAGAGGCATCCATCGAGAATCCCTTTTAGCATTTGCGTCGTATCAGCCATCTGACGGGCTCCTTTCAGTAACTTGTAATGCAAGGTATTTGATGTGAAGAACAGTACCTTGCATTACAAGATATATCTTAACTATACATTACACTAACTTGTAATGCAAGGGTTAATGGAGAAGTCAGAAAGACGCCTCTCTCTCTCTAAGAAAAGCGTCTATCTGATTATTTTTTCGCGACTAGCGGACGGTCATTTAAGTACAGCTTCAGGTCGGGGCTGTTTCCAGTTTTGATTTCTTCAGCAATGATTTTCGCGAGCATCTGGCTGTAGACGGTGCCATTGTCTCCGAATCCCATGAGGAAGTAGCTGTTTGGATATTCTTCATACTTCCCAATGATCGGGAGGCCGTCCACAGTTCCACCGTAAAATGCAGCTAAATGATACTCAGGTTCTACATGTATGGACGGGAACATCTTGTTGAATTCTTCAATCAGTTTATCCCGCTTATGAATGAGTTTACTGTCCCGGTCCTCAGGATAGGGAGTATTGTCATCAAGACCGCCAATGATAATCCGGTTATCAGCTGTCGTCCGCATATATAGATATGGCCTTGCCGTTTCCCATAAAAGCGTCTGGTTGTACCAGAAAGTAAGGTCAGGAACAGGCCTTGTCGTGACGGTATACGTACTCACGAAAGAAACCTGTTTTTCTTTTTTTAAGTCGATTCCCTCATAGCCACATGCAAATATGATTTTGCCTGCCGAGATGGATTGGCCGCTTGTGGTGGAAAGAATCACCCGCCCAGTTTGCGGATCAACATGATGTCCATTCATCTCGGTGTTTTCGAAGATCTGTACACCTTTTTTAGCGGCGTATTCTATCAACGCATGGGTAAACTTGAAAGGGTTCAGCTCGCCATCACCAAAGGAATAGATGGCGGCCTCACGGCTGAACGGATATTTCTCCTCGATTTCTTCTTTGCTGAGAAAGTCTACCTTCAGGCCTTGCTCTTTTAAAAATTCGTATTCTTTTCTGAGCGATTCAACATCTTCACCGCAGCTTGCGGAATAAAGAGAGTCTCTTCGACAAAATTCACAATCGATTTCAGTCACTGCGGATGCTGATTCTATTTCATTGATAGCTTCCTGAAGCAGCGCTAAATGCCTTGAAATATACTCCTTTCCAAAAGAGTTAGCCAGGTTCGTGAACATCTTTTCCCCTGAATACTGTATGAGTGCCGTATTCGAACTCGTGCTGCCGCTGCCAATCTTCCCTTTTTCAATGACTGCCACTTTCAATCCAGAATCCGCAAGATAGTAAGCGCATTGCGAAGCTGAACTGCCTCCTCCAACAATCAGGACATCGCATTCCAAATTCTCTTCCAGTTGTGGATAGGAGGGAGGAGAAGGGAAAGTGGCAGGCCAATAATATGTACCAGACATTAAATTCATGTGTGTCCCCCTGCTCATCAAAAAGATACAGATAGTATTTCCGTGCATGCTGTAGTTATGTGCATATGCAGGGGCTAATTATGGACTCATAAATTTGCGAATGTTTAGTAATTCACATAGATATTTTTATGGAAAAAACCAATATGCATTAGAAATTAAATTTATATTGGCGGAATAGGCATTAATGGATTTATACCACTGCTTCAAAAAGTATAAATTAATGGATTAAGGGGAGGTTATTGAAAAGCTAAACCAAAGGGAATTGGGGCAAAAATGAATACATACTTCAAAAATATAAATCACAAAAATTTTAAAGTGAACGTTTATAAATCTCCATGGGCGGCAGCAATATGGTCTGCCTGCTTGCCTGGGTTTGGCCAATTTTATAATCGCGATTACATCGTGGGGATCACATTAGGTTTATGGGAAATTCTTGTGAATTTAATGAGCGGGCTAAATTGGTCGATCTATTATTCATTTATTGGGGATCTGCAAACTTCATATCAGGTAATAGACTGGGGGTGGGGATTATATTATCCCTCTGTTTATGCCTTTAATATCTGGCATGCTTATGATAGAGCCAAAGTCATCAATTTGGAACTTGAAAATAGAGGTGTGCCCAAACCCGAAAAGTATACACACAGCCTGGGATTTTTTACCGGATTATTCCTGGGTATGTTCTTTGGCATTCATTGGCGATTCCTCCAAAGCCCTGTTTTTAGCGGAGTGGTATTGGGCCTGGTCTTGGGGATAGCCGGTCACTATGTGGAAAAGATTTATTTGAAAAATAACAAGATGGGCTGAGCAGGAACGCATCATACTAACTTGAAAAAAGCTCCTCGGTCAGGAAGCCTTCACTTATGTTTTCCTAAGTACCGTAATACATCCAGCCAGAATTTGATTAGAGTGGCTTCATTTTTCCGTTGGATATATACTGATTATGAATACCGTCCAAGGAATCCAGCTAATTCTTAATTTTTCAAACGACTGAACCAATGCTAATGCTAATTGCGAAAGGCAGCATTTCCTTTATAGTTCCTATGTCTCTGTCTGCCATTTTGTGGTATCGTTGAAGTTAGAGGTGGTTGTCTTGAAGAAAAAATTAGCCTTGGGCTTTTTTATAGTGATCACATTAACAGCTTGTAATCAGAAGGAACCGTATGCCTATTGGACAGGCAGGACAGACAACCAAATTCAACGTCTTGATGAAGCGGGGATAAAGTACGAAATCAGAGAAGGCGAAATCTGGGTTCGCGAGAAGGATTTGAAGAAAGTCATGGCCTGTTGCTCTTAAAGGAGCAGTCTGGCTAAAAAATAACTGATTATTCTAATTTTTATAATAGACGAGGGTTTTGGAGGGAATTTGTAATTTTGGGAGGCGGGTGAATAGCCCTCTGTCCCATAGGGGGAAGTCAATGATGATCCTGGAAAAAATGGAGCCAGTTTCGATCGCGGCTATTCAAGAGAATGGCATACGATCTGTCGTGGATTGGTTTGATGACCATAAGGAATATTTCTATAGTTTTGGCTGGCATTTTGTTCAAAATCAGCAGCAGATGGAGGAGCTTTTTTACAGGTCGATCCTGAAGGTGCATAAGGAGTTTCCACGGTATAAAGGGAATTTGTCGTTCAAAATGTGGGTCACTTCGATTTTTATTCAAAACATCCGCGAGCTTTCAAGTTTGCAAGATTCAGAGGAAATGAATCCGAAGCCGAAAGTGTTTGCAGGGATGAATCAACTGGGAAAGGAAGCGCTGGTTCTTACATATGTTACAGGTTTTACCCTTGAAGAGACTTCGCAAGTCCTCGATGTTCCGGCTGGAAAAATAAAGGACTTGTTGTTCTCTGGTATTCAGTCGGTCAGAAAACAAATGGATGGAGCCGACTATCATGGCTGTGAGCAGTTCCGGAAGCATTATATTGATTACATGGAAAAAGAGATGGAACGTCCGGCGAAGATTGAGTTTGAGATTCATCTTTATAACTGCAGGGAATGTCAGGAGGATTTTTCGAGCTTCCAGGAAGTCGCGATGACGAGATTGAATCATGTTGAGGAAGGCGATGGCCTGAGTGTGCACCCTCAACTAATGGAAAACGTCAAAAAGAGATTGGCAGAAAAGAAGGAACAGAGACAGCGGAAGAATAAAAAACGCAAAAAATGGGCGCTTGGTCTTGCGAGTGCTTTGGCCTTCATCGTGGCAATCGGCTTCATTACCGGTGCGTTTCCAAAGGTATATTATGCATGGACGGAAGAAGACATACATTTGCGGGAATTTCTTCAGGAGGGCTTTGGCCAGAGGCTGAATCTGGAAGCGGAAAGCAACGGAGTGAAGGTGAAAATCAAGGGCGTAGTGGCGGATGACATCCAGACGCTTGTTTTCTATGAAATTCATGATACGAAGGAAGATAAGCAACATTTCATGACCTTTGAGGATGGGGTGACTGTAGAGAACGAATTTGACATTATGAAACGCGACACTTATCCACGCTATTCTTTTCCAGATGTCGAGGCGGAAATGAACAAAGGTGGCAAAAACGTTTTTTATGGAAAGATTGCGCTACGACCGCTTGAAGAAGACCAGGGTGAAATCAAACTGAGGATCACCAAAATCCAGGAATTGGCTAACGATGCTGGAGTATCATTTGGTTTTAGAGCTGGTGAATATAAAAACGGTTACTGGAGCTTCGAGTTCCCGGTAACCAAACAGCCTACCACGGAGTACGAAATCAATGAACAAAGAGAACTTGAGGGCGTTGCTATCCGATTCGAAAAATTGATTGTTGCTCCTACCGCAACTTTTTTACAATTTGGCATCAATACAGAAAAGCTGGAGAAGCGAATCGATTTCCTCAATTTTAAATCGCTGGAAGTGAACAATAAAAAAGTGGAGGCAGAACGATATGGCAGCCACTTTATGGATCACCAGCTGGACGGTTCCTGGACTGGTTTCCAAGCCTATTTCGACCCGCTTTATGGTGAGAAAGTCAAAGATTTTAAAGCGCAATTAGACTCGATCTATTTATCGATTGTAGATCATAAAAGCATCGAACTTAGCGGAAATGAGACATTCCCGCAGACAATTGAGTATGCAGGCAGCACCATCTGGATCGATAAGTCAGAAGCCGGGCAGTCAACTGAGATTATTATACGTAATGATGACCTGGAAAATCAGGAATATGAATCACTTCACATTGATTTTGTTGACGAAAATGGTCAACAGCCTAACATCACCCATGTAGATTCCAAAGGAGTGCTGGTAGACAAAAACGGCGTAGAATATGATCCGCAAAAAGGGCCAATCGACTATGAAAAATTGGAGCAACCACGCCATTTCGTCACAGAACAATCCATGAGAGTAGAAGGCATCGACGATAAATCCATGAAACTCCAGATCACCGGTTATAACAGCCTGAAGTACCTGGATGAAGTTTGGGATCTTGGAGCGGTGTTGGTGTCTCAAGATAAGGAATAAGGGGGACTGAAAAACCGTCCCCTTAGTTACGGGTTCTTATAAAAATAAGAAAAGGCACGAATAAAGTGCCCTTTCTTATTGGAATTACTCTATTTTGCATTTACATCTGGCTGATGAATGCCAAATATATTTCCTTCTGTATCTTTATAATACCCCTGCCACGCCATGCCAGGCAGAGCGTATTTTGGCAATGCTACTACGCCACCATTATTAAGAATTTTTGTTTCAGTCGCATCGTAATCTTCTACTCCCATTGTACATGCATAACCATTCAAAGGCTGGTTTGATTCTGGAGGGGGACCTTGACGTTGCATTAAGGCACCGTTAATTCCAGGCTCATCTTCACCACCAGTCACAGCCCCAAAATAAGGCATACCAGCATATTCGCTCCAATCTTCAAATGCCCATCCAAATACTTCACCATAAAACGTTTTAGCACGGTCCATGTTATCTACATGTATTTCGAAATGTACTAATCTACCCATGATTACCTCCTGATTATAAAAACATAGTAAACACATCTTCTTGTATGTATTTTCTACATGACTGTTGGGCACTCCTCCTTCATTACGGTATTAAATTGATGATTTATACATAAATGCGATGTGCTAGAGAACAACCTTTGTTTGAGAACTTGGGCACTTGCTAAGCAGTATAAATATACTGCGCATTAAAACGGCATCATTGAAGGAAAACACGAATAAAATCCGTAAAGAAAAATATATAAAGAATAAGTGTATATGGACAACTACTCTTTTCGATAAATTGGAACTATAAGGTGCTGATCTTTTGAATAGGAATAAAAATCTACAATTATTCATCTTTTTGCTCGTTTGTCTGCTTATAGTTCTAATTGTTCATGTTATCATCCACACAAAAGTTTATGTAGTGTACAGTGCAAGTCTCGGTTCAGTCTTCATGATTGGATTGGTTATCTTCCTGATTGTATACCTCTATTTAAACGGGTGAAGTGATTCAATTCGGTTTTTTACGGACTAGAACGTAAGTCAAAGTTTTTTAAAAATTTAACTTTCCATGAGTTGGTCGATATATTGCAAAATGTGGTCGATATAATTAAAAATCCGCCGATATATTGAAAAATGTGGTCGATATATTTAAATATAATTAATTTGTATTTTAAGTGTAGGTTATTTATTTGAGAAATCTACCTGCATGCTATGTTTATTGGCGATTTTCAAGATTTATTGGCGAAAAATTAATTTTATTGGCGATAATGAGCTGTTTATTGGCGAAAAGCAAATTTTATTGGCGACTTGGAAATTTTCGCTGGTTTTTTCCAGTTAAGACGAGAGGAAGCTGGGGGAGGATTCTGGTGTCCGGGAATAGTAGAATGTGGGACGGGACGGGAAAACCGTCCCTTTGTCTGTTTACAAAGCTCCCAACTTAGTGGCCGATCTCGCTCCGGCTTTATTGGCAAACTCCGTATAATCCATCAATTCAGCTTCGTTTTTAGGAATCCCTCTGTCATGAAAACAAGATAAAAGGGCGGCCATGAATGCGTCGCCGGCACCTGTTGTGTCCACTGCTTTGACCGGAATTCCGGGAACATGCACCATCGTATTATCATGAATGGCATACGCGCCGTCTTTTCCTTTTGTGATAAAAAGAAAAGGAATCTCCATTTTTGTTAGGTGTTCCAATCCTTTATTTTCGGTTAAAAAATGCAATTCATCCTCAGTCATTTTTACGATATCAGCCTGTTTAACAAAAGATAGGATCGTTTCTCTACACTGATTCTCACTTTCCCATCGTTTCAACCGGATATTTGTATCAAAGGCTTTTAGCAGTTTCTCTTCTTTTGCATATTGAAGAGCTTGCTCAGTTGTTTTCCTTGCTATTGGATGAAAAAGAGTGCCGGATCCAAAGTAAAAGATTTTACTATTCATAAACGGCTTTTTATCAAGTTCTTCCGAGGTGATCCACTCATCTGGGGTTTCATTAACGTAAGCATGAAAGTACCGTTCTCCATGCTGATTCAAGTGAATATAAACAGAGCAGATTCTTTTATCTGAATGATAGGAACTAAAGGAAAGATCAATTTTCTCCTTCTTTAACTCTCCCTCTACAAATGTACTCGTTTCATCCCTTCCCAGCTTGCATAAATAATACGAGGGAATGCCATGTCGGCTGACCCCAACTGCTACATTAACAGTAGCTCCCCCTAACAATCGCTGGAACGCTGTATTGGAGGAATCTGTTGCAATAAAATCAACGATTACTTCGCCCAGTGATGTAATCCCCTGTTTTTTCAATATATGGCTCCTTTCTTTTCATGAAAAAGAAATATTTTAAGAATATATTAACAGCTATTTCAGCTGCTTGGGAAGCAGGGGGGAGATTTCTGCTCTCATAAAAAGAATCTTCAATTAGCATCGGGACATCCTACAACCAGGAGGGATGTTTTTTGAAGAATATTTTGATTGTCCTGCTAATTCTCATGAATTTTCTTTTACCAATGGCAGTTAGTGCAGAAACCCCGCTCACGGCTGCGTTTATCCGTGATCATCAGCTATGGATCAAAACAGGGGAACAGGAAAGGCAAATTACAAAAGGGCGGTATGTGTATTCCCCGAAATGGTCATATGATGGACGTTTCCTTGCCTATATTGATGGAGATGAACAAGGGGGAAAATCGGATTTATTCATTTATGATACCATGGCTAAAGAAAGCTACCAGCCTTATATAAGGGTTGAAACATCTGACTTTAAATGGTCACCGGTAAAAAATCAGTTAGCCTATACGGACCATGGATTATTGAACGTGACAAAAGTGAAGGGTGGCCGCCCGCAGGGTTTCGAGAATGTTGCACTGGGGGTAAGCGGGTTCGAATGGTTTCCGAATGGTGAAAATTTTATTGTTTCCTCGCAATCCAGTTTGCGTCCTACCGGGTGGGGACCAATCCCGCTCTATAAGATCCCGGTCAATGCGAATCTTGCAAAGGAAAAAATGCAGAAATTTTATACGATCCAAACACATGAACCAGACTTGTTTGGTATTGATGCTGACTATTTTAAGTGGAGCCATGATGGAAAATGGGTCAGTTTTATTCTGATTCCTACGGCTTCCTGGTCGATGGACAGCCAAACATTATGTGTCCTGTCAAACCAAGGAGAACAATTTCAGGCAGTAGGAAAAATGCTGGGATACAAGGACTGGTTCAAGTGGGCACCATCCTCCAACCAGCTGGCCTATATTTCAGGTGAAGGAAGATTTTTTGTTGAAAACAAGAAGACCAGAATCGCTGACATACCGATTTTTAAGGAACAGAAGGAATACACACCCGTGGGTTTTGTAGACCTTGATTTGGAATGGTACTCACAGAATCAAGTAATCGTCGCCCGTGCAAAAGAAAACAAGGAGTGGACAGAAGGCCCTGTCCCAACGATGTACACGGCACTGTATGAAATCAATATCAAAACCGAGGAGCAAAAACAAATCACTTTTCCGAAAAAGAATGAACTTGATATAGATCCACAAATGGCTGACCAGCATCTTGCCTGGTTTCGAAAGAATCCGAATGATGTGCAGGGCGATGTATGGGTGAAGGAAGGCTTGAGTGGGGAAGAGTATAAATGGATCAAGAACGTTGATTCCGCTCCGGTGTTTTTGATTGTAAAAGAAAAGAAATGACAGGGACGGAATTGTCAGGAGTTGGAGACAAGTTTTGTTGACCGCGACGCAAAAAAAAGCAGCGAATTACTTCGCTGCTTCAGTAATCAAGATGCTTGTTCTGTATCAGATACAGAATAAATTAGAGAATTTCCTACGTTCATCAAGTTTTTTCGTAAATCCTTCTTATCATTCAGGATGATGACGCATGTATCCTCGAACTCTCCGAGATTATTAATATATTTTTCATATAAAGCCTCTTCAGCTTCATCTAAATCTGTACTTTTCGGAAGTGACAGGTCAAGTCCTAGCACATACTGTTTACGCTCTGGAATCGAAGTGAGTTGCTTTTTTACAAGATAAGCATTTGTAATTTCCCTGTACTGTGCAAGCTGGTTTATGCCTGCGAGTATTTCTTTGCTATTTTTGTCATGAGTGATAAAGTGGTCTGTTGGCTGGATAAAATCGCACTCTTCATTAGAAGCTTCTACGATTTCTTCCCACTTCACCAGTTCATCTCTCGTTTTTTCAAATAACTCGCTTTGTTCAGTGTCATAATAGTAGCCGCATAACAGATCAAGTCCTGGCAAACGCAATTCCCAATCATAGGACATAGCAAGGTGGATCAACTTGATTCCTTTGTCTGCAGTGTCTTTTGACTCTAAATAATGCTCTCCCAACGTCAATAGCGCCCCTGCAGTTCGCGGATCTTCAGAATGCTTTTCAGCAATCTCCACATATAATGGAATCGCTGCTTCCAGACTATTGAATTCGACTGTCAGATAGGCTTTTTCCAGCAGTTCTTCAAGGGTGGCAACTGGTTTGTTGGATAACTCTTCGAATCGCTGCTTTGATTCATTAAAGTTTTCAATCTCTTCTTTCCAGTTATCCTGATTGTAATCAATCCACATTTTATTAAAATCACTGATTATTCGACCAGGATAAGCGAAGAAATAGTCAAGCGCAGATTCCTGTTGTTTTTTCGGCAATGCGGCTTCTACTCCAAGTGCAGCAAGTCTATCGCTTAAACAAGGGTGAGTGTCCGTCATATAACTTTCCTCAGCTAGCTGTTCATTGAAATATTCGGTTGCTTTTTGATCAGTAAGTGACTGGAACTTTTCAGTGAAATTCGAATATGGCTGAGGGACACTGTTGGTCTTTGCGCATTCTTCAAACAATTCACTGTAAAAATCACGATAGTAATATGGAGCAGCCACAGAGATCACAGTCAAGGCTTCGCCCATTGCTGGCGAGGATGTTGCTAAGGCTGCAGAACGGTCTGCATCGTATTCTTCCTGCCTGGCCATCGCGAATGTATAGGCGTCAAACCTTGGATAAAACCACTGGAAGAACTTTTTGAAGATGAACGTGCCGAATTGTTCATTTTCCTCCAATGAGTGCAATAGACGCCCCCAGCTCATTCTCAAACGGTATATTTTCGCGCCAAGAGCAGTGTCAGAATTAGAAATATGAGCAAGCTCATGGGCAAGGACTGCCGTAAATTGTTCCTGGGAAAGTGTCGATAGAAGCGGGATTCCGATTACAAGGACGTTCCGCTTTTTTCCGAACATCCCATATGCTGAAATTTGTGCGACTGAGGCATTAAATTCACTATCCAGGACAATCGCATCGATCTGTGGTGTATTCAATCTAAGGCGCAAAGTATCAATCATCTCGAACAACTTGGGAGCTTCCTCCCGTTGCAGGTAATACCCATCAGGCATTTCCATTTTCACAATCAGGGCCTTGATAATGAAGAATGACAAGGTTCCTGTCAAGAGCAGGACTTTCACATTTCCAAAGGTAAAATTCCCATCAGCAATCATCGCAATTGAAATGCCCATCAAAACTAAAAACAACGACAAAAATAATGCAACATAACCAAAACCAAGTCCAGTAAGCATAATGACTTTGAATCTGTAAAGCTTCGGGTTGGCAGATGCCTGCTTTTCAAGCTTGTTCACCAACGTTTCAAACTCTTGAACTGTCATTCTCATTCCCCTTTAATTAAGTTGTCGATAGTATTATATCAGGGAGGAAGTTATTGCTAAAAGATGTTTTTTATTGGAAAATATTAAAATATTTGATATTGAGGAAATCCCGCTATTATTTGTGTATTAATCACGTGAATTTTTAAATAGGAACTTGGGGTTTATTCGAAGGTACGATAAGCCATGAAGAAGTACCCTTATGCAGCGGTTTGAGCCTACAAAGGGTACAATTACCGAAGAAAGATACGCTTATGGAGCCGTTTGAGCCCACATAAGGGTATCTTTCATTTATGTATTTCTAAGAACCGTAATGAATCCATCCAGAATTTGATGGCTTACTTTAAAGCCTTTACTTTTGTAAAAGTTCAGGGCGGCATCATTCCCGTTGGATACATAGATGAACTGGTCTTGAATATCATCCAGGGAATCCAGCCATTCCTTGGATTTTTCAAACAGTACCGACCCGATGCCCATGCTGCGGTATCCTTCTTTTATATAAAACTGCGAAAGGCAGCCGACATCATTTCCTTTTACGGAATCCATATCAAAGAAAGTAGCAAAAGCACTTGAATAAACTTCTTTTGGCGAAACATTGCTATACACGTATCCGACCATCTCATCACCATCCATCGCGGCAATGATATGATTCGCCTTCGCGTTTTTAACGGAGGGGACCATTCTCGTTTCAAAGCTCATGCCATCAAAGAGCTCCGGGCGAAAAGTGGCTAGTGATTTTTGATAGATCATCAACTCATTGCAAAGGTGTTTTACCAGGCTAATCTGATCATCAGGAACAAGCTCGTAACGGATTGGCATCATCCAACTTCCTCTCTTAACAAGGTTCTTAATGGAATTATATCGCAATCCATCATTTCTTGATAACCAAAAAAACGCCTCATGAAGACCAATCGCTGTTCCCTCCCACGAGATCCCAGTGCCTTCGAGCTGTTGGCCGCAGGGAACAAGCCGAGCCAGCCGGTCATAGAATGAACATGAAAAAGTGGCCTGCCTGAAGGGAGAAATGAACATGATGATGCGCAATGGAATGTATTCACAGGGAACACAAAACGGACCTATGAATGTGGTGGTAGTTGAGCCATATGTATATGCAGCTCTTCATAATCTTATCGGGAAAAGAGTCGTTCTGGATACAACACGTGGTTCAGTTAGCGGAATTGTAATGGATGCCAAGCCGGACCATGTGGCGATAAAGGAGCATGATTCCACATTTTTTGTCCGGATACGTGAAATCGTTTGGGTTATGCCGGAGAATTAAAGTTGGATTGTAAAAAAAGAAGCAAAGGGAGCACCCTTTGCTTCACTTTCTGGCCACTAAAAAATAGGCGGTAATCCAGGAGGTAATCGGAATCACAAGTGTTACGCCAATTCCTGCGCAGAGGATCGTGATCATTTCTGCGCTGAAGATTTTTGAATTGATGATTTCTCCTGCTGAATAGGACAGGTCTTTGAACCAGATCAGCAGGGCAAGGTAACTTCCGAAAAAGGCGAAAAATAACGTATTGGTGCTGGTCCCTAAAATATCCTTGCCGATGCTAAGCCCTGATTTGAACAGATCCTGTCTGCTGATGTCCGGGTTATGATAATGGATTTCCCGCATCGGGGAGGAAATCGCAATCGCAGCATCCGTTATTGCGCCAATCGTGCTCATGATGATGACCGATACGGCAATTTTAACGAAATCCACCCCAATATGAAGGGAGAACATGCCAAGCTCCTGGATCTCTTCTTCACCAAAGCCCTGGATTCTTGCCCGGTCCGCAATGATAAAAATAAACAAAAGCAAAACTACCGTTGAAATCACCGTTGCGATAAACGCAGTTTTTGTCTTCTTGCTCACTTCGTTGATGTAAAAAAGGTTGATGACGCTGATGAAAATACAGGCGACCAGCGTAATAATAATCGGATTTGCATTTGGGTCATTCATGAAAATGACGGCGATGAAGATCACGATGAAATTGAAGAAGATTGCCAAAAAAGAGCGGACGCCTTTGCCTCTTCCAATCAGAGCCATCAAGATAAATAAAATGGCAGCCAACACAACTAGAGCATTCATAATCCAGCCCTCTTTCTATTGATAAAAAAGATCGTCACATAGAGGCCGATTGGGATGGTCAAAACGATTCCAATCCCGCCTGCCAATGCCCTCGCCATTTCAAGCGAAAGGTTCATGGAAAGAGCAAAGCCCAATGGAGAGCCATTTTTAAAATAAAGAATCAGGATCGGAATCGAACCGCTGACATAAACAAAGAACAGGATATTCGTCATCGTGCCCATGATGTCCTTGCCGATTTCCATACCCGATTTGATAAGCGCCTTAACGGCTATGTTATTGTTCTTTTCGAACATATGGAATATCGAAGAAGACATCGTAATCGCGACATCCATGATAGCTCCAAGGGATCCAAGGAACAATCCGGCCAAAAACACCGCATGGTACGGCCGGGTAATAAATTGTAGCTCTTCGTAGCGCAGCCCTTTTTCCGATGTTCCCCATAGGACAAGCCAGACGATGAACAGGGAGGCAAAAGTCCCCAGGAGCGTTGCAATGACGGCGGCATAGGTTTTTTCATTGAAGCCATTCACGAGCAATAAGGAAATCACGGTAAAAAGAACAACAGCCACACTGCAGATCAGCAACAGGCTCCAATGGGGGTTGTTTAGATAAATATCCAATGCATACGAAAGCAGAAGGGCGTTGATCACCAGGCTGATGATCGAAAACAGACCTTGCTTCCTGCCGACAATCAATAACACAAGAACAAACACCCATGCCACATACATAAGGTATTTATCGCGTTTCACGTCTTTGATGGTACCCTGTAATTCTCCTGTATCCTCTCTGGGCGAATCAATATCGACGAATAATTCGTCGCCGGCCTCGAATTCATGGTCATACGCTTTCGAAGTAGAGAATTCATTCACCAGATAAATGAGCTCGCCCTTCTCTTCGCCATTTTTTATTTCAGCAGTTAACTGCTGAGTGAATAGATGGTCTTTATTATCGAGCGGATTTATCACTTCTGTCTTTTCAACGACTTCTGTCTCCAGAACCTTCACAATCGTGCGTTCATACAGGAAATGATTATGATGGACAAAGACAATGGTCGCAGCAATGAATAGGACAAAAAGGGATAGGAAAAGCAATTGCTTCTTTTTAAGTAGGTTGCTGAATGGATTCAAGATAGGCCTCCACGTTTGTAAAATAAAAAACACCTTCGTTGACTGAAGATGTGCATTAGTAAGAGCATGGTTTTTTATTTCGTAGATTATGTTGCCAATGGTCGTGGTCATTATGATGACAAGTGATCAGTCAAAAGTATCTTATCAGTAATGATTTTGATAAGTCAAACAGAACAAGGGCTGCCGGCTTTTATGAGCCTGTCTGATCCCAACAATCAAAAAGGAGTCCTCTGCAATCTTGATGAGCTGGTGCTACTGACGCCCCATTGCTATAAGGATTGCTTTTGGACTCCTGAATGGACATAAGAGCTGTCCGAAATCAGTGCTTCTTAAACAGCCTGAAAAATATCATCATCAATATGAATGCGGACAGGACATAGGAAGTGGTGCTGACTATCGAGTGGGAGGCAGCATTCTTCACACCGATTCCAATAAAGGCCCAGACGAATACGAGCGGATAGATATGATCCTCATTTTTCCGCTGAAAGTAAAAAGCCAGGAGTGTGGCGACCACGAGCATGATCAGTGTCCAGGTGACATCCGACAGACCGAATCCATTCCAACCTATATCCTTCAAGTAATAGCTGATATTGGCAATGGTCGCGACGCTGATCCAGCCGAGGTAGACAGAAAAGGGAAGAAGATCCCACAATGAATGGTCTTCATTTTTGATGAGATGATAAAGCCTGATTAGGGTCAACAGCAAACCAATCATCACCAATACCGTCAAAAGGAAAAACTCGTAATGCCATAAAAGGATCCAGGCGATATTAAGGACAGAGCTCAGTACATAAAGCGGGGTAGCTTTTTCGTAAATCGGCAAATTCCTCCTTGAAGCGGGAAACTGCCTGATTGTCCAAATAAACAATAAGAAATAAATCAATCCCCATATCCCAAAAACATATCCAGCCGGAGTGAACAACACATTCAGTCTATTGGATATTTCCCCCGTCGTCTGCCCGTTGATCGGAAGGATATTAGCAAGCGCATTGACCAGCACGACGAGCACTGTGGCAGTCAGATTCAAGAAAAAACGTCCCATTCTCATCCCAGCCTTCATTTTTGTAGTTTATTCATATTATTCCAATTAACAAAAGTGCATAACTACATTTAGCCTTTGTGCAAGGGGATAAACATTCCGATGTGCTGGGGATACCGTCATGCCTTCTATCTAGAGTTTCCCTGATCCTCGGAGGTCTATTAAGACTCGCACATTTGTTCCATTATATTCCATGAATAGGTCTCAAGACTGATTACAAGTTAAAGCCCCAGCCTGTTATATGAAAGTGGGGAGTGCCTTATGATTAACCTATAATCAATTGGAGGCGAAATATAATGAAAAAAATGATCGGTTTTGGTTTGGCGGCCTTATCGGCTGTATTAATTCTGTCAGGATGTAATAATACGATTCTTGCTAATAACGAAAGTGATGATGAAATTGTCGTTGAGAAGGATCGGGCAAAAGAGCTTGAGGTTGTTCTGAATTTTGGCGCCGGGAAAATGGATGTTGCGGGCGGTGCAGATGAATGGATAAATGGTAATGCAATCTATGAACCTAAAAAAATGAAACCCGAAGTCTCATATGATCTAAGCGGGAAAGTCGGGAAGGTGGATATCTCTCAGCCAGATCATTTTAAACTTGGAAAGATGAAGAATGAATGGGATCTGAAAATCAGCGAAGATGTTCCAGTGGATCTTGTCGTGAATGCAGGGGCATCAGACACGGATCTTGACTTGAAAGGAATTCAACTTTCCAACCTTGAAGTGAACGCAGGTGTTGGTGAAATAACCGTGGATCTCGGAGGAGAATGGAAAGAAAGCTTTGATGCCCGTATTTCATCGGGAGTAGGAAAGATGACCGTTATCCTTCCAAAAGATACAGGAGTAAGAGTACACGCACAAAAAGGCATCGGTTCCTCATCCTTTGAAAACTTAATTTCAAAAGGAGACGGCGTCTATGTAAATGAAGCCTACGAAGATGCAAAAGTAAAGATTGATTTGGATGCAGACTTAGGTGTCGGCGAAGTAACATTTAAAACGGAAAAATAACTCGGACAAAGGGACGGTTTCAGCATTTCATAATTCTTAATGAATTGTGGGATGCGAAGCCGTCCTCTTTCTTCTAATCAGCTTCCTGAAGATTAATGTATGGACTCTTCAATTTCTCTGACGATCATCCATTTCCCCTTGATCAGCTGCCAGTTTTCAATCGTAAACAGCCGCGCTAATACGTCTTCATTTTTAATAATTAGCTGCTCATAAAAGACCACGGCGTTTTCATCGTTACGCAGACGGATCACCCGGTTGTCAAAGCGCTTCTGACAACCCAGAAAATGCATGACAGATTGGTTCAAGCCATCTATGGACTCCTGTTTGGTGAAAAATGCAGGCTTTCCCTTGGTGTCTCTGAAGAAAGCGACATAATAGTCCTCTGTCATTCGATCTAAATCTGAAGTGTCGCCTGATGCCATAGCCTTATTCCAATCATCCAGAAATTCATCATGCATGAGTGCAAACTGATTTGCCTGATTTTTAAATTCAATCATATGTATGCCTCTCGCTTTCATACTGAAGGAATATATGTAAATGTATTCGAGCAATCAGTCAATATTTCCTCTATGAAAATCAAACATTCAACTGCTGATATTGGATTTTTATGGTAAAGTTGATTTGAGGAGGGATAATGTTGAGATTTAAGATATTTAGAATTATACATTTAGTCATGATGGGGATTATCACGATACCAATCAGTATTTTTATGGCAGCAGGGGCAATTGGGGAAAACTTTGGTGATGATTATTTTGTTGATCCTGGATTCCTTGTGTTTATTTTAATATGGCTAGTTGGTGCTGTTCTCTCATTTACTAAAAAAGGTGCGAAGTTTGGGTTGATCATCAGTGCCTTGCCTCCAATACTTTTCTTGGGGACTATTACTTATACTATTATTAGCGGCTTTTTTATATGAACCTTTCTAAGAATGAAGCTATTATAGGTCGTGAACAAAAGAAACTGAGAGAATTGAAATTTTTTACTGACAGTTAGTTTTGGAGTTTTTGGTTGATTAAAGCCTTTTAGTGGAACAGAAATAGTAAACATCAGTAGATAAAATGGGGTTCGAATTTGATGGACACTAAAAGAGTATTATTGCTGCTATGTGGCATGGACTTATTGCTTGTCGTCATGCATTTGGCGGGTTACTTCTTTCTATTCTTAGTTCCGACGGGTTATATCATTCCATTAGCGGTGAATTTTTTGGTTTTAGCTGTACTCGCATATCATTCAACCAGGTTTAGAAAAAGGTGGACAATCGCTGGTATGACTGTGATTTTACCATTATTGCTGGTTCATAGTTTCATGGTTTTGCTCTGGGATTATAGTTACACGAAGATTGATTCGCCATGGAACAAGCAATCTGTCGTCATTGAATACCGCCATTTTTCATTAGGTGAAACGACTTATCAGTACAACTTTTACAAAACAAGATTTGGTTTAGTCGGAAAGCTTCTTGATGATCAATCGATTAAAATGGTTATTCAAGGTACGGAACATCCTGGACTGGATGCAGAAGGAATTCTGGGTATGGAAAGTGCTGAGTGGATCACGGAAAATACGATTCGTTTTCCTGCCTGGCAGGGGATGAAAGAAGTGCATCTTGGTGATTCTGAACTAGGAAGAATTGGGGAATCAGAATCTATTAGAAGTGAGGAAGAAATCATCACAGAGATCGAGGCTTTCATGGAAAAGACCAAGAAGCGAGAGAACGGCTACACAATCCATATAAATGGAAATCAACTGGTCATACGGTATGACGAGGCAGCGGACGAGAGTTGGATTGAGGTAACAAGTGAAGGGGACAAGGGACCGATTCCACAACAACAGTGCTCCCGCATTGAGCCCGATGAAGAACGAGGATATTATATGCTGCAGGAATGCACCCATCGATGGGAGTATCCTTTGTTTCCATTAGGCAGCGAGTAAATTTGTGACGGACAGATATTAACAAAATGTTATGCTTTGACCAACCCATTGGTAAAATTGAGCGGTTACAACAAAAAGTTGAGCTAACGTTCAGGGCTATTGTGCCCTGAGCGTTTTTTGCGTAGAACTCAGGAGTGGTAACGTTTCAGCCCTTTTTAATCAAACGTTTGATTAAGAAAATTATAGGGGCAGTATTTTGTCCACATCACTTTTAATGATTATCATTTACAATTCTGTAGAGAGGGACATGGGACGGTGATGTCCGAAGAGAAGCAAGGAAAGTGTGCACGCCTTTTTACTATGAAAAATATTTATTAAATAAAGGAGTCAGCAAACCGGGAGAAGCGATTTAGCCGATAGTAAAAGTGCTTGTTGAAGCTCCCTTCTTAATTGCTCCTTTTGGGAGCAAGCGGGGGAGTTTCCATCCAGCCTTTTTTGATCAGAAGTTCTGTGGAATCCTGGGCGAAGTCTGCCACCTCTGCTGCCAATCTGGTGAAGTCCAGCCCGATATCCCGCTTTATGGAAAGCGACAAAGCACTGCCGTAATTGGCCAAACCCTGGGCGTTTAAAAAACTGACCATATTGAGCATCAATTTTTCAGAGAATGGCGGTTCTGTCGATGCGGTTATTCCCGTATTCCACGTATTTGGTACTGGGAGATTCTCTTGTTTCAACGCTGTCGCTAAAACCTCCACATGCTTTGTGGCAATTTCCTTTCCTCTGACAAACTTGTTATGGATTTCGCCTTTTTTGCTAACCTGGATAAAGCTGGTCATCAATGCCTGGCCAAGGGTGTTGGTCACTAGATTGTAGAAAATACCCGCAATTTCAATCCCGGCAATGGGACGCTTCTCACCGATCCATCCATTTAAAAGGTTTTCTTTCTTAACATAGCTTACTGACTGGGGCATTGGTATATAAGGAGCTCTGACCCATAACCCTTTTGATAATAATAACTTCCTTGAATCATTTAATAATTTCGTAGCTTGGGTAACGAGATTTTCATAAAAAGAAAAAATATCATCTCTTGCAATGGTATTGATGGCGAGGGATGAATAATCCATATTCCCCTTTCCTATAAACCATTGGAAGTAAAGGATAAATGGGTCAGTATACAGCCTGGCCGCATTCGGGTTTACATCGGATTCAGTAAAACCCGCCGGAACAGGAAAATCATCTCCTTCAAATATCTCTTTCATCCAGGCAATATTCTTCTCGCAGGAATCCAACGAACTTTTGTTCAATTCTTTTATTTCAGGGTCTTCAACTATTCTGTCAAAATACGTCAATAAACAATGATTCAGGGTTTCAGCCTGGTAGGTAGACCATAAGAACCCCATTTCAGTCGCTGTCATATCTATTTGATTCTGGCCCATAACGGTTACACCTTCTTATTTGCATTTTTTGATAGTATTGCCTTTTTGCCAATAATTATGAAGAGGTATACATGGAAATGAAAAGTCTGAGATGATTCTTTGCTCTGCTCTTTGAGTAGTATCGTAATTGATTGCTTCCTGCTTATTAAAAAAGATAAAGATTGGAATTTCATGCCTTGGAATGGCAGACATTTTTTTAAAAGAAAGGAATTGACAGATGGGACAAGCGGCTGGTTTCAGTGTTTTATAAATCCCTATGTATTTTTAATAACGAAACCTTTTCGGAGTAAAAGCGTAACATTAGATAGGGTCCAACGCAGAATTCTCCAGGGGGTGCATTGTGGCTGCAACGATTTTTTTTACCGTGGTTATTCTGGTCCCAATCTATGGCTTGTTGATTTGGACTTACTATGAACCTGAAGAAAGCATCCTGTTTGGGAGCCGCTGGATGTATAAAGAAGAACCGGAAATATCGAATAAAGCTATCCGCTATTCTAGGTTCATAGCGATGGTTTCCATGATTGCCATCCCTTTTGCTGTCGTAAGTATCATCCTGGAAATCTATGTGCTTCGAATAGTATTAGTGATCATCCCAATCGTGTTTATATTCGGGGGACTCAAAATATTCACAGAGGATAGAGATCAGTAAACCGGCTGATTTTGGGAGGATTTGCAGAACAGTCCCCCTTTTTCCACAGGATTTTGTCGAAGGGTATTTCTTTAATAAGAATATTTCGTTCTTTATAATGGGGTTGTAGGGCATTTTTCCTAAGGGGGATGAAGATGGCGAAAATCATTGTTACTTATGACCAACCGAAAGACCAAGAAGGTTTTGAAAAGCACTACCATGAGGTTCATATTCCACTTGTTCAGAAAGTGCCAAATTTAAAAGGTGCAGAGGTTCATCGTGTACTACAATCCATGTATACTGAGGAGAAATTATACTTGATTGCTGAACTGCAGTTTGAAAGTCCGGAAGTTTTGACACAGGCGCTGGCAACACCAGAATTCCAGGAAGTGCAGGGAGATGTAAAAAATCTAGTAGCCTATCTTAATAAGCCCCCAGTAGTAGCGATTGTGGATTAAATAATGGAAGCAAGGGGACATTCCCTTTGAAAGCGCGAGGGAGACCTTGTGCTTCTTTTTTTCGCTCTTTGTGGCGGATTGAGTATAATTTCTGCCATCGAATCTCATTAATGCGAATATAAGTTACTATAAAGAGAGTGATCCTTTTTACATAGGAGGTTCTTATGAACGATAAAATCGTGGTCATTACAGGAGCGAATTCTGGTATTGGCAAGGCGGCAGCCATCAAGTTTGGCAATGAGGGGTACACCGTAGTAATGGCTTGCCGCAACCTTGAGAGAAGCAAAATCGCCCAACAGGAAATAATTGAAGCGACCAAGAATCCGCAAATTGATTTACTGCAGCTAGACATCTCTTCATTCAAATCCATCCACCAATTTTCCACAGTGCTCAAAGACAAATATCCAAAACTGGATATTCTGATTCACAATGCGGCTTATTTAAATCACGGGGAGAAAAACTACTTGCTAAGCCAGGATGGCATCGAGCTTTCTTTTGCCACGAATACCGTGGGCCCATTCCTGCTCACCAGGCAATTGGTTGGGATGCTTGAAAAATCGGGGGATGCCCGAGTGCTGCATGCCTGCACGACCAATATCAGGCATTTTTTCGATCCGAAAAGGAAAATTGAGTTCGACAACCTCCAGGGAGAATTCAAAGACGAAAGGCCATTCAACGCCTATAAGATGTACGGAGATACCAAAATGGCCTTGTTGCTGATGACATTTAAAATGGCCGAAGAATTGAAAGAACACCGGATCAGCGTCAATGCCGTGCAAATTTCGGCTATTAAATTATCGAGAGAAACCATTGAAAAATTTCAATCAGGCTGGAAATTCGCGGCAAGGATTCAGAATGTGTTCAGCGCACCTCGTGAATCCATGGCCGACACCTACTTCCACATATGCACTTCAGAAGAGTTTAAGAGTGTGACAGGCAAATTCATCAACGATAAAAGGAAGGTGATGGAGCCATCACATTATTCCAATGGACTGGCACAGGATATCAAGCAATTAATGGATCAGAATGTATATCCAAAATATGCAGACAATCCGGAGAATATCGAGAGAGTCTGGGATCTGTGTGTCAGCATGACGAGTAATCCTGTAAGCAGGGTATAGGGAAGCAGAGGGTACGTCCCTGTGCTTTCCTCAGGAGGGATTAGAGCCTCTCTTGTAGAATTTTTATGAAGTGACTTTAAGGAAGTTGATTAATAATGAAGGTTCTTACATTACAATTGAATGAGGGGAAGCTTTTTGAGGATAAAAATTATCATTATAGCAGCTTTGGTCGTTGTTTTTATTCTATTTCATTCAACACCTACTATGGCTTTGAAAACACATGTTTTTATAATGGGATATCCAAAAGCTGCGATTTTATCAGGGGTGATTCAAGATGAATATCATAACAAAGTGGACAAAGAGAAATTTGCTGAATTGAACGCTAAGGCGTACACCCTGACCAAACCGCCAATTGAAAAAGCTACACAAGGTGAACTTAGAAATTATCTTGTAAGGAAAATGGGGTTTTTACACTTTGCTGAATACTATGGTGAAGGTTAGCGGAACCTGTTGGTCGAGATGCAAGAAGCCCTATTCAAATTGTTGAAAAAATATTGACCGATGATGAAATAGGTTTTATCTGTTAGTTGCTAGTTATCAAGGGTGAGCGGGTGGACAGTATGGAAGGTTCTATTAAAATAAATAAAATGCTCCCAGATGATTGGGAAAAAGTACGAGCAATCTACCTTGAGGGAATTGCTACTGGACATGCAACTTTCCAAAAGGAAGCACCTTCCTGGGAGGAATGGAATCTCAGTCATGATGCGGAATGTCGGATTGTTGCGTGTTTAGATGGAGATATTGTTGGTTGGGCTGCATTGAGTCCTGTATCAAGCAGGAGTGTGTACGCAGGTGTTGGAGAAGTTAGTGTGTATGTCAGTCAGAAACATAATGGAAAAGGGATTGGCAGCTTTCTGTTAAGATCCTTGATTGAAATAAGTGAGCAAAATGGCTTGTGGACACTACAATCTAGCATATTTCCTGAAAACGAAGGAAGTATTCAATTACATAAAAACCATGGCTTCCGAGAAATGGGGAGGCGGGAGCGGATCGGAAAGATGGAAGGAGTATGGCGTGATACGATCATATTGGAAAGAAGAAGCAGGATAGTGGGGAATAATTGATTTTGGATAACCATTTGTCACATTGAACCGTTGAGGGCTATGTCCCACCCTTATGACTCTTGGAGAATTTTGAGCGTATATAATATAATTATAAAAAAGCGGGAAGGGTGAGGTCATGAGCTTACCAGAAGAAAAGCATATTTCATTAGATGAATATTATCGGATTAGAGAGGATTCTGACCAGCTAATGGAGTATATAGACGGTGTAATTTTTATGACTCCTTCACCTTCAACGATGCATCAAAGAATCTCAGGGCGTTTACATGCTCAGTTATTCCAGCTTCTTGATGGCTCTGATTGTGAGGTATTCCACGCGCCATTTGATGTAGAACTAAAGAATGAACAGATGGATGGGACCAAGATTGTAATCCCTGACCTTTCTGTTATTTGTGACAAGACCGGATTTCATGAGAATAAATATGTAGGAATTCCTTCTCTGATTATTGAAATTATTAGTCCTTCAAATCAATCACATGACCTGGTTTTTAAGCTAAACCTCTATATGCAGTATGGGGTGAAAGAATATTGGATCGTGAATCCACTACTCAATACAATTCAAGTATATGTGTTAGATGAAAATAACAAATTCAAACTGCATGATGTAGCCAAAGATAAAGGCTCAATAAAATCAACCATCATCAAACAATTCAACGTTGATATAGAGAAGCTTTTCTCCTGAATGAAGTGCGGGGACGTTCCCTGTGCTTCTTTTTTTCCATTAGTGGCGGTTTTTTATGATTGAATTTCACATGCCAAATATATTTCATTCTGATAACATTTTCTTTAAAACTTCCATTTTATTTCGAGTAATGTGATAATATGACGGACAAGTTATGTGAAAGGGGAGTTTTATATGATGAAGCGTATTTTAACAGGCATTTTCATTTTGAGCATTGCCGTTCTTGTGCTTGGAGCATGCAGCAATGATAGCTCAAAAGGGAATACTGAGAAAGAAAATAAAGGAGATTTGGTTGCGACAGTAGATGGGGAAGGCATTTCGAAGCAGCAGTATGAGAAAGAGCTGGAGGTCATGAAAGCAACTTATGAACAGCAGGGCATGCCGGCAGACCAGATGGATAAAAAGCAGAAGGAAGAACTGGAAAAGTCGGTTCTGGAACAAATGATCAATGCAGAGCTGCTTCTCCAGATAGCTGAGAAGGACGGCATCTCGATTGAAGATAAAGAAGTCGATGCAGAGCTTGAAAAGATCAAAGCTAACTTTGAAGATGAAAAACAGTTTGAAGAAGCTCTGAAAAAGAATGAAATGACCGAGAAAGAGCTCAAGAGCCAGCTGAAAAAGCAACTGACGGTCAATAAATATCTGGACAGCAAGATTGGAAAGATTGAAGCAACTGATGAAGAAATCAAGGTTAATTATGATCAATATAAAGAGATAGTAAAAGGCCAGGAACAAGAGCCCGAAGAATTAGAGAAGGTAAAAGCACAGCTTGAGCAGCAGATTATAGCTGAAAAGGAAAATGAAAAAATCAGCAAGCTGGTTGAAAAACTCCGTAAAGAGAATGAAGATAAAATTAAAATCATCGAGGCATAGGGATGATTCTCACAAGAAAAAAAGGAACCAATCAGGCATAACGCTCTGATTGGTTCCTTTGTTTTTTTCGTTACTCTGCTTCATTAGCCGCAAAGATTTCATTTAGATGTGTCTTCAAAATCCGCGTCAATTTTTCCTCTGTGTATTTTTCTGGAGAAATCATGGCATGAAGGGCTAGTCCATCGACCACAGCCCGTAATCGTTCAATCTCCACCTCCATATCCAGCTCGTTCTTAAGAAGGCCATGTTGCTCCAATTGCGTCATCATGAGGGTGATCCCTTGCAGCATATCATCGGATTCCGGGGAGAATTTCCGCTGCCTGACTCCGTTCATAAATTGGAACCAAACGGCCATTTCCTGATACGTTTCTTCGTTATGAGGAATCATTTCCAAGAGAATGCGCAAGGTTGATTCTTCGGGGGGAAGCTGCTGTTCAAGAATCCTCTGAATCCTTTGCTGAACTCGCTCCTTCACCAGTTCCAAAGTGAATCCGATTAATTCATCCTGGGTTTTGAAATAGTAACGAAGTGCTCCCAGTGATAATCCTGCTGCCTCTGCAATATTTCGGACTGTTGCTGCTTCCGCGCCTTTCTCAGCGATCACTTTCCAGGTGGCACTTGCAATAGTTTGTCTTCTTTCTTCGTGGTCAACATGTTTTGGCATGTTCTTATTTTAACATAAAAATTTTATTTAATACAGTTGTATTATTTAAAGGTCATGTGGTATCTTTTTAATGCAACCGTATTAAAAAGGGGGATTCAATTGAATTTTATTGCATGGATGATTGTTGCCTGTGAAATCGCGTTTTGGATTGTCATTATACTGGGACTTGTCACTCGGTATATTTTCAAGAAAAATACGCTAAGTATCTTTTTCTTTGCTCTAACGCCAGTGGTCGATTTATTGCTATTGGCTCTGACAAGTTATGATTTGTACCGCGGTGCAACGGCAACCATCGCTCATGGAATCGCTGCCATTTACATAGGCGTTTCGCTTGCGTATGGAAAAAGCATGATCAACTGGGCGGATTCACGTTTCCGATATTATATTTTAAGAACCGGGGAAAAGCCTGAACGCCTGAGCGGAAGGGAATTTTCACGGAACGAAGGGAAGAATCTCCTCCGCCATTATGCTGCGTTTCTTATTGGCGGCAGCATGCTTGCACTGATTATTTTCCTGATCGATGATCCATCAAGGACTGAGAGTCTTTTCGCTGTTTTAAAAGTATGGGGTCTTGTACTCGTCATAGATACAGCGATAACAACAAGCTACTTCATTTGGCCGAAAAAAGATAAAACCACAAGCAAAGTTGGATGATGGAAAACAAGAGGAGTATAGGGACGGTTCATCTTCCATTATCGGTAACCGGAATAAAAAATAAAGTCGGAGCATTAAGATGAACATAATCCGTAATTCTTTTAGTTCGGTAACAGAAAGGGACGCAAGAATCGTTCTTGCGTCCCTCCCCAAAAAAACTGTTCTCAATTCTGGTTATCCTTTAATGTCAACATGAATCTGTTCCGATACTTCGCTTTGTTGAGCAATTGTTCAATAGCTTTAAGAATGGAATGGCGCTCGTCTTGGTTTTGGGCATTCATTAATTGTAACTTCAAATGTTTTAATTTCGCTTGTTCTTCTGTAGAAAGATTGCTTTGCATTCGTGAATCCTCCTTTAGATTAAAACATTAATACTAGAATAAATGGAGGATATTAAGAAGGTGCAGGTGATATATTAAGACTTTTTTAAGAAGAATGAACTTTTCAATTCGTTGCTGAGTAAACTTGCATGCTAGGCTATTTTTGTCCTTATTTTTAGAAAAAGAAAAAACCTGATCTCATTGGATCAGGCTTTACCGCCAAGACGAAACTGGCTGGTAATCTCGGATAAAGACTTGGCAAGGCTATTCAACTTCATACCGATTGCATCAGTGGCTTCCATCTGTTCGACTTGAACCTCGCTTGCTAGAAGCATTTCTTCTGCGCTTGCCAGGGTTTCCTGTGAGACAGAAAGGAAGCTGTCGGCTCCCTCAGCTAATTGCGGGAGCGTGTTTTCAAGGTTTTCCAGTTCACCTTGCATCGATTGGAGCTTGGTGCTAACGACGGAAATTCCGTTCATCAGTTCGTCGAAGGAAGTTTGTGAGCTGCTTGCCATTGATAGGTTTGTTTTGATTTTCGAGTGCATCTCATCAAATTCTTCTGTCGCCCCAATCGTAATCTTCTCCATTTTACCGATGGCCTGAGTTATTTCCTCAGCCGTTTTCGCAGATTGTTCAGCGAGGCTGCCGACTTCATTAGCGACAACAGCAAAGCCTTTGCCAGCTTCCCCGGCACGGGCTGCTTCAATCGAGGCATTGAGCGCGAGCAGTTTTGTCTGGTCGGCAATCGCCTTTACCATGCCAACAAGCTTCGTGATCGAATGTGAATAGTCTTTTACCTGATAGACAGTATTGGCTAATTGTTTGAAGTCCGTTTCAAAAGAGTGAATCATTGAGATCAATTCGCCTAGGGTTTTTTCGCCATTCACAGCTGATGCATTCATTGTTGCCGAACTGCTGAACACACTGTCCATATTCGCTACCATGGCTTCAATCATGTCCTTCATATCTGTAAAGCTTCGAACGCTTGTCTCTGAGCTGGCTGCGGTTTGTTGTGCTCCCGTTTTGACAAGATGGATGGCTGCGACGAGCTGCTGACTGCTTGCCAGTGAGCTTTGAGAGGAATCCTTCAGCTCATCGCCGGTATTGCCTAACTCTTTTGTCGTTGCAGTCAGTTCCGTAACCATTTTCATCATCTGCTCAATCATGCTGTTGTAGCTTTTTTGCAATGAGTTGATTTCCGGAGTAGAGGTATCAATGTCAGGAGCACTTTGCAGATGCCCATCACGTACCTTTTTCATTGTGTTTCTAAGCTCGTTCAAAGGCTTCGTCAGTTTTTTGACAAACAGGCTGATCATAATCGTTGAAGTTAATAGACTGATCAAGATGACAACGATTGTAAAATAGGCCATTTCATTAACAGGCCCCATATATGTACTGGTCGGGATTACGATGACATAAATTCCGTTAATTTCTTTCATTTCATTAAAAGCAATCGTATAGTCTTGTCCATTGAATTCGGAATGGACCACCCCGTTCTTGGACTGTTGGATGGATTTTATCTGATTGTCAGAAAAGTTATACTCTGAATTTTTGCTTACGTTGAAGGGAGCAGCTTTTCCGTCACTAATATAGAAGAAATCAGAAGCAATTCCATCATCCTTAAGCTTTTTTTGCTGTGAGCGGACATTAGCTTCCAGCTGCTGCCTGAAGTATTCTTCGTCACTGATATAAACAAATTTCAAATTCTCGGCTATGTATCCTATTAATTGTGCTTCTCTTTCAAGGCGGTGCTCGACCGTTTCCACAGCCATATTCCTCGCCTTCATATACGAGCTGACACCCACGGTGACAACCGAAACCATCAGAAGAGAGATAAATAATAGCAGCAGGCGGGTGCCCAAGGTGAAAGATGAAAGCCTGGTTGTAAACTTCAAAATCATTACCTCCAATTATGATACTATCGACCTATTAAATTCAGTATACAGAGGCTTTGTAAATTGAATGTTAAGATTTTGTAAGGTTACTTTTTCTATTTTTGGAAGAGCGTGGCTCATCCTATACTTTATCGGGTTTTCGGCGTTCTAATAGAATGTAATGACAACGAAGGAACTCGTGAAATCTCGTGGGAGGTCACCATGTCCCGCGTAAAAAGAAAAAGCCGGGGATGATCCCCAGCTTCGTTACACTATAAACATTCATTTTCCACGGTATGAATCAGCTTTTTTAATAATTGTACCGAGTGATCCAGGGAGAGTGAATAATACCGCTGTGTGCCCTTTTGTTCGATTTCCACCAGGTTATGTTCACGAAGGATTTTCAGATGGTGGGATATAGCCGGCCTTGATAAGGTTGATTGCTCAGTTATTTCGTTTACGCTTAAACGCTCTTGGTCAGCTAATAATAGGATGATATCTTGTCTGGCAGGGTCACTTAATGCCGTGAAAAGCGGTATGCACGAACGAAAAACATCGATTGCTTTTTCCCCCATTGAATGCTCTCCTTTGTTGATTCATTATTTTTTATTAAAACGTAATTAGGCTTCTTTCGCAACATATTTAGCTATTTTTGCTGCAAGGCTTCTAGGGAGGAATTTCGCTGCGTATGCTCCAACTTTATTTGTGCTGCCGGTAATGACGACACGCTTTCCGGCCATTAATGCTTGATAGCCTTGTTTTGCGACGTCTTGTGAGGACATGGCTCCGCTGAACATCTTAGTTTTTTCAACATTCGCTACGGATGCAAAATTGGTCTTTGTCGCTCCAGGGCATAGCGTCGTGACGGTTACATTCGTGCCTGCCAGCTCTTCTGCAAGAGCTTCGGAAAAAGATAGCACATAGGCTTTCGTTGCATAGTAAACGGCCATCATAGGTCCAGGCTGGAATGCAGCTGTACTGGCAACATTCAGGATTCTTGCTCTATTGGAGTTTTCCTTTAGCTCAGGAAGAAAGTAATGCGTCAACTCGGTAAGAGCGGTAATGTTCAAGGTGATCATTTCTGATTGCTTCATAATGTCGAGCTTTTCAAATTTGCCCATCAGCCCAAACCCAGCATTATTCACTAGAGTATCAATCGTGATTCCAGCGGCTTTCACTTCCTCATATACTTCCCTGGCTGCATCAGACTGGCTTAAATCCTTAGTGATCACTGTAATGTTCAATTTGGGATAACGGTTTTTGATTTCCTCCATTTTGGTCTTGTTACGGGCCACTAGGACTAAATCATATCCATCCTCTGCAAACATGGCTGCAAACTCATATCCTAAACCAGCAGATGCTCCGGTAATTAAAACAGTTTTATTCATTATTTTAAATCCTCCTATGTTTATATGTTTAAAAGTTTAAACGTTTAAGAACTTAAACATATAATAAGCTTTGCTTTATGAAAATGCAAGTCTTTAGAGGATAAATTTGTTTGGTTTGTTTATCCATCCTTCATTGGGCGGGACATCGAACCGTTCGGTTTTCATTTCGGAAATTCTGAGCCTCCCATCACCACTCCTGATATATCCGCAAATTTCTCCCTCAGCAGTGCTGAGTATCGCTCAGCCTTAGCTAACCCAGCATATCTTCAAAATGTTACCGCTTCCATTCACTTTCTCGGCCATATGCTCACGAATGGCTCTATATCCCTTGAATGTGAACCTGAGGATGTTACCATTAATAACGTTGGCAAAACACGAACGGTATACGAACACTTTTTGAATGAGGTGCTAGTTCCTTCTAAATGCAGACGGATTTACAAGGAGGTATTGGATGTTAGAGCAAGACAGGAAGATAAAAAGAGTTGTAATTAAGATTGGCAGCAGTTCGCTGACGAGCATGCATGGGGAAATCAGCCGCAGGAAGCTGGAGAACCTGGCGAACCAGATTGTGGCCTTGAAGGATGCGGGCTATGAAACGGCAGTCGTTTCATCGGGCGCCGTCGCTGCAGGGTACCGCAAGCTTGGCTGCATTCAGCGGCCGACATCATTGCCGGAAAAACAGGCAGCCGCTTCAATCGGGCAAGGCCTGTTAATGGAATCTTACTCAGAACTCTTTTTATCTCATGGGTACGTCGCTTCCCAGATATTGATCACGAGAAGCGACTTCGCGAATGAAAATCGCTACAACAATATGAAAAATACGTTGAATGTCCTGTTGGAGAGAGGCATCATCCCGATCATCAATGAAAACGACACGATTACAGTCGATCGTCTTCGTTTTGGTGACAACGATACGCTGTCAGCGAAGGTCGCAGCATTGATCGAGGCTGACCAGCTGATCATCCTTTCCGATATCGACGGCTTGTATGACGATAATCCGAACAACAACCCAGACGCTAAGTTGCTTGATAAGGTCCATGAAATCACTCCTGAAATCGAAGCAGCTGCAGGCGGTTCCGGAAGTGCGGTCGGTACAGGCGGGATGAAATCGAAAATCTCCGCTGTGAAAATTGCGATGGCATCTGGTATCGATTCGTTTTTAGGGAAGGCCGACAGCAAGGACATTCTGGTTAAAGCAGTGAGCGGAACAGCAAAGGGTACGTATTTCAACCAGGATCCTGAAGGCTTCAACCTCGACAACAACCAGCAATGGATCGCGTTCCATTCAGGACCTGAGGGCGAAGTGATTATCAGCCCAGAATCAAAGACAGCAGTTATCGAGGATCGGAAAAATATCCTTTCGTCAGACATCCTTCATGTAAAAGGCAGGTTTGGCGAAGGAGCCGTTGTCAGAGTGATGGATGAAAATGGAGAAGAAATCGGCCTCGGACGAATCAAATATTCTAGCGGAAAATTGGAAGAGACACTTATTGAAGAAGAATGTGAACGAAAAGAAGCGATTGAACAGGATACATTTGTCTGTTCTCGTGACTTTGCATTGCCGGTATCAGTCTAAAATTTTACAGGAGGCGTTTTGATGACATTGACAATGACACAAACAACGACAGTAGAAGAACAAGCGATTGCAGCGAAAAAGGCAGCTAAACAGCTGAGCATCCTTTCCACTGAGGAAAAAAATGAGGCGCTGCTGATCCTCGCTGACGCTTTGGAAACTAATTATGAAGCGATTTTAGCAGAGAACGAGAAGGACTTGCAGAATGGAAGGGATAAAGGCTTCGAGGCAGCATTCATGGATCGCCTGGCACTTACTCGTGAGCGAATCACCGACTTTGCGGAAGGCCTGCGTCAGGTAGCTGAGCATGCTGATCCAGTCGGGGACGTCCTTTCAGACTGGACACTGGAAAATGGACTCAATGTAAAAGAAATCCGCGTTCCGCTCGGCGTTATCGGCATGATTTACGAAGCACGCCCGAACGTAACCGTCGATGCAGCAGGACTGGCTCTGAAATCAGGAAATGCGATCATTTTGAAAGGCGGATCATCCGCACTGTCCTCCAACAAAGCAATCGTCGACATCATGCACCAGGCACTTGAAAACACAAAGGTGCCAAAAGAAGCCATCCAGTTCATCGCCACAGCAGACCGTGAAGCAACGCAGCAGCTGTTCACGATGAAAGAGCATATCGACGTCCTGATTCCACGTGGAGGCGGAGCACTGATCAAAGCTGTTGTCGAAAACGCAACGGTACCTGTACTGGAAACCGGAGTTGGAAACTGCCACCTATACGTCGACAAAGAAGCTGACACCGAAAAAGCATTGAACATCATGATCAACGCCAAAACAGACCGCCCGGCAGTTTGCAACGCAGCCGAAACACTTGTCGTTCATCAGGCATGGCTTGAGGAGAACAAAGAGCAGCTTGCGATCGCATTCAAGGAGAATGGAATCACTGTACATGGTGATGAAGCAGCAGCAGTTGCACTGCCAAACGTAATACCAGCAACTGAAACCGACTGGGCAGACGAATACCTTAGCCTCGACATCGCCGTCAAGGTAGTCAACAACATCGATGAAGCCATCGAGCACATCGATCAGTACGGCACAAAACACTCAGAAGCAATCATTACTGAAAATGCTGAGAACGCAAAGAAGTTCCTGCAGCTAGTAGACGCAGCTGCGCTATATCATAACGCATCCACTAGATTCACAGATGGAGGAGCTCTAGGGTTTGGTGCAGAGATTGGGATCTCAACACAGAAGCTGCATGCGAGAGGGCCGATGGGGCTGCCTGCGCTGACTACTCGGAAGTATGTTATGGTTGGGGATGGATTAGTGAGGTAACTTTTAGCCATTTATATAGAAGAAAAGAAGGCTTTCCTTGCCGTTTTTGGCTGGGAGAGCCTTTCTCTCCTGGTGAAATAGACGGAAAAATTCCGCTTAATTAGTATTTTTCTTTAAAAAAAGCTTAAATAGGCGGAGAGATTCCGCTTAATGACTCAAAAAAATCGAAAATTGGAGGTTTTGCATTGCATAGTCGGAAAATCTCCCCTTATATACCCCGAAAAACACCTCTAATCTCTATTTAACCGGAAAATCTCCCCTTATTTGAAACTCATCACCGTATTTCTGTCCCCGTCAGCACCACGAGCAAAGCGGAAGTCAGATTCATGAAATAAAATCTCCTATCCCCATCCATGCTTTCCCTTTTGTTCATACTCGTTTTTGATAAGAAATGTTCCCGATGTCCCTGTGTCACAAGATAAAGAAGGAAATGAGCCGGTGGTATAGAATATTTGAATAAATGTAAGTAAATGAGTTCTCCTTAAATAAGCAAAGGAGAAGCTGCAAGTTCAATTAAAGGGGATAAGAAAATGAATGTTCTCATTGTATTCGCGCATCCGGACAGCAAATCGCTTAACGGGGCATTAAAAGACGTAACGGTTGAAAGCCTGGAGCAGAACGGTCATAAGGTAAGAGTATCAGACCTTTACGAAAAGAAATTTAAAGCCATTGCTGATAAAGATGATTTCCTTGTGCTTAAAAATCCAGACCGTTTTAATTATATTTCTGAACAATACCATGCACTGAAAAGTAACACCTTCACAGCTGACATTGTAGAAGAACAAGAGTTAGTAACCTGGGCGGATCTGATTATTTTCCAATATCCGATGTGGTGGACCGATGCCCCCGCAATCATGAAGGGGTGGTTTGATCGAGTCTTCTCCTACAGCTTTGCGTATGGTCCAGGCCGATATGATGAAGGGAATTTAAAAGGGAAAATGGCGATTGTATCTGTGACTCATGGAGCGGAGGACCTGTCGGAGTACGGAGAAACCGGAATAAAAGGGAAAGTCGAAGAGCGCTTATTCAATATTCAACACGAGAAACTTTACTATTGTGGAATGACTGTACTAAAACCTTTCCTGTTCCCGGCGGGTGCTGATGAGGAAACGAGGCTGCAGCAAATCGAAGGTTGGAAGGAACGGCTAGCGGGATTAAAGAGCGAAACACCTGTATACGGTTAATTTGCAGATGCCTTTTTCATATGAAAGAGGCATTTTTTTTGAATGCTCAAAATAACAACAGAAACTTACACTGCCATGTTGGTTAAAAGACTTGGAAAACAAGAACAACTCGGACTTTCCTTTTAAGTATTTCGGTTTTTCAAATGAGACACATTACTCCCCATGTCTCACGATGGATGCCAGAATTATAATGATAGGCATGGAGGGGGTGGGACTCAGGCATTTCCCTGTTGTTCTAAGCAAAATATTCGTAGTCTCGTATTCTATAGCCTTTTACGGCAAAGAAAGAAGCAAGTCTGCCGAAGCCTCTCTCTTAAATTGTACGGTTTCCGGATGGAAAGCAAGAACATGGCATATGTCCCCAATTATGATCTTAATTGCCACTTAACGACAGTCACCCTCGTCCCTTTGCCTGACGAAGATTCAATATAGAATTCATCCATCATGTTTTTTACGCCAGGTATGCCAGCTCCGAGGCCACCTGATGTGGAAGATCCTTGTTTCAGGGCATTGCTTATATCTAGGATTCCTGGTCCCTGGTCACTGGCTGTGATTTTTAAACCGGTTTTAATGACTTCTTCAATCGGCTCAAAGCTGATTTGCCCTGTGCCTGCATATCTATATATGTTTCTTGCAAGCTCTGATACTGTGGTGATTATTCTTACCTGATTGATAGAATCGAAATGAAGGTTCTTAGCGAAAATTCTTCCCATTTTTCGAGCTGTGATAATGTCATTTTCACATTGAATTCGAACTAATGCTTTATTATGCATATCCTGGAATTCCTCTGTCATTCATTTTCCCCACCCTCCAGATGAAATAAAGTAAATATTGTCTGTAGAATTTGGTTACGGAAGATATTATGAAAAAAAGAAAAAGCCAAAAGAAGGTGAAATCACCTTCTTTTGGCTTATGTCTGGTTCTATCGCCCAGATAATTACGGCCATCAACTATTCGGCTTTATAATAAGTACCATCATGCTTTTATCCGAATCAAAATTCCATGATACGAAAGCATTTTCCAAATTTGCGTCGAGATAGGTTTGAAGCTGGTCTGTATGCTCCAGGAGAAGTCTCTTTTCAAGATTTCGCTTAGCAATCGTGAGAGCTTCGGAAAAGCCTGTTTTGATCATTTCTTTTTCAACAGCTATCAATATTTTATTCCGTACGATGACTAGTGTTCGTGAGTTCAGCATGCATGAGTATATGTCACCTGGAGGCTTTTCGGCTTTTATACTCACCTTTATGATTTCATCATGGACATCTTCCTGATTCTTATAGGAGCAGTCATGGTCGCCCGGTTCATTTGCTGTGACTCCGATGAACATTCCGGAGTGGCTGTCGAGGTTCCAATCGTAATAGAATTCACTTAAATCCAAACCCAGGTTGATTCTCATAAAGACTTTGATTTCTTCAGTCAGGGTATCCATAAGCATATCCCTAATTTTCTCGACATATTTGCTTTGTTCATTAGTCATTAATTTACTTTCCATTGGGGAAAGAAAGTCTTTGATATACATGGTTATATAGGGAGGGGAAATTGTGGCGAATACAGAACCTGGCCCTTTGCCAAAATGTTCCCTTAGTATTCTTCCTATGTAACTCCCCAGTTCTTTTTCTTTATTCTTTAAATCCATTCTCGTCATCCTTTTCAAATTCCGGCCTAGTATCCTGAATTCAGTTTTTGTTTTGACGAAAGGTATAAATTGTATCGCAAAAGATGTAGAAACCCTTCATAACAGGTATCATTTTTTCCTTACCTAATTTCTTTCTACATCCATGTGTTGAATCCTTTTTTTATCTTCATGTTTCTATTATAAAAATGGGGGAAAACTGGGAAAAAGCACATTTGAACTATTTCATCGTATTTGTAATGTGCTAAAATAAAAAAAGGAAAGAGGATATGATGCTTCTTTCTTTAAAAGGGTGAATCATCAAATGGATATTAAAGCACAGCAAACAAAATTGGCGAATAATTTCGGCAAGCTGCTGCGTGATAAATTTGGCAAAGGGCCAGAAGTCATCCATGTTACTATATCCCAGCCGTATGTATTGGTTTATATAAGCGGCTTTATTTCTCCAATGGAGCAGGCGCTTCTTGAGCAGGGCCAAGAACTTACCGTCCTAACGACTCGGGAATACCTGATGAAATCATTGGATCCCGAAATTAGAGGGCAAGTTAAAGCATTAACGGATATGGGAATACAGCATATTTATTATGATTGGAACCTGAAAAACCTTTCAGGGGTTTTTGTTGCCATCAGTCCGGACAGTCCGGATGAGGGAAAAGATTCAAGAGCTGATTATAAAGGCAGGGATGAGATCCATAAGGAAATCATTCGTATAAGCGAGCAAGCCGAAAAAGCGCCTGATAGCGTTTACTCTTACATGCTCAGCTCCCGGTCAATGATTGTCTTCCGGGAGGGAATATTAGTGCCAATCGAAAAGAAGTTGATTTCTCTTGGGTTCGATGAGACATTACGTGTTGCGAAAAGACAGCTTGAAGGTGGGATGCTGAATGGCAGCACCCAGTTTTCTGCGATTCTTGATTCTAAAATCCAAGATGTCTTTGTTGACTGGGATTTTGAAATCGATAAGAGTGTCATTACTCTAATCTTAAAACCAAATAAAGCATAGGCAGTGGTGAACTGGACACATTGTGCCAGACTTAAGCCGGAAAGAGCAGGAAAGAGCCTGTTCTTTTCGGCTTTTTCTTTTTTATCACTGTAAAAACATTACCGAAGCTCCTTTGTGGCAGCACATACGACCAAGTCATGGAAATCTACCTTACTACGAAAGGGTTTTTACAGATGAACCACATCGAAATGGCATTATTAAAAAAAGAAATTCAGCGCCTGAAAGCCGATTATGAAAAATGTGAGGATGAACGACTTAAAGAGTATATCATGGAGGACATCATGCTGATTGAGCAAGTGATCAATAAGAATGAGAGTGAGACTGAGGCCAAGGTTTAATTGGGATTGTGGGGCATGGGCACGAGCACGGTTCTCATGTCCCAAGAATAAATGAACGATTTCTGTACAGCCCGATATAATCTCTATCAGTAAACAAACTTCGCTATGAGATGAGCTCATACCATAATTTTATTGTTTTATATGTTATGGCCCCCAATAAATTCATTATTTTATTCTATTATCAATCCCTTTCCCCAATAAGACGAGAGAATAGTCATGGTGTCTCTTGAACGGCCTCCGATATATGAAAAAATGGTACTAATAACCAAATGTCCCTTCTGTTAAGCTGGTATGTTATCCTGAAACAGACGATAATTTTCAAGGGAGTGAGGAACTTGAGCGAACAAATAAAAATTGATTATCTTCAAATTATTTCTGATAAAATCCTTCTAGAAAAACAATATCTCATTAAACATAAAACTCAGCTGGATTCTCACCAGACATCTAATAAACTTGACTCTCTGCTCCAAGAGTGGCGGGAGAATATCATTGACATATACGCACTTTCTGTTGCGAGGGATATAGAAACCTCTTTCAGTGTATTAAAGGAATGGGGCCGTGAAGCAGTAGATACTTTAGTAAACTTCAACCTTCCTCTGGAAATAGCTCTTGATGAAGTCAGAGACTATAGGAATCTTATAGGACACATCATCAAGGACGAAGCGATCAAGCTTAATTTGCCAATAGCGGAATTTTACGATTTATTATCTGACTTTGATTCCGTGGTGGACCGCGCTGTTCATTGGTTAAGTATCTCTTATACACGAGTGTTTTACACTCGAATACAGGTAGCTGAAGCCTCTGCGTTGGAATTGTCCATTCCTGTCATTAAAATTTCAGATAAGATTGGTGTACTTCCTATAATAGGGGATATAGATACGCAAAGAGCTCAAGAATTAATGAACAAAGCTCTGATGAAAAGCAGTGAATTTTCATTGGAACATTTAATCATTGATCTCTCTGGTGTGCCGATTATTGATACCATGGTTGCTGATCGGATATTTAAAGTAGTAAGAGCGTTGTCACTCTTAGGGATTGATACTACACTCTCAGGTATACGTCCAGAAATCGCTCAAACAATGGTTAATTTAGGCGTCGATGTTTCAGGCATCATAGTAACCTCGAATTTGCAAATGGCTATGGAAAAGTTACTTAAAGTGAAGATTGCTTAAATGTCTGTTTAGAATTGAATAATACCCTAGTTAAGACTCTCCTTGATCGAAATTTGACCAGGAGAGTCTTTTTTGTTTGTAGTATATCGAGGCAGATTCGGGGATGCGCCCGCATTTCATCATTCCCTGTCTCCCAAAAGTTTTGTAAAATGTAATGGATAAGACAAAGACCAACCGTAAAGTGGTGAGGATGATTCAACAGTTACTTTTATTTCAACGTGTCATTGATTATATAGAGGATCATATTAAAGAGGAACTAAGTGCCGAAGTGCTGGCAAGGATGGTTGGGTATTCTCCTTTTCATTTTTCACGGATTTTTCAGAAGCAGACGGGTTATACATTGATGGATTATGTGGTAAAAAGGAAGCTCCAATTTGCATTGTATGAATTGGTGAATGGGAAAAAGATCATCGGAATTGCTATGGATTATGGGTTTGAAACTCATGCTGGCTTTACGAAAGCGTTCAAGAAGTGTTTTGGCAGTCCTCCGAGCCTTTATAAGGAGCATGGTCCGACATCACTGCCACAAAAACTGGATCTGATAAGCCTTCACGAAAAGAACACAGGCGGCATTGTACTGCAGCCGCAGATTGTCCGCCGGAGTACTTTTTCTGTTGCCGGTAAGATCTTCAGGATCGAGAATTTCCCTGCTAACCGAAATGTGCCGGCGTTCTGGGAGCAGGAAGGTTTGACCGATGGTTCGATTGAAACGTACTTATATGAAGTGTTGTCGCCGAAAAAGCATGGAGAGTATTGTATCAATTTGAGCCGCAGCCTTGATGAAGGCAGTTGCCGTTATATATTTGCAGTAAACTATGATGATGAAAAAGGCTTACCAGAGGGATTAACCGCGATACAAATCCCTGAGTCTGCATATGCGATATTCCGAACGCCATTGGTTGAGGTTGGCCAATTTGCATCGGCGATCAAAGGGACATGGAGATACATACTGGAGGATTGGTTTCCGCACTCATCCTATGAAGTGGATGAAGCGGGCTTCGACTTTGAATTTTATGACGAGCATTGCCATCATTGGGATTTTAAAAAAATCTATATGGAAATTCATATTCCGATCAAAGAAAAATCTCGAGAATGAAATCATCCTCGAGATTTTTTGATGGCCAATTGATAGAGATAGATGACAGGTGTTAAAAGAATGGCACTTACAATCATTGCTATTTTGATAGAAAAATTGGCGGCAATCATTCCGATGGCCGGTCCTCCGCTGATTTGGCCGATCGCATCTACCTGCCCTTTTACCGAAAAGAAAGTCGCGCGCGTCGAGGAATCTGGAATGATTTTATTCAGCCATGTATCCTCAAGTGGTGCCATGACAGACCTTGTACCTTGGATGATCAGATAAAAGCACAGCAAACTGATGATACCAGTCGAAAGAGCAAAACCGGTCAGCGAGGTGATAATCAGGACACATCCGATCAGCAAGGATAAATAGATGGTGTTTAACTGATGATGGAGAGAACTCCGGCTGATAAAATGAAGGCCGATAAAGGATAGGAGCATTACGACAAAATTAATGCTTCCAATTAAGACAACCAAATTGCCTTCTGTCATGTATGCGAGACGAGTTTCTTCAAGAAAGTGAGAAATCCATAGCCTGTCGAAGCCTTCACTATATAACCCGAAGAACAAGGCGATAAGGAAGAGAATCCGCATCAAATAGCTGGCCTTTGTATAATGGACCATCTGGTTCATATTCGTCTTTAGCGTCTTCCAAGTGGATGTGTTTTCATGTTGAACAGGTTTGAAGTTTTCTTCCTTCATAAAAAGGAGCAAGAAAACAGCTAATCCCACCATTGATAATCCGCCAATGATGATCGGCAGATTGATCATGAAAAAGTAACCGATCAACATACTTAAAGGAATCGCGATCACTTCACCGAGTGTGCCGGCCTTAGCACCATTAACAAACGCCTCGGAAGCACGATCTTCTCCGATTTCATCAGCGATCCAGGCCTGATGCGCACCACTCGTAAACGTGTAGCCAATACCCCAAAGAACCTGAGACACTAACACGGCTGCGAAAAATGGAAACGAACCCTCGATGAGGAACCCAGCCCCAATCAAAAAATACCCGATAATCACAGAAAGCCTGCGACTTTTTAAATCCGCCACAAACCCAGTCGGAATCTCAAAAAAGAAAACAACCGCCTCCAGCACAGTGCCAACCAGAACCAGCTGCAACGGGTCAAGACCGACGACTTTCACATGATAGAGCAAGTTAACCGTAAAGATAAATGTAAAAAAGAACTGAGACCAAAAACGTGTATATATATAGACACGATAAGAATCCATTTTCTTGAAAAATGTCAATTTCATCTCCCCCTAACCAGATTATAGAGAGGGAGGGAGATGATTTCTTTTCCAAATTTGCGGTTTTTTGAGGTGTGTGGTGTGAAATTAACTTATTTCAAGGTTCCAGGATGAGACTCTAGAACGTCTCTGTGTCTCTTACAAAAAAGAAGTTAATAAAAATTTAGAAATAAATCCTTCAATAAAAGCAGCGATGAAAATGCAAGGTGTGATGACGAAAATGAAGGCGGAAAAAGCTTCTTTGAGGTGGAAACGGAATGGTGTTGTGCTCTTTTTAACTTTACGAAAGGCATTGGTCAGTCTAGTCACAATCGTTTTATTCAATGTATTTGCATAAATGGCGGCAAGCATAAAGGTAGTCAGTTCCAAAATCGCATGCGGCAGAAAACCCAATCCGAATGTGTGGAGTATATTTAACTCAACCTGCTGAACAAGATACAAAGTCATACCGATCATCGCGCATGTTGAAATGAGTGGCAGTACGTATAGATGCCTAATGGGGATGAAAGAAAGCATCAAGATTTGCAGGCAAACCAGCCAGTTATTCTTGAAGAGAAACAAGGTGGTTTCCCAATATCCCTTTTCGGGGGCATCTTCTTTAAAATTTTTATCTAAGTCTGAAAGGAGCTCTTTCATATCCGGGTTTATGTATGATGTAATCAGGTAAGCCATGACAAAGATGATAAAATAAAAGAACCAATACTTCCGAAAAGATCTTTTTAGTTGAAGCCATGCGTTTTCCCAAGTTTTAATGCTTGTTGTTTTTACATAATCGACAATTGTCATGATCAATTCCTTTCGGGGTTACATATCTTGTAATTGTATTTTTTTCAGCTCCTTTTGGCGTTGCTTCTTCAGATAATCTCTGCCTTTGATCCAGATACTTAACAAAA
Source organism: Mesobacillus jeotgali (assembly GCF_002874535.1). Classification (GTDB taxonomy): domain Bacteria; phylum Bacillota; class Bacilli; order Bacillales; family Cytobacillaceae; genus Mesobacillus; species Mesobacillus jeotgali. Next base: position 269,436 of record NZ_CP025025.1, read on the forward strand.
AGGCCAATCCGCCAACACCAGCTAAGATAAGGGAAAGCGTATCTCCTTCACCAAATCTCTTGAAAAACCACACCGATATAAAGGCTAAGTACAGAACAGGTAAGATGGCTCCCAAAAGAACATGACTTCTCCTTGATAAATAAAATTGAACTCCAATCACCGCAATCGCAATCAACCATCCGTAAATAGAAGGCATTAAGGATCAACCCTTTCTGATTTATATTTTTCGATAATTAACTTTGCCACGTCTAAACTGATTTGTTCATCCAGCACCATATTTTTAATCATACTGACAAACTCAAGATCCTCTTTTTTACTATTCAACTCAATTTTCTTGATAAGCTTATCCAGCTTTGTCCGGACTGTTGGATAGGAAACTCCGTAAACAGTTGAAATTTCTTTTAAAGAGCCGGAATTCAAAACGAACTTCCTGATAAATTCGAGTGATTCTTGATCCAAAGCAAGAATCCATTCGGGTACCTCATCGCGTTTCAATTCTCCATCCTCCTTTATATTGAATAATATTAAATTAAACTTTAATATTATTCAATATTTTTTAAAAAAAATGAAGATATAAATAATAAACGTAAGGGAATATGTTGGTCACTATTTCTCTTTTGTATCAAAAATGATGCAGAATAGTTAAGTCCGATTGAACCGGATTTTGTCACCCAGCGTGGAATAAAAAGTTAATCCAGTTGGGTGCAGGTCTTCTTACTCTTTGTCTCGTAAGAAGACCTGCACCATTGAATATAAAGAGAATACAATATTGGGCGAATGCTTTTTGGAGGTGCGTAATGGAAAGCTATTCTACCCAAAGTATCATTGTGCTTGGCACGGCGATTTTGGTTATAGGTGCATTTTTTGTCTTTATAGGAGAGTATAGAAAACTTGGGGAAATAGCAGCTAGTGCTTAGGGCGAATAGAGAAACAAGAGGAGGGTCTGTTGTTGAACCCTTTTTTAAAACATTTCAGTTTCAGTATGGGACGATAACTCTTCCAACTGAAAAATAGACGGAAAAATTCCGATTAAATTGGAAACGACTCTTATTTTCCTAGAAATAAGGGTCGTTTTTCCGTCTATTTAATCCAAATCGTTGAATTTTGCTCTATTTTTAGCGATTAACCGGAATATCTCCCCTTATTTATCCTTCATAAGCACCCTTTATAAACAATAGCCGGAAAATGTCCGCTTATGACTTCGCAAACCTGCACCCAAAACGCCTATGAATGATAATAGATGTTAATGCATTGACAAAAATAATGAAATCATATATCTTTAATTCAAGATATTTAATTTCAAGATAATTTTTCAATGCAAAGGAGGAATGGAAATGCTGGATATTTTAAAAAGGATAAATCAACTTGCTCTTAAGAAGAAGAATGAGGGATTAACAGAGATTGAAGCCGATGAATTGAACAGGCTACGGAAAACATATCTGCAAATCTTCCGCGGATCGATGGAGAATCTCTTATTGAATACAACTGTTGTAGATCCAGTAGGAGCAGATGTAACTCCGAAAAAATTAAGAACAGAACAAGCAAGGATTAGAAAGAAAGCAATCTGGTCGTCTTGAAATTATTTATTGACACAAAAATGGATTTCATGTTAAATTTATCTCGAATTAAAAATAAATGAATTAAAGATAAATTTTTTTAAATAAATATCTCGAAATCGAGATAAAAACAGGAGGAATTTTAAAATGGCAAAATGGACAGTGGACCAAAACCACTCAGCAATCGGATTTGAAGTAAAACACATGATGGTATCAAAGGTGAAAGGGGGATTTGAATCTTACACTGCTGATGTTGAAGCAGCTGATCTAACAGATCTAACAACAGCTTCAATCGCTTTCAAGATTGATGTGGCTAGCATCGACACACGCAATGAAGACCGCGATAATCACTTGAAATCAGCAGACTTTTTCGATGTGGAGAATAACCCGACAATCGCTTTCAAATCCACAAACATCACGAAAGACGGTGATGACTACAAAGTAACTGGCGATTTAACAATCAAGGATGTAACAAAACCAGTAACTTTTGATGTTGAGTTTGGCGGTAAAGGCACGAACCCATGGGGTGTAGAAGTTTACGGTTTCGAAGCGGAAACAAAAATCAACCGTGAAGAATTCAATCTTACTTGGAATGCAGCATTAGAAACAGGCGGCGTCCTAGTAGGGAAAGACATCAAAATCAAAGTGGAATTAGAAGTGAACCCAGCAGCATAAATCGGTTCAACCCTTAGTGGTTTTGCTGGATTCGTATGGAATCCAGCACGACCGATTGGTAAGGAGAATGGAAATGGAACTGCCAAAAATTGAGTTGAAAGCTGTTACCGTCATCATTCGTGCAGCCCAGGCTATTCAAGAAGTGATTCGAAAAGATGCAGCGAAGTTTGGATTGAATCCAACGGAATTCTCTGTGTTGGAGCTTTTGTACCATAGAGGGGAACAGCCTATTCAGGTAATTGGAAAAAAGGTTCTTATATCAAGCGGCAGTATTACTTATGTGGTCGATAAGCTTGAGCAAAAAAACTATGTGAAACGCAGGGGATGCCCGGAGGACAGGCGCGTAACCTATGCGGTTATAACGACTGAGGGGAAAGCATTGATGGATGATATTTTCCCGCAGCATGAATTTGAAATGAGCAAGGTTTTCGATGGCTTGAATGCCGACGAGGTCAATCAGACCATTTCTCTATTAAAAAGAATCGGTTACCGGGCGAAAAACTGTTAAAATAAAGTTTTTTAATTTTAATATCTCGAATTCGAGATAAATTCAGGAGGAAAATTATAATGATGGATTTAGGTTTGTTAATCATAAGATTGGTGATTGGTATTTTGTTTATTGGACATGGTGCACAAAAGCTGTTTGGCTGGTTTGGAGGGTATGGCTTAAAGGGAACGGGTGGCTGGTTTGACTCGATTGGCATGAAGCCAGGTGTGACGATGGCGCTTTTGGCAGGATTAGCAGAATTGCTCGGGGGAATATTATTAGCTGTAGGACTGTTAACCCCACTTGCAGCCCTGATGATTGCAGGAACTATGCTGATGGCGATTATTAAGGTCCATGCACCAAATGGTTTGTGGTCCACTTCGAATGGCTATGAATATAACTTGACGTTGATGGCTGTAGCTATTGGATTAGCGCTGATTGGTCCTGGTAAATACGCTATAGATGCGATGTTATTCTAATTTATCTTGAAATCAAGATTTTGAATAGGAGCGAAAATAATGAGTAAAAAGACAATGGGAATTCACCATATTACCGCAATTGTTGGCTATCCTCAGGAAAACGTCGATTTCTACGCTGGTGTATTGGGTTTGCGTATGGTAAAGCAAACGGTTAACTTTGATGATCCCCAAACCTACCATCTTTATTTCGGGAACGAGGGCGGAAAGCCGGGAACGATCATTACTTTCTTTCCATGGGCAGGAGCAAGCCAGGGAGTCGTTGGTGACGGCCAGGTAGGAGTGACATCCTATGTAGTGCCAAAGGGTGCGATGGATTTTTGGAAAAAGCGTCTGGAAAAATTCAATGTATCTTTTACAACGATGGAACGTTTTGGGGAACAATATTTAGAATTTGATGATCCTCATGGACTTCATCTGGAGATTGTTGAAAGAGAAGAAGGCGAAACCAATGATTGGAGCTTTGGTGAGGTAACACCTGATGTTGCGATTAAAGGATTCGGGGGAGCAACTCTATTATCCACCAAGCCGGAAAAAACGGCTGAACTGCTGGAAAAAGTAATGGGCCTTGAGCTTGTAAGCAAAGAAGGAGATTTCATCCGCTTCCGTTCTTCAGCAGATATCGGAAATGTTATTGACCTGAAGTTGACCACAATTGGACGCGGTGTGATGGGTGTTGGAACGGTTCATCACATTGCTTGGAGAGCTGTCGATGACGAGGACCAACTCGATTGGCAGAAATACGTGGCAGGCAATGGATATGGTGTCACTCCTGTACAGGACAGAAATTACTTCAACGCGATTTATTTCAGAGAGCATGGAGAAATCCTGTTTGAAATTGCGACCGATCCTCCGGGATTTGCGCATGATGAATCTCAGGAAACAATGGGTGAAAAATTAATGCTGCCTGAGCAATACGAACAGTATCGCGGCCAGATTGAGAGAGGACTAATCCCGATTGAAGTTAGAAAGTTGGATTGAATCTAATCAGAAAGGATGATGGCTATGCTTTCGATTGACCCTGCCAGTCTTTCCGAGAGGGACAACTATAAATTCCTGATTGGTAGCATCATTCCCAGGCCGATTGCCTTCGTCACGACCATTTCGAAGGATGGTATAGTGAATGGAGCGCCATTTAGCTACTTTAATATTGTTTCATCCAATCCGCCGATGGTCTCCTTATCCATTCAGCGGTCAGGCGGTAACCAGAAGGATACAGCAAGGAACATCCTTGAATCAGGAGAGTTTGTCGTCCATATCGTTGACGAGCACAATGATGAAAAAATAAACCAGACTGCCGCCAGCCTTGCTCCTGACCAGAGCGAGGTGGAGTTGGCCAAGTTAACTTTGATTGACAGCGTGAAACTTTCTGTACCTGGTGTGAAGGAAGCGAAAATCAGGATGGAATGTGTGCTGGAGCAGGCGCTGGAATTAGGCGGCGGAGAGATGCCGGGCTGTGATTTCATCATCGGTAAAATCATTCAGTTCCATATAGAGGAAGGCATTTATGAGAATGGAAGGATTGATCCGGTAGGACTGGCTGCTGTAAGCAGACTGGCTGGAAACAATTACGCGAAAATCGGAGAGATTTTTGAAATCGAAAGGCCGAAATAGATTACCATCGAAGAAAGGGTGAAGGATGAATGCAGGAGACTTCTGGTATCCACCATATTACGGCAATGGTAAACGATGCGCAAAGGAATATTGATTTTTATGCAGGCGTACTTGGGTTAAGACTTGTGAAGAAAACAATCAACTATGACCGCCCTGAAGTGTACCATCTTTATTTTGGCAACGAATCCGGGGATCCAGGAACAGCCATCACCTTTTTTCCATGGGCTAACCAGCTGAAAGGCCGAATTGGCACGGGACAGGTCGGGGTGACCAGCTATGTTATTCCTGAGGGAACCCTTCCTTTTTGGAAAGAACGGTTGAATCGGTTTGGTGTAAGGTTCATCCAGAATGTCCGATATGGCGAAAGCTATTTGCAGTTCCAGGACCCGGACGGACTTGAAATCGAGCTGGTCGAACGAAATGAAGGGCCAACCAATACCTGGAGCTTCGGAGGAGTTACTCCTGATGTCGCGATAAAAGGGTTTGGCGGGGCTACATTGATTTCGGCACAGCCTCATAAAACGGCAGAGGTCCTGGAGGATATCCTCGGATTAGAGAACATTGGCCAGGAAGAAAGCTTCCTTAGATTCAAATCTGCAGCTGAGATTGGCAATACCATCGATATCAAGCTCACTCCATCCGTCCGTGGATTAATGGGAGCAGGAACCGTTCACCATATTGCATGGAGAGCGAAGGATGAAGAAGATCATAAAAGGTGGAGAGCACTTCTCCTGGAGAAAGGCTATTATCCAACTGAGATCCTCGACCGCAACTACTTCAAAGCACTTTATTTTCACGAAGGCGGTGGCATTCTGTTTGAAATATCGACCGATTCACCAGGTTTTGCAGTAGATGAACCAATTAGTGAACTCGGTGAAAAACTGATGCTGCCATCGTGGCTGGAGCCAAAACGTGAAGAATTAGAAGACCTGCTGCCAAAGGTAGAAGCTCGTATTTTGGAAGGAGATAAAGAATGAAACATATATTCAATAAGGGAAAAGTCCCGACAAAACCAACATTGTTATTGCTTCATGGCACAGGAGGCAATGAATTAGACCTGCTGCCTCTTGCCGGGATGATCGATGATGATGCATCTGTATTGAGTGTCCGCGGGAATGTATTGGAAAACAGAATGCCAAGATTTTTCCGCAGATTGGCAGAAGGTGTTTTCGATGAACAGGACCTTATTTTCCGAACGAAGGAATTGAATGAGTTCCTTGATGAAGCAGCAGAAAAGTATGGCTTTGACCGCGACAATGTGGTTGCCGTAGGCTATTCAAATGGAGCGAATATCGCAGCAAGCCTGCTTTTCCATTATCAAAACTCATTGAAGGGAGCAATCCTGCATCACCCAATGGTACCGAGAAGAGGCATTGACCTGCCAGAACTGACAGGAACACCGGTATTCATTGCCGCTGGAACAAACGACCCAATCTGCTCGCCACAGGAATCCGAAGAGCTAAAATCTTTACTGGAAAAAGCCAGTGCGGATGTAGAACTTCATTGGGAGAATAGAGGGCATCAGTTGACCCGCGAGGAAGTCGAAGCAGCGGCTAAGTGGTATCAGGGGAGATTTTAATAGTAAATAGAGGGAGAGGGCGGTTCCTGATAGGGACCGTCCTTCTTAATGGGGAAATAAAGAATCTTAGGTCCTTAGTGAATTATTAAAAAAAGATATGAGATAGCAGCACGGTCGGACTGTCCTTTTGTCTCGATTGAGGCTGTCAGGAGTTGTGATTTTATTAGCCGAGGGGATAAAATAGGGATAAAACTAGGAGGCAATGCAGTGCTAATTGGTCATATCAGAGAAATAGTTCGGCATCCTGTTAAATCCTTTTATGGAGAGAGCGTCGAGAAAACAAAGGTTATGGATTATGGAGTGTACGGAGACCGCAGTCATACGATCCATGACCAAACAAGGCCAGGGGAATTTTTAACGATTACGCAGTTCCCTGAGATGGCTCGATACAAGGCAAGGTTTATGGGACAAGAAGAGATGGAAGAGTACCCTAAAGTCGAAATCGTGACACCTGAGGGGAAAGTGCTTGATTGGGGCGATAAGGAATTGGAGAAAGAAATACAAGCAAAATCGGGAAGGGAAATATCTTTTGCTTCATACCGACCTTCATACGTCCCTCTAGGCGCAATTGAAGAAGAGCATATTCAACTGGTTACTGACGCTTCACTACAGGGTTTGGAACAGATTTGGGGCAAAGAGATTGATTATAGGCGTTTTCGCCCCAATTTACTCATTTCATTAAAAGATCACAAACCTTTTATCGAAGAAGAATGGTTTGGGAGACGACTGACAATTGGCAATGAAGTGGCACTGGAAGTGAAAAGGCATTGTGAAAGATGCATGATCATTACCGTTGATCCCGAAAATGCAAAAAGGGATTCATCATTGCTTAAAGCGGTTGCGGAAGAAAGAAATAATCATTTCGGCGTGTATGCTGCTGTCATAAAAACAGGTGAAATCAATGTTGGAGATGAAGTCCATCTTGAATAGTTGGATAGCAGGGACATGCATGGATTTTTCAAGAAAAGGATTCTTAAGCGGCCGTTTCCAGTGATACAGATGAAATGAAATTCATGACGAGCAATCCTGAAGGCAGGGAATAGTGAAGAATGGATGAATAAAAGAAGCACAGGATGCTGTTTTCAGCGTCCTTTGCTTCTTTTTGTCTCCTTAAGTATCAGACGTTATATGCTTCTTCTTTGTTTGTTTCTAATGCTTGTGTGGTTGGTTTTTCTGCTGGTATGACCAAATTCAGCAGCACGGCTGCCAGTGCACCGACAGTAATTCCAGAAGATAAGATATAGTTAGCCCAGTCCGGCATGCTGTATAGGACTTCTTTTGGCAAAAGGGTTGCTGCAATGGTTAACAGGATTGGAAGGCCGATGACCATCATGTTGCGGTCGTCAATATTGAGCGGCTGGATCACTTTCATGCCGTTTGTCACGATCGCCACACAGACGATACCGAAAATTCCGTTGATAACAGGCTCAGGTATGCAAGTGATAGCAGTGGAAAGCTTAGGAATAAGCCCCAAACATACGAGGATTACACCGCTCGCCATAATGGCCAATCTGCTGGCTACACCGGTGATTGCAAGCAATCCTGCGTTAGATGAGTAGCCTGTCATAGGAGTGCTTCCGAACAGTGCGCCGACAAAGCATCCAAGTCCTTCACCAACAGAAGCGCGGTTAAGGCGCTTTTCATCAAGCTCTTTTCCTGTAACCGTAGAAACGACGAACCATGTACCTGTTGTTTCAATCAAGATAATTAAGTAAACAAACACAATGGTAATAATGGCACTTACATCAAAAATAGGTTTTCCGAATGGAAATAGTGTTGGCAAGGAGAACCAGCTTGCACTTTTAACCGGCGAGAAGTCTACTCCGCCAAAGAAGCTTGCGGCAACTGTTCCGGCGATAATCGCAATAATGACGGAAACAAGACGGAAAAATGTTCCGAGCCCATGTCTTTTGCGGCCCAACAGCATACAAATTACCAGGACTCCTGCAGAGATTGCAGCAACAAGGATGTTTTCGCCGATATTGCCTGGAGAGTGGTAAATGTTATTTAGACCGATAGGCATTAACGCAATCCCGACAATGATGATCACTGTACCGCCTACAAGTGGAGGGATGATCTTCCGGACTGCTTTTGCGAACCACTTTAATGGGTAGCCTAGAAGAGCAATGATAATCGCGCCCGGTATCAGACTTCCGGCTATGGCGCCGAGGCCCAGCTTTCCTCCAATGGCCGCGATGGCTCCGATTGGAACATAAGACGGTCCTTGTACAACAGGCAGTTTAATTCCTGCGCCAGTTTGGATCAGTGTAGCAATCCCAGTGGCTAAGAAGCACATCTGAATGAAAAAAGAGGTGTTTTCGGTGCTTAATGCTAAAAGCCCAGCAATAATGATTGGTGCTATGTATAAATCCATTGCCAGTACATGCTGTAAGCCTAATACAAATGCTTTGCTGTAGCTGATCTTATCATCGACACCAATGATAATGTTATTATCCTGTTTCCTGTCCAATCGAGTCTTCCCCCTTGATTTAATTCGTGTTTTGTTACCTTTTCAACTGGATTATACAAAAATAAATAATAGTTGTATATAAAAAACGAATAATTTTATTTTAATATATTTTAATGTTCGTATTTTGGTTGACCGATGATTCAATTCCCATTACAATGAAGTCATAAAAATGGATACGGAGGAGAAGGAGATGCAGCAAGATCATGTATTGCGCAAAGACTGGATTGTTGCCTGCAGAGCTGAAGACTTAAAGGAAAAGCCTGTCCAGGTCATCATTATGGGGGAACGGTTAGCGATATTCAGGAATAGTGAAGGTGTACATGCATTCAAGGATTTATGCGTACATAGAGGAGCAGCTTTGTCTTTGGGAGAAGTGAAAAATGACTGTCTTGTATGCCCTTACCATGCCTGGGAATATAACCAGGACGGAGATTGTGTGAACATTCCGCAGCTTCCTGAAGGGCGTGCAATCCCTAAGAAGGCAAAAGCCATTTCCTATTCATGCATCGAGAAGTACGGATTTATTTGGGTGAATCTAGCCAATAATCTGCCAGAGTTTTTCAAATATGAAGAAATGGAAGGGGACAACTGGCATAATGTCATCTGGGGTCCGCAATCCGTTGAGGCAAAGCCGCCGCGCATCATTGAGAACTTCCTGGATGTAGGTCATCTGGCGGTGGTCCATGAGGGCTTCTTAGGAACTGATAGCCATCGAATCATCGAAGACTATGCAGTGAATCGGATCGATAATCGAATTTTTTCAGACGAAATACCAATCTATCAGCCAGATCCTGATGGGGCAGGAAAACCGAAATATGTCTATTATACCTATGAAATTGTTCGTCCTTTGACGGTTAAATTTACAAAGAGAGATCGTGAAAATAACACGGAAATGACAATTCTTTTAACAGTACGTCCTGAAAGTGAAAACACATCAGTGGCCTATGGAATTCTCTCCTTTAACTATGAGACAGGTCTTTCCGATACAGAAATCATCGAGTTTCAAAATGAGATTTTCGCACAGGATAAACCGGTAGTTGAGAACCAAAAGCCGGAAGAGCTTCCGCTTGATCTGCAAGTCGAGCTTTCGCTGGTATGTGACCGGATGAGCATTGCATACAGACAGTATTTAAAAGAGCTTGGGGTGAGCTTGGGTACGGCGTAAGAGGGTACTATAGAAATATTCGCAGGCTAGTTTAAAAGACAATGAAAATGGCGTGTAAACTGAAACAGTTTTAACACGCCATTTTTCTAGTTTATTGTATGATCGGTCCAAGATATGATCGTTTTTATTTTACATAAGCACCCTATATTTCAATAAGCGGTCCCCTGGTTATTCAAGAATACTTTTTTCTGCCACGCCCGGTCACGGATAAGGGAAGCAGCGGCTAGTTGATAAATAAGCGGAGAAATTCCCCTTAATTTCGAAAAAGCTTTAAAAATAGCTCAAATAGCCGGAGAAATTCCGACTATCGACTCAAAAAACAGGCAAATGGACAGTTTTGCACCATTTAATCGGAAATTCTCCGCTTATTTCCACCCAACCGAGCCATATTCTTCAGTCTAACCGGAGAATCTCCGGTTATTTTAAGTCTTGTTGGGAACTCAAATTTGCCTTCACTAACCTGCATCGTCTGTTCAATAAGAAAAGGAGGCGCTGCAGCTACCCCCTTTGTTAAATTTGCAATCAATAGTCAATAGTTTGAGTACTTTACTTCACAATACTTTTTTAACCCCTGGCATTACTTTTCTTTTAACATAGAATACTTTCGATAAGCTTTATAGTAACTGATACTATAAAAAGCAACTATAATGGCGGGAAACAACCTTAAAATGGCAAATGGAGTTTCAAATAAGAATGCTTTCCAAAATAATGAACCGTTCATACTCCAAAGACCTTCGGTTAAATATAATCCTGAATCTTTGTATATCGTATAAGATAAAAGCAAAAACACTATAGCTAAACTAGATGAATAACCCATCAATCTTTTATAATAATTTCTCCTCGATTGGCGATCCGAGAAGATTTCATTTTGTCCGTCATCTTCCTTTTGCCAATATTGAATTCCACCAAGCCAGGTACCTTTTATATATTTCCAACCGAAGTCCTCATATATCCCTTTATATTCATTAAGTTTTTCCTTTGATAAATATTCTTGATAATCCAGTCGCATCACATATCTCTTGTCAGTCTTTTCGAAGGTGTATATTCCTAATCCACTAATATTTGTGCAGCGATAGCCTTTTTGTAATTGCTCGTTCAGCCATTGCTCCTCTTTTTCAATATCAACAAACATCTTAAACTTCTTCATTGCCTTCACTTCCTTCGTACAGGGATAAAATATGCAGCAACCTGTCTTGTTCCATTTTTAAAATCGCATTTCCTTCCGCAGTGATCATATAAACTTTCCTCCGGCCTGACTCTCCAACAGATTCAATCCAACCGTGCTTATTCAAGTTTTCAATTGCACCGTATAATGTACCAGCTGCTAAAACAACAGTACCGTTACTAATCTTTTCGATCTTTTGCATGACGGCATAGCCGTGGAGCGGTTCACGCAGAGCCAATAAAATATAATGCATGGTTTCAGACAACGGTAATAATTTGTGTTTCATAACCTCAACCTCTATTCAGTTCGACTATATAGTTCAACTTAATAAAAATATAATACAGTTCAACTGAATAGTCAACATATTGTTAAAATAAATTAAAGAGCAAATACATTATGCACCTCAAAACTGAACGGTTTAAGAAATCTAGTAAAGGTATGTTCAAGAAGGATTTATTGCTCAAGGTGTTGAAGAATGTATTTATAAGAAATGAGTCTAAAGCATGGAGGCAGGAGGAATGATGGTGATGCAAATGAAACCGGAATATGAGGATTTTCCGTTAAAGGCATATGACAAGATCAGGTATGCAGATACGGATCGTCAGGGACATGTTAATAACGCACTGTTTTCAACCTTCCTGGAAACGGGAAGAACGGAGCTTCTCTATGCAAGGGAGCCGCTGCATGCTGAAAACGCCTCGTTTGTCATAGCAAGTCTAAAACTGGATTTACTTTCTGAAATACGATGGCCTGGGACAGTGGAAATCGGCAGTGCCATTACAAGAGTCGGAAACAGTTCCTTTTCTTTATTTCAAGGAATCTATCAAAATGGCAAGCTTGCTGCAGTGGCAGAAACCGTCATCGTGCAAATGGACGAGAACACTAGGAAGTCTGCGCCACTTTCCTCTGGAACAAAAGAGAGATTAAAGGAGTACTTAGTGGAACTAGAAAAATAGAAACGAAATCGAATTGCGGGGACGGGCGGAACCGTCCCGAAACTTGGGAGTGATTGTGTTGGAATTGAATGATGTGATCCACGGGCACCGATCGATTCGTGAATATGAAGATAAGGAAGTTAGTCAAGATCTGCTCGATAAAATCTTAGAAGCGGGTATTCGTGCCTCTTCAAGCGGAAATATGCAAACTTATTCGATCATTGTCACGAAAGACAAAGAACTAAAGAAAAAATTATACAATGCTCATATGGAGCAATCGATGGTGGTTGATGCGCCGATCCTTCTAACATTTTGTGCTGATTTTAATAGAATGAGGAAATGGCTTGAACTCAACGATGCACCTGTTCATTTTGATAATTACATGAGCTTTATGATCGGGGCCATTGATGCTGCTTTGGCGTCACAAAACTGCGCTTTAGCAGCTGAAAATGAGGGGCTGGGCATTTGCTATATGGGTTCTACGCTAGCCAATTGTGACCAAATTGGTGAACTGCTGAATTTACCGCCAAATGTCGTACCTGTTGTCGGCTATTCATTAGGGTATCCAGCAGAAAACCCTGCCCCGCGCGATCGGCTGCCATTGCAAGGACTTGTTCACTACGACCAGTATCAGGATTATTCGGATGAAGAGATTCAGGAAATTTATCAAGATCGAAACGAAAAAGGATGGAACCGCTACATGGCCGTCCCAAAACTTAAAGAAATGACAGAACAATTGGGATTAAAGAATCTTGCTCAGATATATACGATAGCCAAATATACAAAGGAATCGCACCAGGAATTTTCACAAACAGTGCTGAAGTACTTGGAGAGACAAAACTTCATGAATAATGAATAAGAATAAAATTGGAGGAAGGGGCAACAAAACCTCCCCTTGGCACGACCTAAACTTTTTAAAGAGGGATAGTAAAAATGAATATCTTAATTAAGAATTTACCTGAAACAGAGATAGCGTATATCAGACGAACGGGGAGTTATTTTGAGCCCCAAGAACATTGGGGGAAGCTGATCAATTGGGCAACTGGCAATGGACTATACCCGCCCCAGCAGTCTTTTATCGGTATATCCTTAGATAATCCGGCTGAAGTTGAAAGCAAGGATTGCCGTCACGATGCCTGCGTTACAATACCTGACGGATTTGAAAAAGAAAACCATAAAGATATGAAATTCAGGAAGTTGGAAGGCGGACAATATGCCCTGTATTCCTTTTATGAAAAACCTGAAAAGCTACATTCTGCTTATCAATACATGTTTGGCGAATGGCTGCCAAATAGTGATTATGCAGCCGATTACGAGAGGTATAACCTCGAATTCAACATGAATAACCCTTCGGAAGATCCTGAAGGGAAATGCAGAGTTGATTTATTTATTCCTGTTAAAAAGAGAAGATCTTAAGGCAAAGTGTCACCAATAGACGGTGACATTTTTGCTTTGTACGAACGGAAAGAAGGGGTAATCATTTCGTTAAGCGAATAGTAATTTTGAGAATCTCTTTAATGGTAAAAGTGAGGGTGGAACAAAATGATGATTAAGTTCTCCATAAATGATGATAGAAGCTTTCATTTAAGATCTGCAGCCATTATTCAACATAATGGCAGGGTTTTATTTCAAAGGCCGGTTGATAGTGAAAATTGGTTTTTACCAGGAGGAAGAGTTGAGCACTTTGAATCGACGGAAGAGACGTTAAAAAGAGAGTTAAAGGAAGAGTTTAACTTACAAGCAGACCACATGAAACTCTGCTGGGTAGTGGAGTATTTTTTAGAGGCAGAGAATAAAAAAATACAGGAATTAGGTATGCACTACCTTGTGGAAATTCCTGAACATCATACATTAAAAGACTATAAAGATGAGTTCAAAGGACTGGAAGACGAATATATTCACAGATGGATTGAGATCAATGAACTTGATCAGTACAAAATAGTACCCGAGTTTGTTGTTCCTCAGTTACAAAAGTTGGGGGATAGCAGCAATGTTGAGCATACAGTTTTAGCAGTAGTAAGATAGTGCGTTGATCCATGAGGGGTTATTAAGCTCTGTTATCATCCATTATTGATTTTCGTGTATTATAAGCGGAGAAATTCCGGCTATTGTATAGAGAGAACGCTTTTGAAGCAGAAATAAGCGGAGAAATTCCGGTTAACTAATAAAAATAAGGCAAAATCCAACGCTTTGGATTGAATAACCGGAAAAATGACCCTTATTTTAAGGAAACAAGGGTTGTTTGCAAATTTAAGCGGAATTTCTACGTCTATTTTCAAACACTGTGAAATCAACATACAGATATAACAGAGCCTTTTACTAAAGGGGGTTTAAATGTGAATTCTGCGGCAGAAATAATACAAGAATTAACGGATAAAGAACAATGGTTAGAAGCCTTTCCGGTTATGAATCAGCTGCGTACTGAGCTGACTCAAGTGACATACCTGGAGTTACTTGAAGAAATGAGGAAAGATGGGTATTCTTTATATGCTTTATATATAGATAATCGGATTGTATCCCTGGCTGGTCTAAGCTGGAGAGTTAACTTCTATAATAAACGTCACGTTTTTATCTATGATCTGGTAACAGATAATGCTCACCGTTCATCTGGGTATGGAGAGAAATTATTAAGTTATATACATAATTGGGCAAAAGAAAATGGAGCTGAATATGTGGCGTTAGAATCAGGCATTCAGCGAGACAAAGCTCACCGTTTTTATGAAGAGAAATTAGATTATGATAAATGGTGTTACTCATTTAGAAAACCATTATAGGCCTATGGCTGCGAATAGGGAAGAATTACATTATCATTAGATAATCTGGATGCCTGCGTTACATTACGAAACGGATATAACATAGAAATGAGGAAAAATCTTAATGAAAACAGAACAACAGTATTTTGAAGAGGGAAAATCAATCCAAACTTATATGGCTGAAATGGGCACGTTAAAAGAGGAAAGTTTTGCTGTTTATGAACAATTTCATCTCCCGGCAGATGGCTTTGCTGAGGAGTTAAAACAATATCAACTTCATTTCCTGACGATTACCGAAGATTGGTGTGGAGATGCCATGATGATCAATCCTGTTATTCGCAAATTAGCGGAGGCTGCGGATATAGAAATGCGCGTCGCATTACGGGATGCAGATACAGATTTGATTGATCGCCACTTAACTAACGGTGGACGCGCCATTCCAATGATTTTAATTTTTAATAATCAAGGAGATTTACTTGGTAAGTGGGGACCTCGGGCACCCAAAGCTCAGCAAATCGTTGATGAAGTTCGAGCTGCACTGCCACTAAAAGAAGATCCCTCATTTCCGGAAAAACAAAAAGAAGCCTTTGGCTCTTTAAGAAGAAGGTATACAGAGGATTCCGTTCTTTGGTCAGATGTTTATGATAGTTTTAAGGAGACATTATTAACTATTTTGAAGTGATTAAAGGGGAAATGTATCTTTATAATAATTCATTGAACCTAAGTGAAGGTGATTTTTATGATAACAAAAAGTAAATACCTATTGATTTTCTTTGTGTTGTTTATTATTTGCTTAATATCTTGGCAGGTGACAGGTTCTTTGGCGGAAAAGACGAGTGATATGGACATGATTACTTCATTTGCGATATTTAGCTTTCTAGGAACAGTGCTTTTTCTTCTGATTACTTTAGTTGTATTGTTGATAACAATTGTATCTAAGTATAAAAATAATAATCTTAATGTATAAAAAACTGATTATTGCTCTATGAAAGAACGGCGT
Organism: Mesobacillus jeotgali; assembly: GCF_002874535.1. GTDB lineage: Bacteria > Bacillota > Bacilli > Bacillales > Cytobacillaceae > Mesobacillus > Mesobacillus jeotgali. The sequence continues at coordinate 285,311 of NZ_CP025025.1, forward strand.
GTCAAAACTGGTGTCAGTTTACACGCCATTTTTTTTGCTTTTTTTCTTCCCGGTTTCTATTGCCTGTTTTCCTGGTGGATTATTCAGGTTTAAAATATAGAGAAATTGGGTAATAGGACCTGGATAACATCTGGAAAAACACACCTTTACACCTATTTATAGGAAAATGTAGTGATTTAATTAAGATTACTTCTCATTTATAATTAATGTGAAGTGGAAAAGTACACCAATTTGTCAGGGAGTGATTATTTTTGAATTCTAAAATTGTTTTTAATCCTAAACAGGTAAACTCCTCCCTAACGGGTTTGAGTCAAAATATTTCCCGGCTGATCAGTGTTGAGAACGGTATTTCCAATGTGAAGTCCAGTGTGGATCCAAGAATCATAAACAGAAGAGGAATAGGCGGGAGTTTGTCCAGGGCAACAGCGTCCATCAATCGAATTGAACAAAAGATGGTTCAGCTGAAAACCTATACCGCCAATTCGATAAATCAGTATTCAATTGCAGAAAAGCGTGTCAATGGCCAGGCAGAGGAAGTCAAAGAAGCATTTGCATTAGCTCTTGATAAAATGCTGAACGATCGGTATGCGAGCGGATTATATGACAAATACCATTCTATAGCCGGACATCTGGAACATATACTGCATGGAGCCCAATATTCGGCAGGAGCAGGACTGATGCATCTGCTCGGGTTCAGGTTCACCGATGTCGATGATGTCCTTAAGAAGTTCCAAGTAGCTGAGTACATAAAGGCTGGGAAATTGAAAATCCCACTCGCAAGCATGATTCAGCGAGTCGAAAACTCCCGCCCGCTGAACTTCATGGCGAGGATGATGGTGAATCCATTATATTTGGTTTACAATCGAAAAATGCCGTTAGCGGAACTGCTTTATAAAAAGATGGCGAGTTATTATCCAAAGGATATGGTGAATCTTAGCAATAGCGTTTCTACATTAAAGCAAGCACTCAGGGATTCAAGCACTTTTAAAAGCGGATTCGAGGCTGTAAAAAGCCAGGCAGGCAGTATCCTGAAAAACAGCGGAAAGCTTATCAGATCCAATGCCCTACTGGCAACAGTCATCACAGCAGGTGTGGAGTCAGTAGGAGCAGGCATTAAAATCACCGAAAACTATGGCATGTACAGTGGCGAAAAATTAAAAGAGGAAAATGCTAAGGTGGTAGGAAGGGCTGTTGTCAAAACTGCTACAGTAACAGTTGGTTCCGTTGGTGGAGCGGTAATTGGCGGTATAATTGGAAGCTTGGGCGGTCCTTTAGGTACAGCAGCGGGCGCCACAGTTGGGGGCTATCTTGGCAGTATGCTTGGAGATAAAGTGGCCTCGATGACTTCTGCTTGGACCGATAAACAATCAGTGCGGTTTAAGGACACTATCCACAAAGGTACAGAGGCAGTTGCTTCAGGCGTCAGGAATGTCAAGGAGAGCTTCAACAATGCAAAAGAAGCCATTAGTGATGTTAAGTCACATGCAGCAAACCTGCTGGATAGTTCAAAATCCTTTTTCGGGAAACTATCATTTGGAAATTAGGAGGAGACTATGGATAAAATTTCGCTTTCGATTGAGGAATTAATCTATTGCTTTTACAGCGAAGGTTTTTTTGAACAGGGCAACGCATTGAAGCAAGTTTACTTCGGTGATCTGGATGATGAAAAAATGGACCTCTTGCTGCAAATCTCAACCCGTTCATTGTTGTCTAAAAGCTTAGTAAGCTATAAAAATCATAAGTTTACACTTGTAGAAGAACTGGCTGATATCATTGCTATCCTTAATTACTCAGACCAATCTATGAAAGTTTCCAGACATGATGGAGAGGGTGGAGAAGAAGCGGTATCCTACCATCTGAGAGGAGACCGTCTCATCCAGCACTCACTCTTTTATGATGAGCAAGTCCATGTGTTCTCGAGTGTGACACTTGATGAGGCAAGCGATCTGGTATCGGATTTTTATTATATACAAGGTGATAGAGAAACAGGAACAAATGGTTTTTCATTAAGCCAGCAAGAATTTGAATCCATGATCGATTCATTGGAGAACAATTCTGCATTATTTGAGCAGCAGAAATACGAAGGTTCAAAGAATGATTTCTACCAATCATTAAAAGAGTCGAACGGATTATTGAATACATTGCTCTTTTTCGAATTCAATGAAGCCAAAGAGCCCGAAGTCACAACTCTTGTCTTGTTTACGAATAATCCGGCAAACAATTGGATGATTGAAAAAAGGGAACAGGACTTTTATCTAATACCCTGCAACCGGGAAATGATCAAGATGCTTATTGAGGACAATATCGAGGTCAAAGTAAAGGAAACGGTGAGTGATGGAAAATAAAATCGAGCATAACACGGAAGAACATAATATTATCGTTTCCGAGGATAAAGTAGAGGTCGTTTATACAAACGTCGGGGCTGGTTGTATGCTTACTGGCATAGGCATGATGACGCTTGCTTCACTAGTGATTTTCTTTATCGTGCCAGACGTAAGTTTTGTAAAAGGATTTTTCGGGATCATCATTGGTATATTTGGATTGCTGGTATTTGGGTCGATGCTCATCAGGATGCTGACCATGCTGTTATCCGGCAGAGCGGTCATTACCGTACAGGATGGCTATGTAAAAGGCAGGAAAAAAAGTGTCCGGATCAGCGATATCAAGGATATTCAGTGGGGCGGCAGCGGTTTTAAATACATTGCGATTCGGACCATGAATAACAAAAAAATCAAACTCTCTACTTATAACCTAGTCAACGAACAAAAAGTACATAAAGTCCTTGATACATACGTTGTCCCAGAAGGTACTCCTGAATTGAAGGAGAACTGGGCGAAACGGTATGGCGGTAAGGGATATAAAGGTTGAATATTAAAAAGGACTTGTCACCATTCCTGTAGATGGAGTTGGGGACAAGTTCTTTTTATATATAGGGACAAATATTTGCAAGTATGATAAGTTATGACAAAAATTTTCAAGAAATACGTCGTATTATGTAACTAGTATTGCCGAATGATAAAGTAAACGGATTGACAATTGTAAGAATTCTATTAAACTAAAATTAGTTCTATCCGCAATTTTTTCTTGAGTTTTTCTTGTAACTTGCTGCTTCTAAATTCTTATTTGCAGTTTACAATCCTCCAGTTGATTTCATATTAATCCTCTTATTTTGTTATAACCTACCACTTATGAATTTCATAGTTTCTCAAAAATCTGTCTCAATTTCACTGAATGATCCATTGTTATAAACGTTTATGTTGTGAATATTCCTATAGTTAGGAGAGGGATGTATGGGATTTGAAGAAGAATACCAGGCCTTTTTGAATGCTCACTTACAGGCAAGAAGCGGTGAGCGGTTTCGGCGCTTACAAGAAGGTCATAATCAGGCTGAAATGTTGTTTTTGAAGCAAGTTTGGTGGCCTTTATTTTATCATTTTAAGTACCTTCACCCAGAATATGAAGTCGATGATTTCAAGGATGGTAAAAGGTTTTTGGATTTTGCTTATATTCGTCCCTCTATGCGAATTTGCTTTGAGATCGACGGGTATGGCCCTCACCTAAAGAACATAAGCAGATGGCAATTTTCCGACAACCTGGAACGTCAAAACCAGCTGGTGATTGACGGATGGACTGTGATTCGCTTCTCTTTTGACCAAGTGAAAGAGAAGCCTCGTAGATGCCAACAAGTTGTTCAGCAATTGATAGGCCGATGGCTGGGTGATGAATTGGACCAGACATCTCTGTCCTTGTTTGAAAAGGAAGTCCTTCGGCTAGTGATTCGAAAAGGAGAAGACATATCCCCAACAGAAGTCGAGAAGTATTTAAAGCTAAGCGACAAGACGGTAAAAAAAGTACTTTCTCAACTAGTCGAAAAAAAGATGCTAATCCCCGGATCTGGAACCAAAAGGATCCGCTCTTATCGGTTAGGGAATCAGGTTAAGGACCCGGTTTGATTAATAGTCGGAAGAATTCCGCTTAATTAGGAATTTTAATAAAAAATAGCTCAAATAGCCGGAGAAATTCCGCTTATTGACCCTAAAAACATAAAAAAGTGGTGTTTTGCTTTGCATAACCGGAAAATCTCCCCTTATTTACCTCGAATTTTTAGCTCCATTCTGTATTTAACCGGAAAATCTCCGCTTATTTTTCTTTTGCAGGATTCATCAATCAAAAAAAAGAAAGATGAGGGCCGAATCACAAATAGCGGTAAAGCAGAGAGTTGAAGTTGTGCTTTTAAAGAAGTGTACATGAATGTAAAATTTATCTTATTGAAAAGGAAAACAAAAAGAATTACCAATCTTATTTAAGTGGTAATTCTTTTTTAAAATTATTTATTAATTCTTTTTATCTCTTTCTTGCATTTTTCTAACATTATCTGAGTGGTAAGGAGAACCATAAACTTCATTAACCACACTAAATGGGTTACCGTCCAAGTCAAAGAAATCAAAAAATTTCATTCCGCCAAAATGATCAATCTCGGTAGTAACTACGCCATTTTTCTTAAAGTGTTGATGGACAGATTCAATATCATCCACAACAAAATTAAAATAAGAGTTCTTCTGGTCACCCTTGGTAATAAACTCAGTGGGCTGTGGGGAGTCCACTTTCACTAAAGCTAATTGTGTTGACCCAGTTGGTAAATAAAAGCCAGTACCATCTCCCCAACTATCTATTATCTTTGCACCAAGAAATTTTACATACCATTCTGTCGACTTTTCCATGTCTGTAACTGGGATAAATATACTACCTACCTTAAACATAACCATCCTCCTCAAATTAAATTCTACCTTAAAACGGTTATAATGGTGTAAAAGTTACACTTGCATCTAAATTTAAATAAGAAGGTTGTTAAAAATGGTTTTTAATGATTTAGAGCGTGAGATTAATAAATTATATAAATATTGCTTAAAGTTGTCAGGTTCACCTTGGACAGCCGAGGATCTAGTACAAGAAACGATGCTAAAGGTGTATAAAATTAAACATTCGGAACCGAATAGGGAGTTTACTTTCTCCTATTTATGTACTGTGGCTAAAAACAAGTTTATAGATGAGAAAAGGAAATATAAAGAAAGCATTCATTTTAATGAAGACTTTTTCGGAGAAGAGTACAATTCCATAGATTACTACGGCTTAATTGAAATCTTACTTACCACCTTACCTTTGAAACAGTCTATGCTCGTTGCCTTAAAGGATGTATTTGGATACACTTCAAAAGAAATAGCTATAATGTTAAGAGTAAGCAATGAGTCAATTAAAACAGCACTCCATCGTTCTAGGAAGAAACTAAAATTAAAAAATAATATTCTGGAAAAGGAAACTCTAACTCCTAATCACGAAATTATTCTAGCGCTCTCAAAAGCAATACGGGAATCTAAGCCAATGCAAATATTTTTTTATTATCGACTTTTAGAATCGCAAAACTTTCAAGTGAGAAGAAGTTCTGTACATTCTGTATTACATGTTATAGACCCGGATGGTAATATCCTAGAAATTATATCTTAGTAACATGGACACTCACTTCAGCCCAGCATGGTACTATTAGTGTATCAAGCAATAGAGATAGCAGAACGTATTAGGTAGGTAGTTGAAATGCATAAATTTCCAGATCGGCTGATTGCTTCATTTTCTAAAATGCGATTCAAGCATCGTCTATATGTCTCACATAAAAAAACAGCGAAGTCCGTGTGGGCTTCGCTGTTTCTGTTTTCATTAATCCGAATGAGACACAAGAAAATTAGAGGCGGGTATTCGTGCCTCATAAAGCGTGAATATGCAAACGTATTCGATTATCGCCATGAAGGACAGGGAACTTAACAAAAAATTATATACTGCTCATATGGAGCAATCGATGGTGGTTGATAGGCCTATTGATTTTAATAGAGGTTAGCACTGAACGATGCACCTGTATATTTTAATAATTACATGAGCTTTATTATTGGAGTCATTGTTGCTGCTTTTGTAGCTGAAAAGAATGTATCTCCTTATTTTAGACGGAGGGATTCTGGTTCTGCTGATTCAGGCTGACGCATCTCCTTAATCGTACTCACTCCAAACAAGCCAATTAGAGAAAAGATGACTGGAATGATGAAGCCATAAAAATAGCCTTCAGTCATACTGCCTGAAACAGACTGAAAATGATCCAATACTTTTCCGAAGAAACCTGGCAGTAAAACAGCACTTAGAAATCCGCCGGTATTCGCAAAACCAGATACTAAGCCAGATTCCCTAATAGGAAAGGATTGACGAACGACAGCAAAGGTTAAGGCGCTTGCTCCAAATCCAAAGCCGATGATAAAGAAAAGCATAACGAGCATGAAAAAAGGCGGATTGCCTTTGAATAAAAGGAATGCAGACCAGCATGTTAAAACAATAAAATGAACAGTGACATAAGGACGCTTGATTGTTTCAAGCTGACTTGAAATCCAACTGGTCAGTGGAGCTCCTATAAGTGCCCCTATAAGCCCAACCATTATTAGTTGACTGGCATCCGATCGAGTTAGATCATACATATTCATTCCATAGGGCACTGCCCATGAACTAATAAAGCCCACATAGCCGCCAACAACCCCAAAATGACAGAAGAATAAAGCCCATGCCTGCCGATTCAAAACGATTCTTTTCAGTAACACCGAAATGTTTTGATGTTGAATTTCATCTTTTACAGTTACCGATTCATTGTGAAAGAGTTGTCTTGGTTTCTTTACCAGAACAATATAAAGAAGAATTCCGGTTAAACATAACGCGATGCCCGCAGAAAAAAATGCAGCCCTCCAGCCAAGTAAGTCGATCCAAGTCGAGAAAGGAACTGTCGCCAGAAGGAATCCGAGGCTTCCCGTCATTCCCGCGAAACCAATTAATTTCACAAACTCCTTTACTTTAAACCACTGGCTTAAAATCAAAACCAAATTGACCCAAATGGTCGCATCTCCAATGCCCGTAAGTATCCTGGCAAAAAACAGGATAAACTCATGTGTCCCAAGACTATAAACGATCGTGCCTAACCCAGTAACGATGGCACCAATAATCAGAAAGAAATTGGGCCCAAACCGATCAGCTAAAATCCCCATAGGAATTTGCATACTCGTATAAACAAAGAATTGCATACTCGTCAGTAACCCAATCGTTGTTGCTGTTACATGAAAATCCTTCATCACCTGCTCGGTAATCAACCCTGGAGCTGTTCGCTGGCTTGACATTAATAAGTAAGTTAACAATACGGAAACAAATACAACCCACCGAAACCTGCTATTTTGTTGGTCCAATGATTTCTACTCCCGTTAGCTTTTAGACTATATATATGGAAATTCAGCAGCGTAATGATAACTACTGAACCACCGAGCTTCTTCGCGTTCTCTTTTTATCTGCAATGCCGAAAAAAATCGCAGTTATGTGAAAACCTTCCCAGTGTTTACCGTGTAACTGTTAAGTACATTCCCAAAATAATTGCATAGGATATTCTGATGAAATGGGAAGGGATTGACAAAAATGAACTATGTTCCAAATGGTTATTATAATCAATATTATGGACCGAATTATTACGATGGAAGACAGTCCGGTCAGTGGGCTTACCCTTATGGAGCACAACATGCTAACGGTTTCCATACTTACCGCTATCCTAACGGCAATGGATTGATTCCTTTAGCGGATTATGGACCCAATCCATATGTGGTAAATATTAATGAAGCAACTAAACAAAACAACACGTATCGCACGGCTTTATGGACGGGAACGCATTTGCAAGTCACATTAATGAGCATCGATGTTGGCGGTGATATCGGTTTGGAAATGCATCCTGAGGTAGATCAATTTTTAAGGATCGAGCAAGGCCAGGGGATTGTTCAGATGGGCCAGAGCAAAGAGAGCCTAACCTTTCAAAGCCCAGTCGTTGACGATTCTGCGATCATGATTCCAGCCGGAACATGGCATAATGTGACCAATATCGGAAATACTCCGTTAAAGCTATACTCCATCTATGCGCCTCCTAACCATCCATTCGGCACTGTTCACGTGACAAAAGCCGATGCAATGGCCAGTGAAGGTGAAGCGAACGGCAATGGGAATACGATTGTTTTCGGCAGGACTCCGGATCAATGGGTACAGCACACGGAATATTTAGTGCAAGAAGGATTAGAAGACGTTAAAAGAGGGATCAACGCTACGCACATTCTTCAAGAATTCATTCTAATGGGAGTCCTGGTAGGGAAGGGATACACTCCTGAAAAAGCATACGAAACAGTGGAAGAATGGGAGCGCTCCGGAAAATCCAAGCTTCTTCAGCAGAGCAAGAATATGTAGGGACGAGACATGGAAGAAGCAAAGGGTTCATCGTCCCTTTGCTTCAGTTTATTTCAAAACAAAAATGTTCAACTTGTATAACTCAATATTCCATTTTGTGGTATTGTGAATTAGAGCAGTTTGCTTGAAAAGGGTGGGGGATTTGGACTTTGTGAAGGAGATGGGAAGGGTGGAGTACACCGGTAGAATACACTCATTTTTAGAAGATGAAGTGAGTGATCAAGAATATTATGATGCAATCATTGACTTCATCTGGTCCGACAATATCAGATGCGGAGAATACGAAGGGAATCAATTTGTCATTCAGAAGGTGGACAAGGATAATATTATTCTTTTTGAAGAATATGTGATTGATGGAAAAAGAGAGGTTCATAATGCTTTTTCCCTTCATAAAAGCAAATTAATGAAATACATAAATGAATATGCACATAGGCAAGGTTTCTCATTGAAGAATGGATAATGACTAAAAAAACTATCCCGGCAGGAGGAAGTGTTTCGCCATTGAAATACAGGGCGAGAACCGTTGCTGTGTCACCAAAAGCTAAGTGAAAGGATCGAAAAAAGTAAATGAGATTATTATACTTGTTCGGCAGTATGATCATTGTTCCTTTCTTGCCATTTTTATATTTTCAAGGAAAAAGGGTCAGAGCAAGCACGCCCCGGTTACCAGAAGCGGAAGGAACCCAAGGCATGGTGAAACTTGAAGGTGATCAGGAGTTTCGAGTTATTTTTCTGGGAGAGAGTTCAATTGCCGGTGTGGGGGTTAAGCATCATGAGGAAGGGTTCGCAGGCGTTTTCGCAAAAGAAATGGCAGAAAAAACGAATGTGACTGTCCATTGGGAAGTGTATGCAAAAAGCGGCTATACTCTAAAAAAAATCAGAGAAAAGATTGTTCCGGTGATTCCTGGCAGCAAAGTGGATTTGGTCGTGATAGGCCTTGGGGCCAATGATGCCTTTACTCTGAATAATCCATGGTCCTGGCAAAAGCAATCAGAAAACCTCGTTATGGATTTGAGGTCGAAATTCGAGGATGTGCCCATCGTGTTTGCCAATATGCCGCCTATCAAAGACTTTCCGGCATTTCCATTTTTAATCAGAGTGTTCATCGGGAATTTGGTAGATATATTGGGGAATGAATTATTGACTACTGCCTCAAAGTTCAATGGAGTCCATTACAATGATAAGAAAATCCGGCTAAGCGATTGGCGAAAAAGAATGAGCCTGAAACCAGAGGATTTCTTCAGTGACGGCGTTCATCCCTCAAAGCTTACATACGGTTTATGGGCTAGTGAATTGTCTTCGTTTACTTGGGAAAAGTTGAAGTTGGGGGATAGAGGCACCGTTCCGGTCACATGGGAAAAGTAGTTGTCAGTTCGGTGAGGGGCATGGGAACAGTTCAAGTGCCCTGTGGAGAGATCGATAATTCAAGGAAGAACTGTGATGTATTTCTTTGGATAAATAAATGGATTAAACTCGGGACGGATATTCACAAGGCTCAGAAGATACGTCACTATGATATTTTGAGGGGAAATTATGGGTAATAATACTCAGTCTGCTAGATATTATGATTTGGACTGGATAAAGGTATTGGCCATGTTGGTCGTATTCCTATATCACTGTTCGATGTTTTTTAATTCATTTGATTGGCATATTAAGAACAATATAATCAATTATACGTATATCGAGTTTTTCTCCCTTTTAGTAGGGAATTGGATCATGCCCATTTTCTTTGTGGTGTCAGGAATGGCTACATATTACGCTTTAAACAAAAGAAATTCGAAAAGTTTCATCAAAGAAAGGCTTTTACGGCTTGGTTTACCCTTGCTTTTGGGGATCTTTCTGTTGTCACCTCCCCAGGTGTATATTGAAAGGATAACGAACCATCAATTTAAGGGCTCGTTCCTCGAGTTCTTTCCTCATTACTTTGATGGACTCTATCTAGAAATGGGCGGTACAGGGAACTTTGCATTCTTTGGACATCATTTGTGGTATCTATTAATGTTACTGTTATTTTCGGTGATTACGCTACCTTTTTTCCTGAAAATCAAAGGATTGGCAGCTGGTAAGGAATTTAATGAACGCCATTATTTATTCATCCCTATCCCTCTATTCATCACGGCTTTAACTGTCAACCATGTTGTAAATTTAGCGAGCTGGGGAATCATCTTCTATCTACTATTATATATTTTTGGATTTTATTTCTTTGCTAGAGAATCATTAAGACCTTTTGTACGCAAAATAGGAGTTTTAGCTGGCGTTTTAAGCATACTGAGCGCTGCTGCCTATATATCCTGGGTATTTTTCTATGGATTTCCGATGGAGATATCCCTGGGGTGGGCTGTATTCATGATCATCCGTGTCCTATTGGTATGGAACATGATCTTTTTCATTATGTACTTAGGCGATAAGTACCTGAACGTGTCCAACAGAGCATTAAAATATTCGAGTGAGGCCTCGATGCCGTTTTATGTGCTTCATCAGCCAGTTATCATTCTATTAGGTTTTTTCATCTATAACCTGAATTGGACTGTACCCGTAAAACTGATTCTATTAATCTCAGCAGCCTTTTTAATCATAATGGGCCTATACGAATTCATCATTAGACGAGTCAATATTCTGCGCGTTCTGTTTGGATTAAAAGCAAAACAGGGACTTAGGGACGGTCCCTGTGTCTCGTCTGATCGAGCACGCCATCAATAGGAGAGTGAGCGAGGCAAAGTCCAAGGTGTAATGGAATGAGGGATAGGGGACATCCTTGTTTCTCCCTTCCGTATGTCCCAAAAGGTTGTAAAACGGGAAGGGAGAGGATATTTTTGTGAATTGAAAAGGATTTATCTAGCAGTGTGATTTCTATTTAGTTACTTTTTTCTACAGAAAACCCAATTCTGTTTAAAGCTCTTTCAAGGCTTGCTTCAATAGTAATTCCTTGAAGGTTATTATTAAATTCTATTGCCTTTAATGCTAAATCGGGCCTCATTCCTGTTAAAATCGGTGTTACGCCGACCAATTTCAAAATGCTTACGATTCTCAGCAAGGAGGAAGTAACGATGGCATCAATCTGGATAATTCCTGATAGGTCAATGATCAAGTATTGAAGGGACAGCTCCTTACTCTTCGTAAGAGCAGAATAAATGATATGCTCTACACGTTCTTCGTTCATTAACCCGATAACAGGCAAAATGGCAACTCCATTTGTTATGGGGACGAAGGGTGCCGATAAATTTTGGATCTGTTTGTTCGCATAATCCAAATCGAGCACATAGGTAAGCAAAGATGCCATCGTTTCAAACATCTCAATATGTTCCGGGCTTAATTCAATTGGATTTTTATCCAGACCACAAATGGTGCCGTAATTCTCACCATTGCCATAATAGATGGGGATGCCTATAAAGCAGCCGCCCCCTAAGTTTTTTGTCACATTAAGAGCCGCCGTAAGCTCGTTATTATGAAGGTCCTGGATGAAGAGGCTTTCTCTTCCATGATCAACACTCAATTTACAAAAGGTTTCTTCGAAAGGCAAAGTATCACCTTGTTCTAATAAAACCTCGTCCTTATTGAATACATTGACAATTTCATTTATTCGCTTATCATTTCTCGCTATGAACAGTGTATTTATATCGATGAATTTACTCATTATTTGAAGAATATCATTTGCGGCTTCTTCAAAATTCTTAAATGATTTCAGTTCCTTGATCATGCTGTTAGCTGACATTTTTTACCCTACCCCTGCAAATTGATTTCTTCTATTAAGTTAAACAATAGCTTTAACTCCCATACAAAGTTTCTCAATAGTATATACACATAACTTTAATAAAACAAACATGCATGCATGCTTAAGGAGACTAGACGGCCCTTTGTTCCCGGTGATTATTCATTGATCCCGGCTAAAAGAGCAAATAAGGTAGGGGATTCCATTCCAAACTTCACAGCAGATGAAACATAGCTTATTAGACGAATAAAACATTTCTACAGGGATGTGAATCATTTGAGCGGTTCTAATTCTGATTGGTGTACTAGTTCAATATTCCTGTTAGCTGGATTTCTGATCTCAACATAGCCAGATTCATATTGATGCACGATAATATGCTCTTTCCCTTGATAAATGACTAATTCCTCATTCGCCAAATAAGTCGCCTCCGGTGAAAAAAGTTTTAGTTATTTATACCTAAAAAATGAAGAATTTAAACTTAAATCAATGTTGTGAGAATTAGGCTCTCTTATTCCATTAGGGAGTCGAAATTAAGCCTGCGACTAGATTCACTTGGATGTACAAAAAGAGTCGAAACAAGCGGATTTGGAAAAAGTAAACGTAGCAGCAGGTCCATTTTGATCTGCTTTTTTCTAATGAAAAATTCGGTAAAGAATTATAAAAATCTCAGCCAAAAGTTGTAGATAGGTTACACCATCCTTCCGACGAGATCGCTTAAGGTTTTTTTTATAATAAAGCTAAGAAAAAATCATAGGAAGGTGTTCAAAATGAACCATTTTATATGCAATACATGCGGTGTCCAATATCCCCATTCTGCTCATGCTCCTGAGACCTGCCCGATTTGCGCTGACGAAAGACAGTACATTCACCCGGATGGACAGTCATGGACCACGCTTCAACAGCTTGTGGATTCAGGGAAATATAAAAATACCATTGTCCAGGAAGAGGAAGGTCTGTACAGCCTTACCACTACTCCTTCGTTTGCGATTGGGCAGACAGCCTATTTAGTCCGGAATGAAGGGTTCAACTTGTTATGGGATTGCATCACCTACTTGGACGAAGAGACAGAAAATGAAATCCTTTCTCTAGGAGGAATCGATGCCATCGCATTATCCCATCCGCATTATTATTCGACACAGGTTGAATGGGCTGAACGATTCGGAGCAAGCATTTATATCCACGAAGATGATCGCCAGTGGGTTACTAGGCCAAGTGACAGGATCATCTTCTGGTCTGGTGATTCTCTGGAACTTGATGCGGGCGTAACATTGTACCGTTTGGGTGGTCATTTTCATGGGGGAAGTGTTTTACACTGGGAAAATGATGTGAACAAGCAAGGGGTACTTCTGACTGGTGATATTATTCAGGTAGTGGCCGATCGACAATGGGTGGGTTTCATGTACAGTTATCCAAACCTTATTCCATTGCCAGCTACCAAGGTTCAGGAGATGGCAGCTAAAGTCAGCGTTCTCCATTTTGGCAGACTATATAATGCATTCCATCGTGTCATTAAGGAAGATGCCCATCAGTCTGTTCAAAAATCCGCTAAGAGGTATATTGAGGCTTTGGAGGGAAGGTTCGTTAAAATAAACAGTTAAAATGATCATCTAAAATGACACCTGATTGATAAAACCAGGCGTTCAATGGGAGGAAGGGGACCTTATGCTCTTTTTTCGTAATTGTTTATGGAAGCAAAAGATACGTCCCTCTGCTTCAGAGAACAGTCATCGCTCCTCACATCCACAAGTCCTATCCTCCATAGTTTCTTAGTAGTATTTTAATGACCTATAGTATGTATTTTGCTCTTGTGGCAGAGGTAAAAACCATTAGGCTAACGTATTCTTTCCTTGAATCAAGATTTTTCGAGGAGGGTTTTGCGTAGATGAAAAAGCGAAAGCTCGTGACGGCTGTATGTTCGACGCTGCTGGCTGGCCAGGTTTTGTTAACAAGCGGAATAAATGCTGATCAGGTTACAGGCCCAGTGACCGCAGAGGGAATCCATGAGGATCATGAGTCTCATTTGTATGATGTCAGAAATGTTGTAAACAGTGTTCTGCCGACTCAGAAACAGCTCGATGCCGCTAACACACTAGTACAGTCAGTGGGAGCGGGAACGAAGATTAAGTGGAACACCCTGTTTGGCACCCCATCGACCATCATCAAGGATCAAGGTTATTTATCAGCTCCTTCTAATGACAGTGCTGAGACGATTGCGCGCAACTGGTTAAAGCAAAATGCCGCTCTCTTTGGTCTTCAGGCCTCAGACATTGACTCATTTGTCGTAAGTAAAAAATTTGAAATGCCGGGAACAGGGCTCCGGCCTGTAACCCTTCAGCAAACATTTGATGGAATTGAGTCTGTGTACGGAGGACGTGTGATCATCGCTGTAAACAAAGATGGCCAAATCCTGTCTGCAGCCGGAAATCTAAGTCGCGCAACAGGTCTGATTGCTGACTTTCAGCTATCGGAGGCAGATGCTATGAACAAAGCTGTTGCGCTTGAATTGCCAGACGTAAGCTATGTTCCAAAGCTGTTAAGTACTGAAAAAGGCTGGTCAGTATTTGCCGGTGGAGATGTGCTCCCGGCTGAGCAGCGTGTAAAGAAAGCAACTTTTATTACGAAGGACGGTGTCCGGCCAGCCTATCGTGTGCTTTTCATTAAGGAGCTGAATGAGGGCTTTGAGATGGTGATCGATGCAGCGAATGGCAAGCTATTATACCAACGCTCCCTCGTTGACACTCTATTAGAAACAGAAGGACTCATTTTTGAAAACTATCCTGGTGCATCTGCTGGCGGAACTCAGGTTGTGAAGTCGTTTAAAGGGGATCCAAAGGCGTCACCAAAAGGCTGGCTGATTCCGGGCACAAGCTTGGGATTGACGACATTTGGAAACAACGCCAACTCGTATGCGAACTGGAGCAACTTTTTAGTCCCGGCGGATCAGGCTGTTCGTCCGCTTGCGTTAGACGGCGATTTTAGCTACTTATTTAAAAACGCATGGCAAAAAACAAACGGGCAAACGACACCGCCATCCTATGCAGAGGATTTAAACAGTGCAGCGACGAACTTGTTCTATCATCATAATCTATTCCACGACTATTTTTACAACCTTGGATGGACAGAAGCAGCTGGGAACCTTCAGCTTTCAAACTACGGAAAAGGCGGAATGGACGGCGATGCAATCTTAGGTCTTGTCCAGGCAGGGGCGCTGTCAGGCGGTGCGCCAACGTATACGGGACGAGATAACGCCTACATGCTGACGCTGCCTGACGGGATTCCGGCGTGGAGCGGAATGTTCCTTTGGGAACCAATACCAGGGGCATTTGAGGGACAGTATGCAGATGGGGATTTTGATGCCGGGATTATTTATCATGAATATGCCCATGCGCTGACAAATCGTTTCGTAGCAGGCGGAGAAGCACTCGGCAGCCATCAGTCAGGTTCCATGGGCGAAGGCTGGGGCGACTTCTTTGGAATGCACTATCTGGCGAAAAAAGGCCTTCAAGAAAAGCCGGTTGTCGGAGCCTATGTGACTGGGAATGCTGAACGAGGAATCCGCAGTTATTCACTTGATGAGGCGCCTTACAACTATGGAGATATTGGCTATGATGTTGGCGGGCCAGAGGTTCACTCTGACGGCGACATTTGGGCAGCTATTTTATGGCATGTCAGAGATACATTAATTGATAGAGTTGGAAAAACGGAAGCAGAATCAGTCATCGAGCATCTTGTGATGGATGCCATGCCAATCTCTGTTCCGAACCCATCGATGGAAGACATGAGAACGGCGATACTTGCCGCGGATTTTGAACGCTACGATGGAAAGCACTATGATGCTTTATGGACTGCATTCGCACAGCGCGGGTTAGGAGCAAGTGCATTATCCAAAGGCGGAGACGATACAGAACCAGTTCCAGGATTCAACCATCCAGATGGACAGCGAAATGGCCAGTTGATTGGAAAGGTGGTTAACGCTGCTACAAATAAACCGATCCAGGATGCACGAATCATCATTGGTGAATTCGAAGCAAGAACAAGTCCAGTGGCGGTATCGGGCCAAAAGGGCGACTTCGGGGCATATATTGTAGAAGGAATCTATGACATTACGATTCAGGCAAAAGGTTTTGGATCGAGAACCATTCGTGATGTTGCTATCAAAGCAGGGGAGAAGAACCGATTGACCTTTACAATTGGACCAAACGTTGCCTCATCTTTTAACGGAGCATCGATTTCTAGCGTATCCGGATCATCGGACAGCAACCCGGTTAAGTTTGCGATTGACGACACAGAAGCAAGTGTGTTCGCTTCAAATACGCAGGAAAATGGGTTCCTTGGTGCGGACTTCATCGTTGATCTGGCAGGAGATGAACCAGTTGAAATTTCTCATGTTCAAGTAAGTGCCATGAAGGACATTTCCGGTTCACGATTTGCCACACTGAAAAACTTCAGTTTGCAAACGTCAATTGATGGTGAAAACTTCACAACCGTCTGGAAAGGAAAATTTGAAGCAGGAAAGCCAAGGCCAACGGTAGCTGACCTTCATTACCAGGGGATTGATCTTCCACAAACAGTGGAGGCAAAATACCTTAAATTTATCGCACATGATACACAGGACAATACAAAAGGCTTTGTTCAAGTAGCAGAAGTTCAAGCCTTCTCTGAGCAAAAATCAAAGATTGAACCTCTTGAGCTAGAACCAGAAGAACCGTTTGTTGCGGAAGGCACTGTGCAGGCAGGGAATGCAGGAACAGGAATTGGAAGTCTGGCAGGTGTGCCGGCGACACTGGCCGTCACAGAAAATGAGTTCGTGACGACCCAAAATCCAGAGCCGGCATCTCAAGGTGCAGATGGATATGTGGTGACCCTTCCAGAGCAATATGGCGATGGAATCCATAACTTCACACTAAAGGGAAGCAATGACGGATCGTATGACTACGATGTCTACTTCTATAATAAAAACTTTGAGCTGATTGGGAGTGTCGCGACATCTGGGGCTAATGAAGCAGGAGTCATTCCAGGCGGCACACGTTATGTGTATGTAGGATTATATTCAGGAGCAAACGTACCGTTTACGTTTACAGCTACCAGTCCTTATTAGGGATCTTACAAGGAGAGGTAAAGTGGTCTAAGGCATAATGTCTCTATTTTGGAAAAGGGGATAGACTTTTGTCTATCCTCTTTTAATATGATTGAGAAGGCTTTGTGACAAGGGGACGGTTCTCACGTCGCAGAAATTGAAATGAACTTACAGTTGACGGAATACTTACCTTCTAACTTTATAATTTTCCTGCAAACATCGAAATCTCACAATTAAATCAGGGAGTAGAGATAACTTAAAAAAATTAAAATATGTAAATGTATGAGGCAGCAGAACCGCCCTTGTGTTTCTTATAATTTCTAGATTAATAAGGGAAAGTTAATGGATACACCTTAATATTTGGTAAGAGTAAAATAAGCCAGTGGGGCTTTCTCTCTCATTAATACCAAGGAAATCTAGGTTTTCGGGACACAAGAACCATCCCCATTCCCAACTCCCACAGGGTTATTCCGTTCCCGTGTTGCGGGTTTATTTTGTAAATCAGAAGAAGTATCCCCGTGTTATAATGAAAAAAACATTGTCTGGACAAGTGATGCCGGGCTTTTTGGAGTGGATGTAAGTATGACGACGATTGCGGATATTGCTCGTTTGGCAGGTGTGGCGAAGAGTACGGTTTCCCGATATTTAAATGGGGGATCTGTCGGCGAGCAGACGATGAGGAAGATTGAGCGAGTGATTGGGGAGACGGGTTATTCTCCGAATACTTTTGCTCAGAGTCTAAAGGCGAAGAAGACGAATATCATTGGTACGGTTGTTCCTCGTCTTGATTCTTATGCTACTTCGAAGACATTGATTGGTATTGATGAGAAGCTGCGAGAAATGAATTATCAAATGTTCGTATCCAATACAAGCCAGGATTTGGACCGGGAAATTGAGAATCTGTACAGTTTGGCGAAGCAAAAAGTTGCGGCAATCATTTTGCTCGCGACAAAGGTGACCGAGCGGCACCTAGAAACGATTCAGGAAATCGGCATTCCTGTTCTGCTTGTCGGGCAGCAGCATGAACAGGTCTACAGCCTGATTCACAATGATTATGAGGCAGGGAAGGCAATTGGCCGGCTCATGGCACAAAAAGGGCATAAGCGGATCGCTTATCTAGGTGTCTCGGAAGAAGATATTGCGGTAGGGGTCAAAAGGAAGCAAGGCTTTGCCGAGGCGATAGAAGAAGCTGAAGAGATTAGGGTCCGTTATTACGAGACGAGCTTTAAAATCGGTGATGCATTAGAGAAGGTTCCTTCTATTTTAAAGGAATTTTATCCTACTGCAATTGTTTGTGCAACCGATAATATAGCGATCGGCGCCTTGAAAGCTGCCTATTCAAAGGGGCTGAAGGTACCAGAGGATCTCTCGATAACTGGATTTGGCGGGTATGAGATCACGGAGATGATGAATCCTGGACTTACCACGGTGCAATTCTTTTACAAGGAAGCCGGGGGAATGGCTGCAGAAAAAATCGTCCAACTCGTGAATGAGGAAGAAATTCAGATGTTGAGTGTTTCCGATTTTAAAATAATTGATCGAGAAAGCGTTGACATTTTGAGTTAGCTTGCTATAATAAAATTAAATTAATGGAACCGGTTCCGGAATTGAACCGGTTTTACTTTACCGCAGTTTGGAACCGGTTCCAAACGAACCGGTAATACCAAACAAAGGAGGAATTACAATGAACTACCATGAAGTAGCCAAAGAAATACTGACTGCCCTGGGTGGAAAAGAAAATGTGTCAGCCGCAGCGCATTGTGCAACCCGCTTGCGCCTGGTATTGAATGATGAGTCCGTCGTGGACCAGAAAAAACTCGATGAAATGGAAGCGGTTAAAGGAACTTTTTCGACTGGGGGCCAATTTCAGATCATCCTCGGTTCAGGGATTGTGAATAAGGTATATAAAGAACTAACGGAGCTGACTGGATTATCGGAAATGTCCACTAAGGATGTGAAGGATGCGAGTGCGAAGAAACTCAATCCAATCCAGCGTTTTGTGAAGATGTTATCAGATATTTTCGTGCCAATCATTCCAGCAATCGTGGCCGGCGGTTTGCTGATGGGAATAAATAATCTGCTGACAGCAAAGGATTTATTCATCGCAGGAATGTCGCTTATCGAGGCTTATCCGGAAATGGCCGATCTGGCGGCTCTGATCAATACATTTGCAAATGCGGCATTCGTGTTCCTGCCCGTTTTGATCGGTTTCTCGGCAGCGCAGCGCTTCGGGGGAAATGCTTATCTTGGAGCGGCACTGGGAATGCTTATGGTCCATCCGGATTTATTGAATGGCTGGGGCTATGGTGGCGCATTGGTCAATGGCGAGATTCCGGTGTGGAAGATTTTTGGGTTTGAGATTGAAAAGATTGGCTATCAAGGAACCGTTCTTCCTGTATTAGTTGCCTCATTTATCCTGGCAAAAACAGAGAATTTTTTACGAAGAGTGGTACCATCTGCTCTGGATAATCTACTAACACCATTATTGACCATTTTTATCACGGGCATTTTAACATTTACGGCGGTTGGTCCGGTTACCCGTGCAGCGGGGAATCTGCTTTCTGACGGCATGATCTGGCTGTATGATACGACGGGCTTCATCGGCGGTGCACTATTTGGCCTCGTTTATGCGCCAATCGTTATTACGGGTATGCACCACAGCTTCATTGCAGTGGAGACACAATTATTAGCCGATATGGCTAAAACGGGCGGTTCGTTCATATTTGTCATCGCTGCCATGTCCAATGTGGCGCAGGGAGCAGCGACTTTGGGAGTTCTAACCGTTACACGCGATAAAAAGCTTAAAGGAACAGCTTCCGCAGCAGGAATTTCTGCATTACTCGGAATTACGGAGCCTGCGATGTTCGGTATTAACCTGAAGCTAAGATATCCATTTATCGGGGCGATCACTGGAGCAGCTATCGGGTCGGCATTTGTCACTTTGTTTAAGGTAAAAGCGGTGGCTCTAGGTGCAGCTGGTTTGCCAGGGATCATTTCCATCAGCCCGGGCTCAATCGTTTCATATATCATTGGCATGGGGATTGCGTTTGCAGTGGCATTCGTGGTCACGATCGTACTTGCCAAAAGGGACCAAAAGAAGATGATTAACAGCGGGGCGAAAGACGCTGCAGCATAAAAAAAAGCAAACAATGGCAATTCGAATAACGTTGTAACATAAAAGGGTGACCAACGGCGGTTCGAAAACACCACAGTATAAAAAAACGGATGAGGGGGAATCGGATGATTCTCCTTTATCGTTTTCAATCAGGAGGAAGAACAGCATGGATTGGACGAGAGAAAGAAGATATACCCAGCTGGAAGATGTAAGCCAGGAAGATCTGAAAATATTGAAAAATAAAGTGGATGCAAGTCCGTGGCGCCAAAGCTTCCATATCCAGCCGGAAACGGGGCTACTAAATGACCCTAATGGATTTTCTTATTTTAATGGGGAATATCATTTGTTTTATCAATGGTTTCCGCTCGGTCCCGTACATGGCTTGAAATATTGGTATCATACAAAGTCTGAGGACCTTGTCCATTGGGAGAATGTCGGAGTTGGCATCACGCCTGGAGACTATTTTGACAGCCATGGAGCTTATTCTGGCAGTGCAATCGAACATGACGAAAAGTTGTATTTAATGTATACAGGGAACACGCGTGATGAAAAATGGGTCCGCCATCCATATCAGGCCCTTGCCGTGATGGGGAAGGATGGCGCTATTTCAAAAATGAAGCCAGCCATTGAAGAAGTTCCCGAAGGATATACCGATCATTTTCGTGATCCGAAGGTCTGGAAGGAAGACGGCCGCTTCTGGTCAGTCATCGGGGCGCAAAGGACAGAGGAAACAGGCTGTGTTGTTTTATACAGTTCAGTCGATTTCATCAAGTGGCAGTTTGAAGGAGAGTTAAAAACGAATTTGGAATCGTTCGGGTATATGTGGGAATGCCCGGATTACTTTGAGCAGGATGGACGCGGAGTGCTTATTTTTTCCCCGCAAGGAATTGAACCGCAGGGTGATTCCTATCAAAATATTTATCAATCAGGCTATCTCCTGGGAGAGCCGTTGAATCTGGAAGATAGATTTTTCGAGCATGAAGGATTCGCTGAGCTTGACCGAGGCTTTGATTTTTACGCTCCGCAAACAATGATTGATCCTTCCGGAAGACGGATTCTTGTTGGCTGGATGGGTTTGCCGGAGATCGAGTATCCTACGGATGCACATGGCTGGGCTCATTGCTTGACGATTCCGCGCGAGCTGACTGTCAAAGGAAGTAAACTAATCCAGCAGCCGGTTAACGAGCTAGCGATTTTGCGTGGGAAGGAAGAAAGGGCAGCGGGTCTCCTGAGGGATGAGACACGGACGTTTGAAGGATTTAATGGAGTTACGTATGAAATGATTAGTGAGTTTGATAATGTCGATGCTTCCGAGTTCGGGGTAGAAATCAGGACGGGTGAGAACGAGAGAACAGTGATTTCCTATGATGCCTCAGCACAAAAAGTGGTGGTAGATCGAAGTGAATCTGGTGAAGCTTTTGCAGAGAAGTATGGTACGACTCGCAAATGCAAGGTGGCATCAGGCAAGATCAAGTTCCATCTGTTTGTGGATGTTTCTTCTGTCGAGCTGTTTGTGAATGACGGCGAAGAAGTTTTTACCTGCCGCATTTTTCCTGGAGAGGGCAGCGACGGGATCCGCTTTTTCGCAAAAGAGGGAAGTGCCCGGTTCGAGGCGGTAAAATGGGATTATCAAGCTAAGATGGGAAAAGGAAGTGAAGCCAATGGGCATGCTGTATTCAATCGGTGAGGTTTTGATAGATTTCATACCGCAGCAAAAAGGAAAGGCACTGAAGGATGTCGTGACCTTTGAGCGAATGCCTGGAGGTGCACCGGCGAATGTGTCGGCCGCGGTAGCCAGGTATGGCCAGGCAGCTTCGATGATCACGAAGGTAGGTGAGGATGCTTTTGCCGACTTTTTGATCGAACAATTGGAGGAGGCTGGCGTCAGGACGGATATGATCGTTAGGACGAAGCAAGCCAATACCGGACTTGCCTTCGTTTCTCTTAGAGAAGATGGCGAACGCGATTTCTCCTTTTACCGCAAGCCATCTGCAGACTTGCTGCTGGAAGAAACAGAACTTGATGCCTCTTCATTTGGAAGAGGCGATATCCTCCATTTTTGCTCAGTCGACCTTGTCGAGAGTCCGATGAAGCAAACACACCGGAAAGCCATTAACAGCATGAAGGAGCAGGGCGGAATCATCAGCTTTGATCCAAATGTCAGGCTGCCGCTCTGGGACAGCGCAGAAGCTTGCCGCAGTGCGATTCTTGAGTTCCTCCCAAGTGCCCATATCGTGAAGATTTCCGATGAAGAACTCGAGTTCATAACAGGCATCCATGATGAGCAAGAAGCGATCCAATCCTTATTTCAGGGCAGTGTCCAGGCGGTCGTTTTCACCAAAGGAGCCAACGGAGCCGACTTGTATGTCGGAAAAGAAAAATATGGATCAAACGGATTTACGGTTAAAGTTGAAGACACCACCGGCGCAGGAGACGCCTTCATCGGGGGCTTCCTGTATAAACTGCTTGAACTCGGGGCGACATCAGAAAACCTGATACAGTTTTTGCATGACGAACACGCAGACATACTGCGGTTTGCCAATGCAAGTGGAGCACTCACGACCACCAAGAGAGGTGCTATTTCCGCATTGCCGTCTAGGGATGAGGTTGAGAAAGGACTCAGGGACGGTTCTCTTGTCCCATGCGAGAGTCGAAATAAAAGTTGAATAGTGCTTAGATAACCTAAGGGAAGCTAAATTATGCTTCCCTTTAAATTTGATTAGGGACATATGAAACGTGGGGACGTTTCTTCCGTTTAAGTGAATAGAAAATTTTAACAATTTATAAAACGCCGGAACCGTCCCTGTGTTGCTGCTTGAGACTTTGGAGGGAAAGTTAGTTAATATGTACAATTAGAATGAGCATCTGAAAATGACGCCTGGTTGATAAAACCAGGCGTTAATGGGAGTAAGGGAACGGACCTTATGCTCCTGTTATTGTCATTGTTTTTAGGAACAAAAGGTACGTCCCTCTGCATCTGAATTAGCAAAATTAGTAGGCGATTCCTACACGTGATTTGACATAATCGCTACTTTCTATCTGACGATAAGTAAATTCTGCTGTATCTGGAACTGATATTTTCATACCACCTTCTGGCAAAAAATTACGTTCAATTCGATATTGGCCTTCTCTTTCTCCATCTGGCAAATATGTAGGACATACTATTGTCCAATGCAGTGTTGATTGTTTCAGCATATCGTAAACTTTATGATGTTCTTCTGCTGCACGGGTTGATTTGCGTTTTGATTCACTTGACTGATAACGGATTACGGTTGGCGTAGTTCTACTTTGTAAGATCCCCGCGGTTCCTACCGTGATAATTCGTTGTATACCTTCATTTTTCATTGCATTGATAACTAGTGGCATACTTTCTGAAAGAGTGGTTGTGCCATCCGTATTTAATGCACTAATAACTACATCAATCCCATGCATTGCACGTACTATATCATTTTTATTTAAAACATTCCCTTGACTAATGGTTAAATTTCCACTATTTATTTGAAGCTTCTCTGGAGTGCGAACTAATACAGTGACATGATGTCTATCATGTAGGGCATACGTTAGTATTTGACTTCCAACTCGCCCAGTTGCACCTAAAATTAAAATATTCAAAAGTATAATCCTCCTTTTCACGAATACCAATATTACCATACATTATAAATGCTACTATTTCGACTTTTACAGCACTCTTCCACTAACCTGCTTCGTTCATTAAGGAATTAAACAAAAAAGGGCGTCATTCCTTCTGCATCAACGCACCGTATAAGTGCAATAAGATTGTCGATACAATCAATATTACATCTGTTATTTTGTTTTTCATCATCTTGAATTGTCCATATGTCTTACAGCGGTCCCATTCTAGCCCATTGAAATTAGAATATATTATTGCTAGTAGTCTATAATTATAGATTATTGGAGCATGTATCATGTGGATATTGATGCGATTTATCTATCATGTCCGTATTGTTTGTAAAAAAGTATTGTCAGAACATGAAGACGCTTCAGGTTCAGGCTTCTGAATAAGCGAGAGGTGGGTGCCGCGGAATGTGGAATAGATTAAAAAAGCTTCATCATCTGAATGGATATGCTACCTTATTTTTATTCATAAGTGGGATCTTGCTTTTCATTCCTTCATTAAGGGGGCCGTTGGCTTCATACCGTGTCATGTTGAAGGATGCTCATATTTGGATCGGTTTTGCAACTGTTGCCTTCCTTCTGCTTTATTTCCGCTATTTTGCTTTCCATTACAAAGTCATAAAAAAACAACAAGGAAAGAAACGGAATCTTGCAATTGTTATTGGATTGATCATTGGCTGGATTATTAGCGGTACGGTTCTGACTTTTCAAAGGAGTCTTCCAGAAGAACTCGTTCAAGCTTCATTGTTTGTACATGATGTATTCACCTGGATTGGTCTGCCGGTCCTCCTTTTCCACTCCGTGACTAGGTCAGGATGGTTTCGGAAAAGATCAGATCAACTGCAAGAAAAAAAGAAAGAACTATATGCCTTCAGCCGCAGAGGATTTTTCAAGTACGGCATTGTCACTTTGCTTGCGATCATTTTGGGTCCATCTATTTATAAATGGCTAAAACAAGTGATGGATGATGGGGGATCGACACTGCAGGAGGTGGCGCTGAACAGCACAAATGAGCTTTTGCCCCTGCCGATTCCCGCCACACAATCGTCCCCTCCCATTGGTGGAGGGTATGAAGGGAAATTCAGGATTTATACAGTAACGGAGACGCCGGTTTTTACGAATGAAAATTGGAATTTTACGATTGATGGACTGGTTGATGAACCAGTGTCGTTGTCATGGGAAGAATTCGTCAAATTGAAGAGGACAGTCCAGGTCAGTGATTTTCACTGCGTTACGGGATGGTCCGTGCTTCATGTCACGTATGAAGGCATCCTGCTGAAAGATCTCATGAAGAAGGTAAAGCTGAAAGAGAACGCCTCCCATCTGAAATTTTACTCGGGCGACGGTGTCTATACTGACTCATTATCCCTTGAACAGGCAGCCTTAGATGATGTCATGGTCGCTGTGCTTATGGATGGAGAGCTGATCCCGTCAGACTATGGCGGCCCCGTCCGGCTGATTGTTCCCAAGATGTATGCCTATAAATCTGTGAAATGGCTTGTCAGAATCGAAGCGATCGATCATGTGCACGAAGGCTACTGGCAAGTGAGGGGATATGATACCGATGCATGGGTAGGAACATCAGAGACAACATAGAAAGATAGAGTGAGTACAAAAAACGCAGCAGGCCGGGAGCAAGGGTGACGGACCTTTTGCTCCTTTTTTTGTGATTGTTTTTAAGAGGAAGTCACCATACTAAAGTCCCTTGCAATTTTTCCTAAATCTTGTTATTCTTAGGTAGAATTATTTTTGTTCGGTGTAAAGTTCGACTCTTCGTTCTAATGATCACTTTGGGCAAGGATAGTAATACAATGTGCATTAGCACTAGGAGGCAACAAACATGGAACAAGGTACAGTTAAATGGTTTAACGCAGAAAAAGGTTTCGGATTCATCGAGCGCGAAGGTGGAGAAGATGTATTCGTTCATTTCTCTGCAATCCAATCTGAAGGCTTCAAATCATTAGACGAAGGTCAAAAAGTTACTTTCGACGTTGAGCAAGGTGCACGTGGACCTCAAGCTGCTAACGTTCAAAAAGCTTAATTTTGATATAGCATACCGAAACAGACTCCAAAAGGGTCTGTTTTTTTATTTTTAAAAAAACAGCAACAAAAAACCCTACTCAACGAACGAGTAGGGCATGGTACCGGTAAAGTAAAAAATTTAAAGCAAAAGGTTATTTACATTATAACACAACAATCTCATAATCAAATGATTAGCAGAAATTTAGCAAGTGCATGATAATGACAACATAGAAGGCACACAAATGGAGGAATGGATGATGAAATTTCCAAACGACGCAGATGGAGAAGCATTGCGCAGTTTGTTTAATGAAGGTGTCAGTTTTAAAAAGCCGCAGCCAGTCGAGTTTTTTATCGCAGTGCCGGATAAGGCAACTGGCGAGAAGCTTCTGCCCGTATTGAAGGAAGAAGGCTTTCATGGCTTACTCGAGCAGGATGATGAGACAGACGAGTGGGCTTGCAGTTGCTCGAAAAGGATGCTCCTTAACCATAGCGAATTAAAAAAAGTGCAGGAAAAGCTGGATAAAATAAGCAAGCTTTACGGCGGCCATTCTGATGGCTGGGGAGTATTTATAGATTAAAATGCAGGTGATGACATGCTTCATACTTTTTTTGGTGAAACAATACGGTATGATGTGATTTATAAAAATCGGAAAACAATCGGCATATATATCGATTTGTACGGCCATGTCGAAGTCCACGCTCCTAAGGGGACCTCAGATGCAAGTGTGCTTCAAATCCTAGAAGGCCAATGGGACTTGGTCCTGCAGATGGCGAAGGAAATGAAAGAGCGGGCCTCAGCCGGTAGGGAAAAAGAGTACGGACCAGGCGGACAATTTCTATATTTGGGCAGGCTCTATCACATTCTGATTTCACAGGGTGAAGATATCGAAAAAGACAATGCCGTGTTCGAGGCTGACAAGCTCCACGTATACGTGAAAGAGCAAAATGAAGAGAGCATCAAACAGGCTTTGAAGCGGTTTTACTATCAGCAGTGCAAGGCATTAGT
Organism: Mesobacillus jeotgali; assembly: GCF_002874535.1. Classification (GTDB taxonomy): domain Bacteria; phylum Bacillota; class Bacilli; order Bacillales; family Cytobacillaceae; genus Mesobacillus; species Mesobacillus jeotgali. Next base: position 312,171 of record NZ_CP025025.1, read on the forward strand.
CGAAAAACGGATTAAATTTCATCAAAGGGAATTTAAAATAAAGCCGCGCTCAATTCGAATCACGGACAGTAAGACGAACTGGGGAACGTGTGATTCCATGAGGAATTTGACATTCAATTGGAAGCTATCCATGGCACCAATGGAAGTGATTGATTATGTTGTCGTCCATGAAATGTGCCATATGGTCCATATGAATCACGACCGTTCATTTTGGCGGCTTGTCGGAAAAATCATGCCAGAATATGAACGGTATGAACGCTGGCTCGCGGTGTCGGCGTGGAGGATGGAGGTTTAGTGTAGCGGGGGTGACAGATCCTCTCAGCGGAGCAAAAAACTTCAAAAATATTATCCTTATACTAGTCCACGAAGGCTACTGGCAAGTGAGGGGATATGATACCGATGCATGGGTAGGATCACATAAGACAACTTGAGCTAATCTTGTGCAGAAAGAGGAGCAAGCACAGCAAACAGGGAGGAAGGGTGACGGACCTTTTACTCCTTTTTGGTGATTTTGGAAGCAAAAGATCCCTTTGCTTCTGAACCCATTATTTTGCTATGTTAATGGCGTAAAGCTTAAGCTCCTCATCGCCTTGAGGAAGAGTCACGTATCCTTCAAAACTCATACCAAGCTTTTCAAGGAGTTTAGAGGAGGAAGCATTGTCTTTGGTTGTAATGGCAACGATTAGATCCAAACCTAATTTTCGGGCATATTCCAATGTTCCTTTTGCAGATTCAAAGGCATATCCTCTTGATTGATGTTCTGAAAGAAAGGCGTATCCAATATCGACATCCTCCAGTCCATCCCGTTTAATCAAACCGCATAAACCAACCGGCAGCTGGCTCTCTTTTAGTTCAACCACAAAAAGCCCGAACCCCACTCGTTCATACATTTTTCTTGGCCCGGTCAAAATATAATTCTTAGCATCCTCAAGCGACCGAATGCCTTTATCTCCAATATATTGCAACCATCCTGGTTCATTCAGCAATTTAAAAATAAACTCTTGATCACTGACTTCTAGCCAGCGGACTTTCAGACGTTCGGTTTCGAATACTAGCAAATGGCATACCTCATTTCAAAAAGATAGTTCGTATAGCACCATCTTATCATTATGCGACAAGGGGGACGGTTCCGGCGCTTCGTGAATGGTAAGAATTTTACATGTAATCTCCGGCAAATTTTTATCTTTGTATGGCAAGTCTTAACCAAGATTCATTAGGGTTCTTTTTACTATTTTGGTTCCCGAATGATACTTGAGAACCGTCCCGGTGTCTCGCGATTTCTATGGTTTTTATTTTTTCTAATTTTAAAGAAAAAGTAGTTGACACTAAAAATAAATTTATGATATTATTAAAAATTTGATAAAAAATAATATATGTGTTAAGGTTAAGAAGGCTACCATATATGGAGGTGGATTATTTGTTTCAAATTGACGATACGATTGTTTATCCAATGCACGGAGTAGGTATTATTAAAGCTATAGAAGAAAAGGAAATCTCAGGGGAAAAACAACAGTATTATGTCATAAAAATGTTAATCGGTAATATGCAAGTCATGATTCCTGCGGGTAAAATATTGAATTCAAATATACGACCTGTTACTGACATAAGTGCATTAAAACACATCATTAACATTTTTCAACATGGAGAATCTGATCGATTACTGCCGTGGAAACAAAGGTATAAACTGAACGCGGACAAAATGAAAACAGGTAACATACAAGAATGTACGGAAGTTGTACGTGATTTACTGCGTATACAGAAAGAAAAAGTGCTTAATACAAGCGAAAAACAAATGTTAGATAACGCACATAAATTTTTGATTAGTGAACTGGGATTAATTAAAGGGATTACTGATCATCAAATAAAAAGTTTCTGTTAAGGTTTCTTTCATACATTTCCCGAAAATATTCTTTTCCAAGACATTCAACTTCTCCAACTCACCTGTAGAGCATGAACCTCTTTTGTTTTTTTCTACAATCTAATCCATTTTTATTACTTGAATTTCCTTTGCGAACGTTTGAAGTTTCATCAAAAACTCGATAAAATAGTCACTTGATTTTTGCAATCCTGATTCACACTGGCACGGACTAGGAGCCGTAAGGATGAAAGAGAGGTAGGGCTTTCATTGTTTTAGGTATACAAGATATTATTTAAGTCATTATTTCTAGAAGAAAAACAATCAATCTCACCTCTATCTTTAAGAATTTTTTGCATCTACTAAGACAGTGAATAGTAATTGTTTAGCTTCCTAACGTAAAAGAGAAAACGAATTGGTATTACCATATGGTCCACTACAAAAATGGTTTCCAGACGAGGAAACCATTTTTTATTTACATAACAATAGTAAAGATTACTGGTGATGATTTTAAATCCTTTGATGTGGGACGGTGATCATGTCCCCAAAACTGCAAGAATGATTCCTTACAACGCTTTTTTTATTAACTACCGAGTGGGACGGCACCATCCGTGTGTTTATCTGGATGAGACGACGAGGAATCTGATCGTCTGATCTGTATGGTTGTACCAATAATGCGTTTCGCTGGCTGAGAAGAACCAGGACTCCCCTTGTTGGAGTTCAATCATCTTGGTACCTACCTGCAGTGTCAAAGTTCCTTCTATTACATAGACAAATTCATGTCCGCTGTGTGAAAAGGGTTGTCCGTCACTTTGGTTTGCTGGGAGAGTGACGAGTATTGGATGAAAGTCTGGATTTGGGATTTGCTGTGTTAGGTCTCTATAGTGGAATGAAGATTCACTCACAGGTTCATTATTACTTGGGAAAAAGGTACTTGGATTGACGCCTAGAACTTCGGATATTTTTCGAAGGGACTCTAATGTTACGCTGGACTTTCCGCGTTCGACTTGTGAAAGAAAGCTTATGGATACACCGGCTCCTTCTGCAAGTTCTTTCAGAGTCATTTTTTTCTTTTTACGGATTTCTTTCAGTCGTACACCGATCATAAAACTCCCACCTTCCTATTTACCATTTTTAACTTAGAAGAAGATTGTGTCAATTTGAACAAAGTTGACAGAATATTAACCATTATCTAAAATCTAATTATTGAAGTGCCACTTCAATTTTAAAAAAGGAGGAAGAGAAAATGCAACAGTTAGATAAGAAAACAACTTATCGCGTATTGATTGCCAGCCTTGTTGGCAGTTCCATTGAATGGTTTGACTATTTTCTATATGGAACGATGGCCGCACTTGTATTTAACCAATTATTCTTTGTCAACGAGGATCCAACAGTAGGCTTGCTTTTAGCTTATGCATCGTTTGCGCTTTCGTTTTTTATCCGTCCATTCGGAGGAATCATTTTTAGTCATATCGGAGATCGAATCGGCCGGAAAAAGACGCTCGTTTTAACACTGAGCTTGATGGGTGCTGCAACATTCGCAATGGGTATCTTGCCTACATATCAAGCTATTGGTGTAGCTGCACCAATCATTTTAATTACACTTCGTCTGATCCAGGGGCTTGGAATCGGCGGGGAGTGGGGAGGAGCTCTATTGCTTGCAACTGAGTATGCTCCAGCAGAACGCAGAGGTTTCTTCGGTTCCATTCCGCAAATGGGTGTGACAATAGGAATGGTGATGGGTACACTCGCTCTTTGGCTCATGAGCTTATTGCCTGAGCAGCAATTCATGTCATGGGGCTGGCGCGTGCCGTTCATCTTCAGTGCATTGCTCGTGGTCTTTGGTTTATGGATCCGAAAAGGAATCGATGAGACACCAGAATTCAAGGAAGTTCAGGCAAAAGGCGAGATTCCAAAGCTGCCAATCGCCGATACCCTTCGCTATTACTGGAAAGAAGTGCTGATCACCATCGGTGCGAAAGTGGTGGAGACAGCTCCATTCTATATTTTCAGTACGTTCATTGTTTCGTACGCGACAAGCACTCTAGGATTCAGCCGCTCCGCTGTGTTAGGTTCGGTCATGGTTTCAACTGTCATTACGACGATCCTGATCCCAATCATGGGAAGTCTATCAGACCGCGTGGGCCGCAAGAAAATGTATACCGTCGGTACAGTAGCCATGATGGCTTTCGCTTTCCCATACTTCTGGATGATTCACCAAGGCAGTGTACTCATGCTGGTTTTGGCCACGATCATCGGCCTGGGAATCATTTGGGCTCCGATTACAGCAGTACTTGGAACCATGTTCTCGGAAATCTTTGATGCAAAGGTTCGCTATACTGGGGTTTCACTAGGTTATCAAATCGGGGCCGCAGTCGCTGGCGGTACAGCACCGCTCGTTGCCACTGCACTGCTCGCAGCATTCGATAATTCCTACGTCCCAGTTGCACTCTACATCATGTTCACTGCTGTGGTATCACTGATTGCCATCTGGGCAGTGAAAAGCCGCGTTGAACCAACAGTGATCACTGGTAAAATGAGCTCGGCCAAATAATTTGGCCGAGTTTTTACATAAGGAGGAGAGATTCTATATGCTTATACTGAACGAACAACTAATCCAATCCATCTATAAAATCGAAGACGCCATTCGAGATGTCGAAGCCATGTTGGTGGCCATACACGAAGGGCGTGTTGAAAACCCTCATCGGACGGTACTGAATGTCCCCGAACGCAAAGGATCAGTACTCTATATGCCAAGCTCGGATGGAACATCCATGGCAGCGACCAAAATTGTCTCGATTTTTCCTGATAACAGCTCAGCCGATCTTCCGACCACACAAGGAGCCATCTTACTCACAGAACTTCAAACAGGAAGACATATAAGCCTACTGTCCGCTTCTTACCTGACACGATTGAGAACCGGCGCATTAAGTGCCATCTCAGCCCGCCACCTCGCCAGGCCCGACAGCCAAGTCCTGACCGTCATCGGCACAGGCGGAATGGCGTTCGAGCAAGTGCTGGGAATCGTGAACGTGCTGCCGATTCAAGACATCTATTTAATCAACCGTTCTATCGATAAAACATACACATTCGGTGAAAAGCTCAAAGAGGCAGGTATTACCGCTAAGATACATACCGGAGTCGACCGGAACGAAGCCGTCGCCCAGTCCGACGTCATTTGCTGCGCAACCCGGTCAACTGAAGAAGTATTCGATGCGGATTATGTAAAAGCAGGGACCCATATCATAGGCGTGGGCAGTTACTTACCCGAAATGCGTGAAATCCCGTTAGGTGCGATTGAAAGAGCAGCGTTGATCTATGGGGATGATTACGAGGGAATGAAAGCCGAAGCTGGGGAATTCATTGATGCAGTGGAACGTGGGAAGTGGTCATTTGAACAGCTTTCTGGTACATTGGCTGAACTTCATGTGAGTCAGGTGGAACGTGAGGTTGAGGATATTACTATTTTCAAATCAGTTGGAGCGGCACATTTTGATTTGGCTGTGGCGAAGGGAGTTTTTGAGAAGGCGGAGGGAATGGATGAGGGTGAAAAGATTCTTCTTTAGTATTGTTAGGACAAGGGAATAGAGCAAATGTCCCTAAAAAAAGTGCACTTTTCAGTAGTCTCGAACCGTCCCTGTGTTTCTGGAGATCCAAAAAAATTGGAAGAGAAGAACAATGTAAGTGCGAAAGAAGAAAAAATGGTTAAAACAAGTAAGGAGGGGGACAATCAATTAAACTGATTTGTCCTTCTTTATATTGTTTAAAGGAGTGACTGGGGTGAGTTTTTTATCAAAAGATATATTGCGGTGGTTGTTTAGAAATATATCCCTTCTTTATAATATAAATTTACATAATGTTTTGGTGTGTTATTTTGCAAGTTGTGAAATCATTATTGAAGTAGAGGATAGTAATTCCGTCAAAAACTGTTAAGGTGAATAACACACCATGATGTTTTGTTTAAATAAAATCGCGAATTAGTTGACTTTTATTTTGTGATTGGTGTATAAATAAATTATCATAAAAAACACACCAAGATATTAATTATGGATCGGATCGCCAAAAAACTTAATCGTAAAATGAGAGGGTGGTAATAATGAGTTGTAGGTATTGGAAAGTGATATGTCGATATGGACACGTAGGAAGAAGAAATGAAGTAAGCGTGGCAAGATATATACGCACAGAGTCTCATTATACAATCATTGATGCGATGGATTTGGTCTCAAATATGCCAGGTGTAAAATCTAGTGGGGTTGCCTTTATTGAGCAAATTGATAAAACGACTTTTGAAAAGGGTAAATCCAGTGAAAAAATGAGTTTGTATTTACAGAAATTAAAAACATATAACCCAAAATTTGAGCAAATCAATAAGGGAGAAAAACTTTATGCCTAGTGGAAAAATTGCGGTAAATGAAAATGAAAATAATATTATTCAATATTTACATGATATTGGTTGTGCGAGTGTAAGAGCGAAAGTTGATATAAACATAAGAAATCGAAGGGCACGTGCAGACTTTGTTGGATTTATTATTGATGAAAATGGGAAATCTGTTCCAAAAGTAGTAGTTGAAGTAAAGACTAAACCTGATCCAACAATACAGCAGCAATTATATGAATATGCAAAGGTGCTGGATTGTCCTTATGTTTTGTTAGTCATAAATAAAGATAAATATTGGTTTGATGGTAAAACGTTACTTCCAATACTAGAAGCGCCAACATTTGAAAGTAAATCGAGATATATAGAAGATGGTAAAGAGATAAAGAATAAATTAAGCTACTCGTTAGGGTTAATATTAGATGGTAATAAAGGTAAACTTATTAGTTTACCGAAGGCATTAGCCTTTTTCTCCTCAGGTTTGTTAATTAGAGCTTTTTTAGAGGAATCGGAGGAACATGATATTTCTGAATGGCTTAAAATAGAAACGGAAAGGCAATATAGAGACCTTTTTTATCAAGCAATAACCTTTTTTGGTTTAGGAGAAGGTCTATCAATTGAAGAATTGCCAATTACAATTGAACAATGGATCACGCAGTTGATTGAAATCCCACCATTCCATCGGTCATTAAGTGAAGCAGTACTATCACTTATACATGATTTATTAGCTAGAGAAGGTAGAAACGGAGAATATGTTTCACCGCAACACATCCGTAATACTTTCAAAGACATTATTGGTGGACTTAATGTTAGTGGAGAGAAGGCAATAGATTTAGCAGTGGGTTATTCATCTATTTCTTTTGATATATATGCAAATGATTTGATTGATGTTAAGTCCTTTGAGGGATATGAAATTGTTTCAGAAGTTTGCATGATTTCCCAAGTTATTTCTATTATTAGTGGTTTTAGACATTTAAAGTATGTATGTGCTGACTCTTTATTACTTGAAGGAATTGAACACGAAGGGGAATATTCATTAGTAGTAATTGATCCCCCACTTGGTGGTAAGACGAGAGACAATGTTGAGTACAATAAGTTTGAACTTAGAAACCGTTCTCTCAATGTAAGAATTTCTGATTTAATGATTGAACAAGGATTAATCTTAGCGAGACCAGGGGGATATATTGTTACTCTAGTTCCTGAAGGAACGCTATTTTCCTCTGGTTCAAGTGGTTTTATTAGAGAAATGATAAAAGAGTTTGCAATTGTTGAAGGAATTATCAGCCTTCCTGCACATACAATGAAGCCGTTTGCTAGTGTGAAAGTAAGTATTCTTATTTTACGTAAAAAGAAGGAAGTTACAGAAACTGCTAAGGAATTATTTTTGGGAAATCCAAAGAGTGTGGAAGATATTCCTGACATAATCAAGAATTTCCATAATTGGCGACGTAAAGAGGTTGAGGAAGTGTGAGAAATCATTATCTTGTTCCTTATAAATTTTTGGATAGAACGGACAGTTGGACAGTTGAAAATCTAATGTTTGAAAATAATCAAGAAGAAGAGCGAACACCACTGAATAATCTTGTGACATTTAACAAAGAACGTATTAATACCCAAAATATAGATCACCATAGGGACTATCCTTACATTGAAATAAAATCAATAGAATTAGAAACTGGAGGTATTCTTCCAACATTCATCAAAGGTGCTGATCTTCCAACTCGTGCAAAACTGATAGGTCGAACAGGTGATATACTTCTATCAATTGTTAGACCAGAACGTGGGATTATAGCAATTGTCCCTTCAAGTCTTGATGGATGTGTTGTATCGAATACTTTTGTTGTCCTTACACCCAAAAAAATAAGCTCTGAATATATTTATCTGTTACTAAAAGATAATGATGTCCGACAAGAATTCAGTTTGATGGCAAGAGGGACAACAACCCCGACTTTAGGAATAAAAGAATTAAAAAACTATTCCTTACCACTAAATAAAGTTCCAATGTATATGGAAAAAACGGCAAAAGAGCTTTATGGGGAATGGAGAAAACGTGGGATTGAAAGTAGGTCACTTAAGGAAATTGTTGAAGATATATTTGTAAAGGAATTATTAGAGGCTGAGATTATAGATGAAGAGTATACTCAAAGCTCATACCTTACTTTACCTTATGAGAATTTGGTTGACCGTTGGGATGTAAAATACCATATTAATCACTCTACTCGTAAAGTATTATGGGATGTTCCGACATATAGAGTTGGTGATTTGGGAGAGTTGCAAATCGGTATACCAATTTCCGCTAAGAGCGAAAAAAAAGGGGGACTTCCATATATCCGTGTACAGGATTTAGATGATGAAAGCCTTTATGTTCTAAACGAAGAACTTGTCTATATTGTCGATGAATCAGTTGAGGAGAAACTTTCAAAAGCAATCTTAGTAAGAGATAATATTTTAATTTCGAGGATTGGTAATTTTGGTAGGAGTGCTTTAGTACAGCAGGAATTAGATGGTGCGGTGGCAAATCATAATTTGGCTATCTTAAGACTTAAAGAAGGGGAGATCTTGCCAAAGTTTTTGGCTTACTTTTTAAAAACTAAATGGGCAAAGCAACAATTTAGCACTTATGCAACTGGTTTAGTTCTACAGGCAAATTTTCTGAAGGAATTAACAATTCCCGTCCCAAGTCTTGAACAACAACAACTTATTGTTGAGTTTATTGAACAAAAGATCTCTGCTAATAGAATAGATGAACTAGAGAAAGAAACATTACGTTTCAAACATCAAATTGAGTGTGTGGAAAAGGTTTATAAGTCGTTTATTCGTGGAGACAAAAGGGGGGTAGTTCAGTTAGCAACAGGGGCTGGGAAAACAAGTATCATTACCGCTTTGATTAGAAGACTTATTGAACTAAAACAGGTAAAAAGGGTTCTGTATTTAGCGGATCGGAGGATCTTAGCAGAACAGTTTCGACAGGCTTTTAAAGAAAAGAGTATTAATTTTCCGTGTTATTCAATAAAACTTGATAATGTTAAAAGTGATAACGGAGTCTGGATAGGTGTAATAAATGAAGTTAATCAAATTTCAAATGAAACTTTCGATCTCATTATTTTAGATGGGTTTAGTCCCGCTTGGTCGAAGTTTCATAATGAAGAAACAAAAGGTTATGTATTAGGTATTACTTCAACTACTCCTAACTTTTTACAAGATTATAATGAGGGGGCTCATTCATGGAAACATGATGAACCTTTGTACGTCTATACTTTTAATCAAGCAATTCTTGATAACTTAAACATTGGTATGAAAAATGAGCAAGAGCAAAAGGAATGAAGTGACGTCAAAAAAAGGGAACCTATGAGTGTACGAGAAATAAATTGGAGGTCTCCGTAATGTCAAATGATAAAAAAAGTGCGGAAACAATATCTAACCAATTGAACGATCAACAGTTGAAAGTAGTAAAAACAACAGAAGGACCTCTTTTGATTATTGCGGGTCCTGGGTCTGGTAAAACTTTTACCATTGTCGAAAGGATATGTTATTTAATCACTGAAAAGAAAATTCCTACGGAAAATATTTTAGTTGCTACATTCACAGAAAAAGCTGCACAAGAGTTAGTAACCCGAGTCTCAAATAGATTAATTGAATTAGGTGTAAATGTTAACCTTAACGAGATGTATATTGGAACTTTACATTCAATTTTTTTAAGAATTTTAGAAGAATACAGAGATTTCACTAGACTTAAGTCAAATTATAGACTAATGGATCAATTTGACCAGCAGTATTTTTTATACCAAAATATCTCTAAATTTGAAACTACTCCAAACGTTGAAACAATCATAGGTGAACCAACAGAGGTACCACGTTGGGAACGAGCAGAGTCCTTAATGAAATGGGTTAACAAAGTGGGAGAAGAATGTATCTCTTCCGATACTTTATCCTCCTCACATGATATAAAAGTCAAGGCATTAGGGGAGTGTGTTGGTCTTTATCATGATCTGTTACTAGAAGAAAATGTACTTGATTTTTCAACAATTCAAATAGAGACTCTAAAATTGTTAGAAAATAACCCAGAAATTGTTGATTCATTACAAAGCAAAATAAAGTATTTAATGGTTGATGAATATCAAGATACAAATACGATTCAAGAGCAAATCCTATTTATTCTTACAGGAAGTACAAATAATATTTGTGTAGTGGGGGACGATGACCAGGGGCTCTATAGGTTTAGAGGTGCCTCCATTAGAAATATACTAGAATTCCCTTCTAAGTTCCCTACTGGGATGTGTCAACAAATAGAATTAACAACAAATTACCGCTCTCATCCTAAGATAATTAATTTTTATAATGAATGGATGAATTTGAATGATTGGTCGGATAGAGGTAATAATTTTCGTTTTCAAAAAGTAATCCAACCAAGAGAAGATGATTTTTGTGATACTGCAACGGTTATTAGAGTCTCAGGACAAGATTCACATGATAATTGGCATGGTGAGACCCTTCGATTTCTGAATAGCTTAAAATCGTCAGGGAAATTAAGTGATTGGAACCAAGTTGCTTTCTTGTTTAAATCAGTAAAAAGCAGAAGGGTTGTAGGTCTAGCTACGTTCTTAGAGAATAATGGTATACCCGTTTATTCACCCAGATCAAACATGTTTTTTGATCGCGAAGAAACCAAATTAATGTTGGGTGCCTTAATATTCTTATTTCCACAATTTCAGTCAGTAAGAAAATGGAATGCTAGTGCTTCACTAAAAGTGTGGGACTATTATGATGAATGTTTTGGTGAGTTTGCAAGTCATCTAAGAAAATCAGAAAATAGAGAGTTGTTGATCTGGTGTAGGCATAGAGCTAAGGACCACCTACATTTAACTAGTAATACGGATTACGCATTTTCACGACTTTTATATGAGTTGTTACAATTCCCTTTATTTAGTAAATACCTAAATGAGTCTAGCACTACAGGGGTCCTGGATAGTAGACCAGCGCGTAACCTTGCCCTTTTTTCCCAGTTGCTTACAAAATTTGAATATCTACACAATATTTCTGTTTTCACTCGTAATTATATTGATAAAAATATAAGAGATTTGTTCAATCAATTTTTTCGTTTCCTTATCGAGGGTGGAATAAATGAATATGAGGATTCATCCGAATACGCTCCAAGCGGCTGTGTCTCCTTTTTAACTATTCATCAATCAAAAGGATTAGAATTTCCTATAGTAATTGCGGGATCTTTAAATGCTAGTCCAAGAAAGCAGTATACTGAGTTGGATGAATTACTGCAGAATGAGTACTATAATAAACCACCATATGAACCTATTGAAAAAACAAAACTATATGATTTTTGGAGGCTTTACTATACAGCTTTTTCACGGGCTCAAAATTTACTGGTCTTATCTTGTCAAGAGCATATTCCTAAAAGCCGTGGAGAGAAAAAATCACCCTCAAAATATTTTGAACCACTGTACAGTACCGTTCCTAATTGGACAGAATCTACATTTGATCTAAACAAATTAGATTTCGAGAGAGTAAAAGGTGTTAATATAAAAAAGGAATACTCCTTTACTTCACACATTTCCTTATTCGAGAACTGTGCCGTTCAATATCGTTTTTTTAAAGAGCTTGAGTTTTCTCCAGTTAGGCAAAGTGCTACTTTGTTTGGAACGGTGGTCCATCAAACAATTGAAGATATTCATAAAAGAGCATTAAGAAATGAAGAGCATCTTATAACTCAAAAACAAATTGAAACTTGGTTCAATAAGAATTATTCAAGTTTGGCTAAGAGAGAGCGGGTGTATTTGGCGCCACAAATCCAAGCTGTTGCACTTAAGCAAGTTCTGCAATATGCACAGCGGCATGAAAATAATTGGGAACATATTCAGGAAGCAGAAGTGGATGTATCATTGGTTAAAGAAAATTATATTTTAAAAGGGACTATTGACCTTATACGTGGTAAAGACGACACTGTTGAAATTGTAGATTTTAAATCAGAAAAAAAACCTGATCTATTTCGAGAACGTGATAAAATTGACCGTTATCGCCGCCAACTAGAAGTATATGCCCATTTAATTGAGGAACGCATTGGGAAAGAGGTTACAAAACTTCATCTCTATTATACTGGTGAGAAGGACGGAAATCCCTATTTGAGTTTTAATAAGGATAAAAAATCAATAAAAACTACAATATCCACCTTTGATAAAATTGTAGAAAAAATAGAGGGAAAAAAGTTTTCTGTTACTGAAAGACCAGTTAAAATATGTCAAGAATGTGATATGCGTTTTTATTGCGACAGGCAATAAAAACTAACATTAGGGAGGATTTTCAATATGGATGAACAAAAGTCTTTAGATTTAAATGTAGATACAGCACCTGTAGAATCGGTAGAAAAATATAAGTTTGAACCAATAAAAGGTTATCCTATGCTTCATTGGAAAGGGAAAGTTCCTTTTCGTTCAACGCAATTCTATCCTGCACAATTAAAAGAAAAGCATGGAGAAGAAGTTGACGGATGGATTAACCAGATTTATTGGGGAGATAATCTTCAGGTAATGAGCCACCTTTTGAAAAATTATAGAGGGGAAATTAAGTTAATATATATCGATCCTCCCTTTGATTCTAAGGCGGAATATAAAAAGAAAATTAGCGTAAAGGGCAAGTCAACAACAAATGATCAAACTGCATTTGAAGAGAAACAGTACACTGATATTTGGAATAATGATGATTATTTACAATTTATGTATCAAAGATTGATCTTAATGAGAGAGCTATTAGCTCCAGATGGCTCAATCTATGTTCATTGTGATTGGCATAAGAATCACTATTTAAGGTGTATTTTGGATGAGGTGTTTGGACCTGATAATATTAGGAATGAGATAATATGGTCATACTTTGGTTTCAAGCGTTCGACTACAAGGAAATTCCCTCAAAAACATGACACTATACTTTCTTATACCAAAACGTCTGATTATGATTGGACCGTTCAGTATCGACCGCATGGTGAGGATTATATTAAACGATTCAAAAAAGATGAAAATGGACGATTGTATCGTGACGATGTTAATCCAACAGGAGGAGGTGCAAGAATAATCTACCTAGACGAAGTTAAAGGCGATATTATTGACTCTGTCTGGGATGATATTCCTCCTGTTAATCCAGTGGCAAAAGAAAGAGAAGGTTATCCAACTCAAAAACCTGAGGCTTTAATTGAACGTATTATTTTGTCCTCAACTAAACCAGGTGATATTGTTTTTGATTGCTTTATGGGTTCGGGTACTGCTCAAGCAGTAGCAATGAAATTGGGACGAAAGTTCATTGGAGCTGATATTAATCTAGGAGCTATCAGAACTACAACAAAAAGGATATTGAATACAAGAAAAGAAATCTTAAAAAAGCCTGACGCTTATACAGTAAATGATGAAGAAAATGATTATTACGTAGATAAATTATATACAGGCTTTAATGTATATAATGTTAATCATTATGATGTATTCCGAAATCCAGTTCAGGCGCGTGATTTACTACTAGAAGCATTAGAGGTCCAACCGCTTGATAGGAGCACTATATACGATGGTGAAAAGGACGGAAGAATGGTAAAAATTATGCCTGTCAACCGAGTTGCAACTAAAGCTGATTTAAATGACTTAATTACAGGTTTTGATTATAAAACTTTTGAAAAGAGAAAAGATGAGCACCCAAACCAACCAGTAGAAAAACTTTCTTTAATATGTATGGGGCATGAACCTGATCTAGCTGCAGCTCTTCAAAATGAAGTTGACTATAAACTCGACATAGAGGTTGTCGATATATTACGGCATAAATCAAAACTTGAATTTAAAAGAGATTCAGAGGCTGAAATTGTTATAAAAGACTCACATCTTGTGGTTGAAGAATTTTTCCCTATGAACTTATTGCAGAAATTAAGTTTACTTCAAGAAGATGTTGAGGATTGGAGGGAATTAGTTGAATCCATATTAATTGATTGGAATTATGATGGGGTTGTCTTTGAGCCGACAATTGTTGACATCCCAGGGAAAAACGAGTTTGTTATTGGGAAATACGAAGTTCCTGAAGATGCAGGTACCATTAGGATAAAAATTACGGACCTTTTGTCTGAGACTCTAGAGGTGAGTATAAAAAATGCCTAAACAAGCCCAAATTGATTTAGACTTTGCTTTTTATAAGTATCTTAGACTGTTCTATATTGATAAGCGGGGAACAATTCGTAACCATTACAGAGATTTATCCAAGAAGTTTTTGGATTTCAATAACCCTGAAAATCCTAATTCCTTTTTAAGAGCTCCCCAATACGAAGCACTAGAAATGTATATTTTTCTAAAAGAATTTTTACAAAATGAACCTGTGCATCAAATTTTTGATGATTGGTACAAAAAAAAGGATCGGTTTGCTAATCGACTGGACGTTGGTCTAGAAGGAGAGCAGATGGACCTATTTGGGACGCTTAATGAGGATGAATATAAATCTGTATTTAATAAAATGAAGAATAATGCCCAATTGTACCCAAACTATATATTTGCTTTAACAATGGGAACTGGAAAAACAATATTAATGGCAACTTGTATTTTTTATGAATTCATTCTTGCAAATAAGTTTCCAAAAGATAAAAGATATTGCCATAATGCTTTGGTTTTTGCTCCAGATAAAACTGTACTTGAGGCATTAAAAGAAATATATACCTTTGATAAGTCTAAAGTAGTCCCGCCTGAATACGTTAACTTATTGAACAGTCATCTTCAAGTACATTTTCTTGAAGATGCAGGAACAACTCTTAATACTTTTGATAATTCAATGTTTAATCTAATAATTTCAAACAGTCAAAAAATAATTCTTAAAAGAAAACATAAAGAACAGAGTTCTTTAGACAAAATGTTTTCTCTAGATGATTTTGAATCTGGTACTGTTTATGATGAATTTGCTGACTTATACGAGTTTGACTCACCAGAAGATGAAGCAGAATTAACTGTAAATCAAAGGTATATAAAACTTACTAGATTGCAGCAGCTTGGAATATTCGTTGATGAAGCCCATCATTCTTTCGGTGATCAACTTGCAAAGGATATGGGGACAAAAAAGGCGAATAATAGCTTGCGATTAACTATAAATCAACTGGCATCGAATCTGCATAGATCAGGAACACGTGTTGTTGCGTGTTATAATTTCACTGGAACACCTTATATAGGAAAGAAAGTGTTGCCTGAGGTGGTTTATGCATATGGTCTTAAGGATGCAATAAATAATAAGTATCTAAAAAAAGTTGACTTACATGATTATACAAATCCAAAGACAATGGAATTTGTGAGAATTGCAATCAGAGATTTTTGGGAAAAGTACAAAGATAAACGCTATGAAGGTATGCTCCCTAAAATGGCATTTTTTGCTTCAACAATTGATGAACTTACTGAAGAATTGCAACCAGCTGTGGAGAAAATTTTGGCAGAGTTAAACATCCCGCTGGATCGAATTCTTGTAAACGTAGGGGATCCAAAACATACTACAAATGACGAAATACGTGAATTTAATCGTTTAGATACAAAGAAATCTGAGAAGCAATTTATTCTACTTGTAAATAAAGGTCGTGAAGGTTGGAATTGTCGTTCTTTATTTGGAGTTGCATTATATAGAAAGCCAAAGTCTAAAGTATTTGTTCTTCAAGCAACTATGCGTTGTATGCGGGCAATTGGAGATATCCAAGAAACGGCAAATGTCTATTTATCAAAAGAGAATTTGAATATCTTAGAAGATGAATTAGAACAAAATTTCCGTTTAAGTACTGAGGACTTAAAGGGGAATAATAATGGAAAACAGACTTATGAAGTTAGGGTATTACCGCCTGCCGTAAAAGTGAATTTAAAAAGGATTCATAAACTTCACAACCTTGTAGAAAAAAATCCACCACAAGGTATTAATTTAAAAATTGATTCAGTTGATACTAGTAAGTACAGGTTAATTCATACCGTTAAACGAGGACTTGACTCAAAAGATGTATTTACAAAAAGAACAACAGTGGTTGAAGATCTTACGGAACAAAGAGAAAAGCGCCAATTCAGTTCTATTACTCTTACCGCAGAAATAGCTAGATACCTAAACCGCTCGTGTTTAGAAATTGATAAAATTCTTAAGAACACTCAAGAAGGTATGGGAGGAATTTTAAATGCGGTAAACGAGTATAATGAACTTCTTTATGATTGGGTCATCCCACAATTGTTTAAAGAGCTTTTTGAGCTTGAAGCATATGAAAGAAAAGTTGAAGAAAAGATTGAACTTGTAAAAGAGCCAAAAGAGGGGTATTATTCTGTCACTGCGAAACCAGAATTAGTATTAAATGTTTCAGATCCTGAAGTAAATAAATATGCAGCCAAAAGTTTCCATGTGGATACTTATTGTTTTGACTCAAGACCTGAACGGATACTTTTCATGAACTTGTTGAAGAGTGACGAAGTTGAAAAAGTATATTTTACTGGTATGCTTACACATGGTCAATCGGAGTTCTTCATTCACTATATTGACCCAGACTCTCATACAGTGAGAAGGTATTTCCCCGATTTCTTAGTACAAAAGAAAAATGGCACATGGGTTATTATAGAGGTTAAGCAGGATAACAAATTTGATGATCCTGTAGTCCAAGCGAAGAAAGAATATGCATCTCAACTAGCTGGTGCTAGTGAAATGAAGTATGAAATGATTCGAGGAACTGAAGCTGCTAATGGGATTTATAAACCGTTATTAAAGTAAGGTTAAAAAGGCAGTGTGATTTCATTGGAATTACACTGCTTTTTACTGTTATGGGAGGGGATTATTTGTTTTATCATCTAACACAAAATCAAGAAACTGCTTTTAATATTTACGAAAATGGGTTGAAGAGGATACAGTCTAATCTAGGAACAAAAGATGCAAATCAGATTCTAGTTGACGTTCTTGGAAATAATAATCCTGTTGTTAAAGTTAGACAAAACCCTATTTATTTATATTTTGATGAAAAACTAAAATCTATACTTGAACAAATTGACCGATCTGTTTATGTATTTTTTGTTGATGAAAAAGGTTTAGATTTTAATAAGTTATATGTATTGGATCAGTTTTATCTTAATAGGGTTGTAGAAAAAGAAGTAACAGCACAACAAGATATTAACGATTGCATAAGTAAATATTCAAAAACATTGAAAACTGTGAAAGAATATGGGGAGAGTGGGTTGGAATATAAATATCCAGAGTTTCTTTATTTGGGTGATATCCCTACTGAATTTGTAAAGTTAGTAAGAAGTCCAATTTAATTATAATTAATATTGAAAACTCAAATTTGACCACAAATTGATCACAAAACTAAAGTATGTAAGATTAACATCAATACATATTGGACTATCTTTGATTTATTGAAGTATAAAATAGGACTAAAATGACATAAAAAATATATAAAAATATATTAGTATCATGGGTGGAAAGATGCAATCAGACCATCGAAGCCTTCATAGATAATGATTTATTGGTTACATGAGAGCGGTTTGCTAATATTTTACCGATAAAAGTAAAAGAAGCTTCTCGTAATTTATATAGCTTACGAGAAGCTTCTTTTTAATTTCCTAGTAAATGGAGGAAAACTAGGAGTCTTTTTAGTAACGTGTATTGGAAGTAAACTATAAAAAACATTGTGAAATATGTCATCCGGAAATTTAGCAATTGCAAAGGAGGACAATGGGATGGTTCACATATCCTAATCGGGGATTAAAGTTTTCTAAGATAGGGTTGTTATTTTGTCTACTTAGTTAATAGTTAATTAAATAATTCTGGGTATGCTTGTTTGTAAAGCAGGGTCATTGCTTTTTTGGCTGCCTGTTTTTTGCTTCTAGGGTGTGTGGCTGTGGCAGTAATGTCTCTGTATGGAGGTTGTTGGTCACAAATATTTACAGTAATTTGATATTCATTTGTATATTGGATAATGTCCATTTCTATTTCATCACCAAATTCGTTTTCAAATTGGGTTACATCCCAGGATAAGTAGTTGGCTACTTTCATAAAAATCACCTTTGTTTTTTTAAATTGTTAGATTTACTCCTGCTCATCTTCTAGGGTTTCGATTTCGATGATTTTGCGGATGTCTGTGATGTCAAGTGCCTCGCTAATTCGTTTGATGTGATCAAAGTGAATGTTTTTTCTTTTATTGTTGGCTAATTCGCTAAGTGTAGCATGACGAATGTCTGCTAATCGGGAAAGCTCTCGTAATGAGATACCATAATCATTGAGGAGTTTTTTTAGTTTTATATTCACCTGTTTCTCTGCCATTCCTTACACCCATTCCTATTGACTATAAGGCAAAACTAACATCTTTATATGAATGGAGTGGTACGCTTTTTAGTACCGATTTGTTATTTTTGAAAGAAAATATACGGTAAGGGCAAAGTGAATGTTTTTATTAAGAAATGACGTATTACTGACTCTTATCGATAGGAGTGGCAATTCCAGTTTAGAAGTTCCATCGAGCATTTCCAACCGCAACATCCTGTTGAAGGAGAATGTTGGGAACAAGATGACTGGAACGGATTTGGTAATCTAGCATTACTAACGGTTTCGGGGAACTCTAGGTTTTCTAACTTGCCACCTGCAGGAAAAATCAATTCATATCCGAGTATCATTAAACAAAGTCTGAAACTAAAAGTCATGGAAAAAATGACAAGGCTTGGCGAGGGGAAGTGGACAGAAGAAAAGGCAAGTAGACATAAAAATGAAATGTTCAACATTGTGAAAAATAATGGGTAAAAACTACTCAAGGCATTGTAGTCCAAGAGCACCTATGGGCTCAAGAGTATGAGATTTGACACAAATCCTTGAGACAGAGCAGCAGCCTAGAACACAGGAGATTGCTTGCAGCAGTCAGGGTGTTTTTTTCCTTTTTGCTTGATCAATAAATTCAGATAGCTCTTCAATTACGCTATTCAAATTCTCCTTAATTTCATGCTCCCAAATTCTTCTGATATTCCATCCTCTGCTTTCACCGTTTTTCAATAACAAAAACACCCTCAACAGTATAATTATACCCATTTTTACCACTTTATAGTAGAATGGTATTATCAATCTACTAAATTATTGTAAAGGGGATTTGGTATGCAAAATACTGTTAATCAATCTGGTGTCCGTTTTCTATTGCATTTTACACAGGCAAGCAACTTATCAAGCATCTTTCAACATGGAATTTTACCTATTGCTGATTTAGATTCAAAAAATTTGGCATACAGTTGGAACGACGCTTATAGGTATGATGGGTGCCATGATGCTTCTTGTTTTTCTATGGAGGTACCAAATTATAAGATGTTCTATAGATATAGGAATGAAAATCCACATTTGGATTGGGTTGTATTAGGTATTAAAAAGGATGTATTATGGGAAAAGGATTGTGCATTTTGTGTTGAGAATGCGGCAAGTAATGCCATCACTCAAACCCCTGTAGAGTCAAGAAAAGGAATCCTGGCATTTAAAAGATTATTTGATGAATTCCCTAATAAACCAACCAGGAAGGCTTTAAATTTAAATCCTGCTACTCCAACCAATCCTCAAGCTGAGGTATTAGTATTTGGGAAAGTTGAGCCTTCATATATCTTTTCAGTTGCCTTTGAAAACGCTTTGATACGTGATAAATATAAGCAGTATATTCCCGATACTGTAAATGTTGAAGTGCAGAAGTGGTTATATGAACCCAGACATGACTATGCACATTGGAGATAAATAAGGAGGAATTATGGCCCAGAGACCAGTTTTTATAAGTAGTATAAAAGAAAGAGACTATGTAAAAATACAAGACGTTGAATTTGAATGGTTTCCTGGTTTTTCAGTGAAACAAAAACAAAGATCAATTGATTCATTTCATAAAAGCTTTGAAAATTTATATCCATCCGCAAATATCTTGGAAATTTCTAGTAAGTCTGATAAAAAGTTGGGTGTAGCGTTAAGTGCATTTAATTTGATGATAAAGACAAAGAATAATAAAGAATTTAGTGTTGAGACTGCCTTCCAAGCAAGTAAAGTATTTGAGCAGGGTGGCCCTTTTATAGATTTGTATGAAAAGACTTCAAAAGAGGCAAAAAAAGATGAAAGAATTAAAAGTAGTGGAAAGCTATTGTACTTTAAATTTTTTAGCAGAAGATGGGAACTTGAACCAAAGACACTTTTCTATGATTGGTTATACGTTAATGCCTTGTCAACTAATAATGAACTAAGTAAACAAGTTATTGAATATGATGCTTTTACCGATATAGAGTTTAACCCGCAAAAGTCAATTAACTGCCAGGCAAAGTCAGTAGCACTATACGTTTCACTATATAAGTTAAATTTACTTAATAAGGCTCTGAATTCCGTAGAGGATTTTAAAGAAATCGTTTTTCAAAATGAAAAAATTGATGAAGAAAAAAGAGAAGTGGAAGAAAAAGAGTTAAAGACTGACCAACTAAGTCTATTTGATGAAATAATAAATGAGAAATAAGGCGTTCGTTCAAATGGTATTGGCGAATTTCACTGATTTTGTAGGTTTTTATCTACATTTTCACTCTTCCCACCTTGATTGCCTGCAGCAATCAGGGTGTTTTGTTTCTTTTTGCTTGATGAATAAACTCAGATAGCTCTTCAATTACGCCATTCAAATTCTCCTTAATTTCATGCTCCCAAATTCCGCAAAGAATCGGTGAATTCCACTGCTCCCTTAAATCAGGTTTCTACAGTCAGCAATCTACACATATGGAGTGTGTGGCCATAGAGACAAAAGGAAGGTTTCAAGCGTCTCACAGACGTAGAGATAAAATGCTGAGTTGTCAAGCGGAGTAGAGGGTGAACTTCGGTTGGCAATTAGACTTTGTAATTAGTAACTTGCAGAGTCAGAGTTATAATTAGATGCTTGAGAATCTAGACGATAAGCAGTTCAATCTGCTTATCGTATTTTTTTGCACAAACAATCAACTTTCTTCTAAAAAGGTGTTCACAAAAATGCCATAATCCTTTCTATCCCACCCTGTCCTTTCCACCCCTCCATCCATATATAAAGGGTGAAAGGGTGGTGCATTAGCATGATAATTAAATCGGCGGTTATTGAGAGTTTTGCGGAGTATTCACAGTTTGGTTCGTTGAAGGAGTTTAATAATCATTTTGAGATGTGGATGGCGGATAAGAAGCGTTTTTTCAGTAAGGGTGAGTTGATTGGTTTGAAGCGGCTGGCTCGTTTTGCTGCAAAAGTTCCTGGGGTGGCGAATGCGAAGATTGGGACGGTGCTGAAGGCGATTTATGAGGAGTATGGGGAGATGGGGATTTCCCGTTCTACTTTTAAGAGGATGATCCTGAAGGCTAGTGAAATGGGTATTTTCATGATATATGAAACGGCGCGCAAGAACGGCTCACAGTCTAGCAACCTGTATGTATTCAATCGTTTCCCGATGAATGAACTACCGGATGGCGATCAATTGAGCCACCAATATAAAACTATCATTCCTTCTGAAACTAACATTAAAAAGAATAATAAACGTGAAGAAAAGGCTGCTGAAGAACAATCATCCAAAATTCAAGAGTTAAAACCCGTCGCTGAAAAAGCACCGGAAGATCATATTTTTGTCAGTGACCGGATTCCAAGTGATTTTGTCAATCTTGTAAAATACTTTTACCCAACCGCGAAGTCGATCGAAGAATTCTGGCGGATGAGTATGGTCACTGCATACCGTAATAACTATGAAAATGACATGGATTTTCTGTTATCCGTGTCCCTTGACTCCTTCAAACAGCTCGTCCGAAAGCTAAAATCGAAGGTGGTAGTGAAGAATCCGATTGCTTATTTTACAGGGATTTTGAACAAGAAGTTCCAGGAGCGTTATTTTGAGGAGCTTTATGAGATGATGGTTTGTTAAAAATGAGATGAGAGCTTGAAACCGTGTCCTTGCTCTAAACCTATAATCCAGGTGGGTTTGTCCAAGATCTGCTTTTGTAGAGTCATTAACGATATTCTCAATACCTAAAGAATGTTAGAATCTAAATATAGTAAAGCCCTGCCTTCTACATGTGAATATCATACAAAATTCTATGGAGTGGATTTTTATGAACGACAGAACACTGATGTTATATTTTCCGGATACAGATAGTGCTGCTTCGTTAAAGATATTTCAAGATCCAACTAGTCAGATTCGTGGGTTTTACTTTACGAAGAGCCAATTAAATAAGGTTGAGACACTTGAGTATGCAAACAACCATGCGGTTTATTTTCTTTTCTCAGAATCTGAGGAGTCAAGTGTTTATATTGGTCAGTCGGTTAATGGTATTACCCGTATTAAGTCACATTTAAGAGAAAAGGATTTCTGGCAATATGGCATCTTGTTTGTAACTGACAACAACAGTTTTGATAAATTGAGCATTGACTATCTCGAGTACTTTTTTATCCAGGCATTTGCGAAGACACAGTATAACTTGGAAAACCGTGATATGAGAACTGTCGCACCTAATGTGAATGTTTTCAACCAATCAACACTGAATTCTTTTGCTGTTCAAATACAATTTTTATTAGAAGCTATGGGTATTTCTTTTAAGCCATCTGCACCTACGGAACAGATTTTGCGATTGAATAGGGATGTATTCCAAGCTAAATCTCCATTTAAAGCAAGTATTTCATTACAAGATGGAAAGTTTCTTCTTCTAGCGAATTCTGAAATCAAAGCCCCTCTCGAGCGTACAAAGGATTGGTCAGATGGAGGGAATTTCTATACTCGTTCCATGAAGAGATTTACACAACTTATCGAGGCAGGAAAAGCTGTTAAGATTGATGAATCGACTGCTAAATTGATTGATGATGTAGAATTCAACAGTCCAAGTACACCTGCTGAGCTTTGTTCAGGGCATTCTCAAAACGGATGGGTTTTCTGGATTGGGTTGGATGAATTGAGAAAAAAGCAAGGGTGAGGATATAAACCAGGTTACTAAGCATAGGAACTTATCCTATGTTTTTTTTTTATGCAAACACACTATTCTAGGCTTCTCAGCCAAATTTGTTAGCTCATTAGGGCTTCAACTCTTTATTTTATTCTTTTGTAAATATAGTATTAATTTGGAAGGGTCTTTCTGATTTCGAAGTAATAGATTAGAGGTGCAATAAAACTTGGATAGTGAACATAACCTTATCTTAATCAAGAATGTCGATAAAACAGATCAAATTGATTCTCTTATTTATACTAATGGAAAATGGCGTGTCAGGTTTAAGAATAATAGTAAGTTCTATGAATATAACTATCTAAATGTAACTAAACTTAAAGATCCTAAGGTTCTTAAGGCTGAATCGACGATTGTCTACGATAAGGATATTCCGTGTTACGGACTTGAAAAGATACTAGACTTTGGTGACTATGTTCGTCTTATTTATAAGACGGGCTATAAAAAAGTAGTGCCTAGGACAGATGTCAGGATTGAAGAGGCTGATTTAAAGGGCGATGCCCAGAAATGCTTAGAGTATTTAAGATCACTTGCAGACAATATTGGCGGAAAGTATGATGGTGAGCCCAGTTATTTAAGCAAGGAGTACAAAGCTCTATCCACCACAAGTCCACGGAGTGTGCTTGCTGCTTATTTGAAAGGCAGGGATCCTGCGAGAGAGAATAAGCAGATATCTCCTATCTTTCCATTTGGATTTAATCTTAGTCAAAAGGCTGCGGTAGAGAAGGCGATGGTGGAGCAGGTTAGCTTAATCGAAGGACCACCTGGTACCGGTAAGACACAGACAATCTTAAATATCTTAGCTAATGCTGTAGTAAACGGGCATACCGTTGCTGTGGTTTCGAATAATAATTCCGCTACTGCGAATGTTGTTGAAAAACTTCAAAAGTATGGAGTCGATTTCATAGCTGCCTATCTTGGTAAGAACGAGAACCAGGAGAGATTTTTTGCAGAGCAAACAAATACATTGCCTGACTTTACAGGCTGGATTCTACCAAATGACGAATTCCGAAACATTAAGAATGAATTGAAAGAGTCTCAACGAAAACTTAATCAAATGCTAGGCTATCAAAATGATTTAGCGGTTGTTCAGCAAAGACTGGGCGAGTTCACAACAGAGCAAAAGTATTTTGAGGAATATTATAAAGAATCCAATTTTGCACCTATTCAATTGAGCACCTTCGTAAAATTGAGTGCCGACAAAGTTCTTAAGATCTTAATGGATTACAATCAATATTCTGACACAGGGAAATTTACGCTAAAGGAAAAGTTGTATAATTTTTTTGCATACGGCATATACAATTTTAAAATTTATCAGCATTCCGTTGAGAATCTTATTTCGTTTTTACAAAAATTATATTATCAATTAATCATTAAAGAGCTTCAGGATGAGAAGGCAAAGTTACAGGAAAAATTAGATTCATATAATTTTAATGAAGCAATGAAAGAGTTCAGTGATAAGTCCATGACTCTTTTTAAGGCTGCTCTAGCTGAGAGGTATGGGAAATCACGAGACATCTACCGAAAAGACAGTTTTAAAAAAGACTTTCATAAATTCATAAAAGACTATCCTGTTGTTCTTAGTACTACTCATTCTTTACGAAAGTCGGCAGTTGAAAACTTTCTGTTTGACTATGTCATTGTAGATGAGGCTTCACAGGTAGATCTTGTGGCGGGTGCCCTTGCTCTTTCATGTGCTAAGAAAGCAGTCATTGTAGGGGATACTAAACAGCTTCCCAATGTGGTGACAAAGGAAGATGCCCTGGTTGCAAAGGGTATATTTGAAAGAGCAGGTCTTGATCATGCATATAGTTATGTTGAGCAAAGTTTATTAACTTCCATACTTAATCTATATGGAAAGATTCCCAAAACGCTCTTGAAGGAACACTATCGTTGTCACCCTAAGATAATTGGGTTTTGCAATCAGAAGTTTTACAATAATGAACTAATTGTCTTGACACATGAAAAAGAAGATGATAAACCGTTAATTTTATATAAAACAGTCAAAGGAAACCATGCAAGGGGAACTATAAATCAGCGCCAGATTGATGTAGTTTTTGAGGAAATTATTCCAAATAATAAAGTTAACATAAGAGAAAATTCTGTAGGGCTTATTTCCCCATACCGGATGCAGGCAGATAAACTACAGGCGACTGCGAAGAATCATGAAATTCAGGCTGATACGGTGCATAAATACCAGGGGAGAGAGCGGGATATTATCATCCTAACAACGGTTTCAAATGAAGTGAAGGCGAGCGACTTTGTGGATAATCCAAATCTAGTTAATGTTGCGGTATCCCGTGCCGTTGATCAGCTAATAGTGGTTGTATCTGAAGGCAGTGAAGAATGGAAAGGAACCAATATTGGGGATTTGGTTAGATATATTCAATATAACAACTTCGAGATAATAGATAGTGAGATTTACTCTGTTTTTGACCTACTTTATAGGAGTTACTCCAAGAAGCTATTAAAAGAATTAAAGAGCAGCAAGAAAGTATCAAAATATCAATCGGAAAATTTCATGAATAACGTCATTGACAAAATCCTAAGTCTGCCAGAATTCCAAAATCTTAGCCACGTACTTCATCAGCCGTTAAGAATGTTAATAAAAGATACATCCAAGCTCACACAAGAAGAAAGAAAATATGCATTGAATGTATTGACCCATACAGATTTTGTAATATTTAATAAAGTGGATAAAAAACCTGTTCTAGTGGTAGAAGTCGATGGCCATGCTTATCACGCAAACAACCCGATCCAGCTAAAACGAGACCGAATGAAGGACAGCATTTTAAAGAAGTATAACATCCCTATAATTAGAATGGAGACAACGGGAAGTAATGAAGAAACACGGCTCCGTGAAAAATTGCAGGAGGTCTTGAGATGATGTTTTAAACCCTCTAAAAATTTTGAAAACCCACATGCTCACACTGGATTAGGTGCAGTATTTGTGGATCTTGGACTTTATGATGAAGCTAATTATCACTTTGAACTAGATGGGACAAACCCTATCAATTTCCTTTATAATCAATTCCGTAAATACGATAGCATGGAACTAGTTGAAAACGCAATTAAATGTCTCGAGCAAATACTTACTTACCAACATCTCATGTGTCGCCACAAACACTCAACACATTGTGAAGCGGTTGCGAAGGTTGTACTTGCATAAATTTGAGAGCCTTATCCTTTGAACTGTTCCCCCGTTTAAGGACAGTTTAAAAAAAGTGCCTATGCAGCTAATAAGTGACCCCGGTATTGTACCGGGGTCATTTTATTTAAGCCCCACACTCCCTAAAAAAATATTATTTTAATTTATATTATAATATATTGGAAGATTTAACACATTTTGTATTGTGAATTATCGAAAAAATTACTTATAAACTTTGTCGAATTTATGTTTAAGTTGTCAGTATTTATCGATAAGTTATAGTTCTTTTTTTAAGAAAATTTTGGCATAATTTAATATGGAGTCTTGAAATGAACATTTAATAATGGGAGAGGAGGTTTATAGGAGGAAATTAATAATGACAATCACACCGCATGCCCATAAGCGCATGAATGAAAGGATTACGCCAATGGGATTCAACTTTGCAAGAAAGTTTGCGAAGGATGAAATTAAAACAGGCACACCTAGCTTTACCATATATAAAGATGGGAAACGAAAAACAAAGGTGATCAATAACGGGATTATCTATATTGTTGATGAGACCAATAAGTGTAATAAGATAGTCGTGACAGTATATCTTGAATCCGAATACCAGGAGTGATGAACATGTTCAAACAAATTAAAAAGCTGAGAACCAATCCACCAGATGTATAGTTACATAATACGGAATGCTAACGAGAAAAAATAAAAAATACTAATACTTTGTCTCTCTCATTATTCTTCAAGACTCCAACTAATAATAATGAGCAGATAAGACAAGTATTAGTAAAATAGAAGATTATATTAGAAAGAATGATACTAAAGTGAGTTAGGAATAAAATTTATTCAAATGGGAAAGTAACTTAAATATAAGCATAATAATATTTTTTGATATACCATAAATTAATTTGTATAAGTCTGTCTGTTTTCAAGTGTAAATGCAGAATTAAACAAAATTAATTAATAAAGTTCTTCATTAAAAATTTATTTCTGAAGGTTTTTATCAATAAAGAAAAGGTCCTAATTAGATCATATTAAATGACTATTAGGGCCTTTTTATGTACGGAAAACCAACTAATTTAATAATGAGCAAAAAAGAAAAGTTTTTAAGAGAAAGTAAAAAGCATACTTCCGGTGTTCTTTCAGTAAACTCACCAGCACCACACATGTTGCGACATGGACACTCTGGACGAATTTTTGAATTTACCTTCGCTACCAGTGTATTGTTTAAAGCAAAATAAAATTCCTAAAGAAAATAATCTTCTGATAATGGTAAAGACACATTTGAAAATGAATATGAAAACAATTGGTGACAGTTGAAGTGGTTTTAAATTTCGAGAAGACTATTTGCAATCCTGCGATGTAATGATGTAATGTGAAAAGTTAAGGTTTCAGTTGAAAAAGAAAGTTTTTTCTATGACTGTTATAGGAAAAAATCCATAAAAAGAGCATTTTTGGAGTTTGTATATAATACCTTTCCGTTATAAAATTTAATTTAAGTAATTTATTGGAAGGTGGAGGCTGCAATGAAAGAACAACACAATTTTATTATTAAATATGTTTATGAAGATTGGTTCGAAAGAGAAGATAAAGATTATGAGGTTGGTTTCAATAAAAAGTATAAAGATGTACATTTTCCTGTAGGTGGTAAAATGTTAATCTATGTTGTTGGGTATAAGATTATCGTAGGTGCTTACTATGTAACGGGTACATTTTTTAGGAACATGTCTGAAAGTCAGCATCCATTGAGACTTCCAATTAAAAAAATATATAGAATAGAAGAAGATAGGCCAGCAATTAGTTCTAATCAAATTAGAAAAGTAGTACCTGGTTTTAAACCAAACGAGCTAGTTAGTTATTGGGATATAACAGAAGATCAATATAACAAATTAGAAAATATGTTAATTAATGCGTAAACTCACCAGAATCCCATGTGTTGCCACATACACTCCACGCATATTGAGTGTGGAAGTGAGACATAGGGAAGGTTCCAGCACCTCATTTGGAAGCCGAAATAAAATGTTAGGTTGCCAAAATAAGCTAAGGTTGAACGAGCCGTTGGCAATTATCAGTTAGTAATTAGTATACTTGTAGAGTATAAGTAAATTGTCAGAAGTCCAAAGAGAACGATAAGCAGTTCACACTGCTTATCGTATTTTTTTGCCCAAACCAGCCAACTTTCCTAAAGACCACCTATCTAATCATTCACAAAACCGCCACAATCCTTTCTCTCCCACCCTGTCCTTTCCACCCTTCCATCCATATATAAAGGGTGAAAGGGTGGTGCATTAGCATGACAATTAAATCGGCGATTATTGAGAGTTTTGCGGAGTATTCAAAGTTTGGTTCGTTGAAGGAGTTTAACAATCATTTTGTGGATGGCGGATAAGAAGCGTTTTTTCAGTAAGGGTGAGTTGATCGGGTTGAAGCGGCTGGCTCGTTTTGCTGCGAAGGTTCCTGGTGGGGCGAATGCCAAGATCGGGACGGTGCTAAAGGCGATTTATGAGGAGTATGGGGATTTCCCGTTCTACTTTTAAAAGGATGATCCTGAAGGCTAGTGAAATTGGTATTTTTACTGTATATGAAACTGCCCGCAAGAATGGCTCACAGTCTAGCAACCTGTATGTATTCAATCGTTTCCCGGTGAATAAACTACCGGAAGGTGATCAATTGAGCCACCAATATAAAACTATCATTCCTTCTGAAACTAACATTAAAAAGAATAATAAACGTGAAGAAAAGGCTGCTGAAGAACAATCTTCCGAAATCACAGAGTTAAAAGCCGTTGATGAAAAAGCACCTGAAGACCATCTTTTTGTGAGTGACCGGGTACCAAGCGATTTCGTCAATCATGTAAAATACTTTTACCCATCTGCAAAACCAATCGAGGAATTCTGGCGGATGAGCATAGTCGCTGCCTACCGGAACAACTATGAAAAAGAAACAGATCTTCTGTTATCACTGTCCCTTGACTCCTTCAAACAGCTCGTCCGGAAGCTAAAGTCGAAGGTGGAAGTGAAGAATCCAATTGCTTATTTTACCGGGATTTTGAATAAGAAGTTTCAGGAGCGTTATTTTGAGGAGCTTTTTGAAATGCAAGTTTGTTAAACAGATAATAGCAGAGCGTTCTATAGACAAAATTATGACGAGTGAAATATGGTCACAAATAAAGAATGTATTAGAGACAACTTTTTTAGTATTAGCTGTTAAGATAGCTCTGTAATATAATGGGTATATGCAAATATTGTAAAAAGAAGTGATTCGGAATGAACGAGGGTAAGATTCGATTTGTTATTTTAAGAGAAACTGATAATGGTACTTTGTTTAAGAATGTCAAAGGGAATAACTTTAACCGGTAGGACCAATACAAAACTAAATATTTTAAGGAAGATATAATAAAATTTTTTGAAGTCACTGAATATACAAACATTACGGTAAATGTGGATTATGATATTATTACTGGTTGGCTATAGGGTGAAGTAGAACCAGTCACTATTGATGGTGAGAAGAAATTTAATTCTTACAATGAATTTCGGTTGGATTCGGAGTGCATAATTACATACACGATCTTAGGAAGAACAAAAATAAGTGATTATGAGGTGTGCATAGGTGGGTGAGATATTTAGAGAAAATCAAAATACAAAATTGTTGCTTGAGATGGGCGTTGTGGATGGTAAATATGACTTCACATCGTCTATTGTCGCAGCACTAAATCAAGCAGAATTAGAAATACATAATTTAGATGAAACAATTGAGTCAATTCAATGCCTAAAGCCTAATTGTGATAAATTGGACTATATATTAGCAGGGAGTTCAGGTGCATTGTGTGGCATCCTTGATATTTTCTTGGTTGGTAAACCTGGAGAATCGCCTTTCGGAGATATTACTGATAAATGGTTTGCTAATCGAACAACTGATTTTGCTAAATTGTGCGGATGGGAAGATAAAGGAGAGAACTCTTTGTCTTCAGCAATCCGTTTTCTTGAAAAAAAGTTTAAAATTCCATATGACCAACGTGGAGTTGGTGACGCGGCAAGTTTTGTTTTTGGTTTAACTCCGACAAATCATCATTTTAAATCGCTCGCACATAATCCTAGTTTGCTTGGTTTGTTCTTTTCAATATTAGACCAGTTTACTAATTCTTCGCATTTTATTTCCGGTGGTGAACTTATATCTTTAGCTGATGCAGATGGGAAATTCGAGTTAAGAGGAAACGACATACCAAGCAAATTATACTGTGCATTTGCTAATTGGTTTGGTCATTTAATTTCTGATATGTCAGGCTCATCAGGTAGTAAGGGCCGTGGAATGGGGATTCCTTCTCCTTTATGGACATGGACAAATGATATTATTGCAATAAAAAGGTCGTTGAATATTCCTGTGTCACAGTTCGATAACTCAATAAACGAGCTAGCTATAAATATATATAAAGAAGGATATGATGCTCGATTCCAGTCGACTCAAGCCATTCCAGTTTTTATAAACGAGATGTTAGTTCGATTTGTTTATGCTATCAGAAGACTAATAAAATATTTTGCTGAAACCGATAAAGAAACTCGTTCGTTTTCACTTATGTGGAAAAAGTGTGAGCCTTTTTCAAATCCAACTGTTAAAAGAATGTTAACTGTAGCACATGGGACGTTTTGCCTTATAGATATAAGTGATGCTACTGTTCGTGGTTTTGTAACAGGTGCAGGAACTTTTAATCCTACTGAGTTTTTCTTGCGTCTTAACATCGTAGGGGTTGGACGATTTACTATTTCCTTATACGGTGAAGTTAAGCGTGAAATTGGCATACAAAAAGCTGAAAGAGAAGTAATCTTTGCGAAAAAAGAAAAATTAGTTGTAGAAGATTATATTGAGGGACTTAAACTATTATCGGAACTAAATGAAGATAAAAATCTTTTGAATTTTATAACTGATTTCAAGAATAGTGATATGTATATACACGCTTTTGAAAAATCTGTGATGTTAGCTAAAAAGAGAAATGTGCCAAATAATGAAATATTAAAAAATAAGATGGAAATAGATTCTTATTTTTTGGGAGGAAATAAAACGTGAGGAAGAAAAGATCAAATTTACAGATTGCTCAAGAACAAGCTGAATCTACCATCAAAAATACAAATGGTAAAATAGAGGAGCTTGGAAAATATACTAGCAATCTTTATACTGCATTAAACGATATTCAGGTGTTATTTGATAAAATTAGAAACGTGCCAAGTCAGAAACACTTGGAATATAAAAAACTAAAAGAAGTTCGTTTGAATTGGAAACAACAGGTTGAAAAAATCGAGTCAGATTATAAAAATGCTGTCGCCAAGAATGCTGGAAAAGGTATAACAGGTGTTGGTGCAGGTGTTGCAGTAGCCGCCCTGGGTCCTACTGCTGCAATGGGAATAGCTACAAGTTTCGGTGTTGCCTCAACAGGTACGGCTATATCCGCTTTGAGTGGTGCTGCAGCCACTAATGCTGCATTAGCGTGGTTAGGTGGTGGAGCACTTGCCGCAGGTGGTGGCGGTATGGCAGCTGGAAATGCTTTCTTAGCCCTTGCTGGACCTGTTGGTTGGGCAATTGCAGGCATTGCACTTTTGGGTAGTGGACTTCTTTTTTGGAAGACTAAAAGTGATAAGAATCGACTTGAAAACATTTTTACATTGATAAGTAAGCGAGATAAAAAATCATATGAACTTGCAATTGTCGAGCTTAATGAACGCATATCTCGTATAAAAGACGAAAGTGTTAAACTCAACGATGCGGTTGAAAAGATAGAATCCTTTGGAGTGGATTATAATCAAATGACCGAAACTCAGCAGTATGAATTAGGAGCTTATGTGAATTTGATGTCAGCATCAACACAATTGCTTGTAAATCCAATATTAGGTTTGCAACCAAAGTATAATGAAGAAGACTTCAGCAAATTTATTTCTGAAGGTAACGGAAAAGCTAATGAAGTTTTATGTTCCTCACATAAAGATTTGATAATCGCATTATCAAATCTTTTATATAAGATTAAATTAGATGAGAAGGATAAAAAACTTTTGTGGAAGTCCTTTAGAAAGAACAAGAAGTTCTTATCATCAATGAATATCTCGAAGAAAGAGTTTGATGATAGAATTCTTGATGTAGTTTGCGAGGCTCTTAATTTTAGGTACTGTTAAACGTTATTATTGATATCCAGTAAAAAAATATAGAGTATATGTTCTATATTGGATAATCATGACGATTACACGGCTACGGCAAATATTATTACAAAAGGTTCTACATAGACAAAGGGAAGGTTCTTGCGTCTAATAAAAATGAATTATGTAAATATTAGAGAAGGTGAGAATCGTCCCTCTGTCTCTCAATCAGCAATTGAACATAGATGCAGTGGTTGATCACATGCTGGATGATCAATCCTTGTGGGATTATGTGCCTGGTTTATCAGCCTGATCGCTGCTTCCTTAACAAAGAGGTATATCAATAAGGAAATAAACCAAAAGCAATACTTCACTATGCTAACAGTGTTCGGAGGAGCAAGTGTGGCGAAAGTATCAATTTTTATTCCCCTAATGTCAATCACGGGTATGAAAGCAATCGCGGGAGCAGCTCTTTTTATGAAAATGGCGTTTTCTGTGAAGAGTGCTTATACAAGGTAAGAGAAACTAAAAGCGGATTTAAAATTTGGAACTTTATTATTTGAAAAGCTCATATCCAGATGAGCTTTTTATTATTTTTAAATAAAACAGACTATGTATGCTATCCTAATTTACAATTATCCAATATTTGTCGATATATATATTGATATATCTAACAAAATAAACTATTGAAGAGGAACAGATGAAAAGCTTTATTGAAGATATAAAAAAAGAAATGGTTCCAAAAATTAAGCTTACGTTTGAAAAAGGGCAAAAGGTATTGTCCATTTTATTGAACAGAATTGATTTTCAATTGACAAGAACTTTAAGGATTTTATTGGAACAACAAGAAAAGTTAAAGCAATATCTTATTAATAGAGATAAATTACTAAAGGAAATTAATAGAAAAGAACAAGAAGTAAATCAATTAAGAGAAAAAATTAATGAATTAAGCAATGATCATAATTCTCGAGAACTTGACTTATTAAGGAATGAATTAAGCTCAAAATTAGATGATTTAATTTCTAGCCAACGAAGTTATTACGAGTTAGAACAAAAAATTGAAGATAAACAAAAGAATATAAATAAGCTTACTCAAGATAAACAAAGACTTGAACAAGATAGGAATTTAATTAGATCAAAATATGACGAAGCTAAGTCAAAGCTTAAAGAAAACGAAAATAGAACCAGCCAGTTAGAGATAGAAATAAAAGAATTAAGAGAACAAGCTCTAATTTATGAACAGCGTTTAAAGGAAAGTAAGACAAAAGAGGAAATAGAGAGATACGAAACGTTATTAGCGGAGTTGCAAAACAACTATGAAGAAAAAATTAATGAGGAAAGTAGATTAAGAGAAGAAAATAAACACTATAGGAAAGAGTATCAGGAACTAGAAAAAAGCTTATTATTGAAAATTACCGAATTAAGTAAGTTAAGTGGAGAACTGAATCAAGCGAATATTCTGTTGGAAGAAAATAAGAAAGAAAAGGATTTAATAAAATCTCAACTTCATATTAAAGAGAATGAACTCAAAAAGTCCAATAATCAAATTGGAGCGTTGGAAAAGAAAATAGAACAATTAAGACAATTAGAGAAAAATTACTTAGAAATGTACGAAACTTCAGTTGCAGAGACACAGAATGCGAACAAGTTATTAACGGAATTACAGGAAACTTTCACCAAGGATTTAATAGAATACGATGAACTTCTAAAGGAACTCGAATATGAATTAGTCGATAAACAAAATGAAATTTCAATTATTAAGGCAGATAAGGGTGAAGCTGTTGTTTTAACAGAAGAAGAAAAGGCGGTCTTGGAAAGAGAATACGAGCCAAGATTCGTATTGTTATATAAAGATTGTAAATTTTATCCGGAATTCTTTAGTGATTTCTTTCAAGTTACATCTTCAGACCGTTTGAAGATAGAGGCGGCAATAGCACAACTTAATTACCACTACCCTTTAGCTATCTCAAGAATTCGACAGAACACTATACAAACGAAGAAAAAAAATATTCTTGAATATCCCTTTGGAACTGACTCTGTAGGAAGGATTTACTTTTCTAAAGAAAACAATGTAATTCATATATATCGTATCAGTAGAACGAAGAATGGAAGAGGTAATTTAACGCAAGACAATGTTATTCAATGGTTGAAGAGGAAATTATAATCGTATTCTAAAGATGGAGCTACTTATTTTTTTATAATAGATAAAGAAGCTATTTAAACTGGATACGAGGCAGTCTGAAAATAGGTAAGATGACAATACAAATTACTTTAAGTTGAATATGGAAACCAAAATCTCTGAATACCAGAAATTGAGTTTGAATATATGAAAATCTGTTATATAGATATATAAAAATAATGAGGAGAAGAGAAAAATTATGCCAGAATATAGAGTTAATAAGAAGCAAGCTTCCAAGAATAGAATTGTTATTACCATTATTTTTGCTTTGCTTTGTGCCTCCGTTGGATCAGCAGGAACATATATGCTCTTGAAAGGTGAAAAAAAAGTAGTTAAACCAACGACAGCAATAGAAGGTGAGGTCATCATAGAAAATATCGCATACGATAAGGTAAGAGAAATCAGCAAACATTTCGGATATGAGGATGTTCAAGACTTCAATTACACTGAAGATGACACTTATGAATTTTTAAAAAATCAAGATGATGATATTTGGCTTGAAACAACAGGCAAAAAATTCGGTAAGTATCTTTTCGGAAAAGAATACAATATTCATTTGTTTGGTTATTTTATGCTTGGTTATGATTTGAAAAATATAGAAAAAGAAGATTTTTATTTTGATGAAAAATCCAAGATTTTACACATTAAAGCACCAGCATTAGAATTAGCTTATATTCCTATGTTTGACAAGAGTTATTTTGATAGTTTTGTAGGAGTATTTAGAAAGGAATACACTGAGGAGTACCGAAAGTTGATTTATGAAGATGCGATAAATCAAGGCATCCAAGATATCCTTGATGATAAAAGCAAAGTTCGTGAAGGATACAAATTAACAAATGATTCTCTTAAAGAAACATTATTCGACAAATCAGAGTTAAAAAAACATGTCAGAGATATTGTTTTTGAAAAGTCCGATCAAGAATCAATTATAAGAGTAGAAGAAACTAGAGAAGCGGTTCTTGGTGAAAAAAAAGAAACGGAAAAGTAAAATTCATTCTATTTATAGCGTAAATAAATAAAATAAAAACTATCGACAAATTCGGTTTCATCGAGTTTGCCGACAGTGACTATAATTCATATATCTAACAAAAGGCTTGGGAACATCCCAAGCTTTTTTCCTTAATAACCTTTTAATAACTGTTAATAAACATCCTTCTGATGCTCATAACAATAAATCTTCCCATTGAATTTTTGGTTTGATAAACAATATGATTTAACTTTATCTGACACGGAATTATTACAGATTGAACAAGTTGCTTGAGTGGTGGTGTCTGTAGTATCAGCCTTCAATGCCTGCTCGTGTGCTCGTTTAATGGCAGGGTCTTTAATATTTACATTTAAAAAGACATCGTAAATCACAGAAATCTCCCTCTCG
This sequence comes from Mesobacillus jeotgali, assembly GCF_002874535.1. Taxonomy (GTDB): domain Bacteria; phylum Bacillota; class Bacilli; order Bacillales; family Cytobacillaceae; genus Mesobacillus; species Mesobacillus jeotgali. The sequence continues at coordinate 348,169 of NZ_CP025025.1, forward strand.
CTTAAGAGAGGTTCTTTGTGTTTAATCTTTAATACGGAAACTTTCCGATGAATGAACTCAGATAGCTCGATATCGTAGACAATGAGTTCGTTTGACTGTATTTTCCGGAAATCTAAATCAACTTTAAATGTAGCTCGCTTAGTAAAGGAAACAAGTGATACAAAGAACTCCTTATACTTTTGATCAATCAAGGATGATAGTGCTTTTATATGTCCGTAGTTTTGGATAAACGGGTTCATCATTTTGAACTTTCCATTGACTGACCATGTTTTTCTGTCTTTCCCGCCGTAAATCGTTCCTTGATAGTTTTTCGTTTCAATTACAAAGATGCCGTATGGTGTCAGCACTACATGGTCGATTTGTGAATAACCTGACTTTGCCTTTGGGTTCTTGATTAGCAGGTCACTCAAGTAGCGGCAATCCTTTGACAACTGATCTAGCTGTATATCAATTTTGTATTCTCCAATTTCCCCTTTTCTTACGGCAACCTGTTTTGGATTGGTAGTTCTCGCTTTTTCAGAATGTGTCTCTGTCTTCTGCTTCTTCAAGAAATTTAGAAATAATAACATGATCCTTCTCCTTGCTGTTAAGTATCCTCTCTTATTCTTTCGTTCTAATACCTGCTATATTTAAGCTTTTATTTGATATAATGGAAAAAATAACTAAATTTTGATTAGAATGAAATGGACAGTACTTTCGCATAACGGGATGAATGAGAGTTATAAGATGGGAAATATCGTTAGAGGAACAAATATAAATACATTTTAGGGATAGTGTTGAAGGAGTTGTAACATGAAGTTAATTACATGGAATGCTTCAATGAAATTTAGGGATAAAATTGAAAGTTTACTCCCATTCAATGCAGATATTTTAGTAATCCCAGAATGTGAAGCTCCAGCGAAATGGAGAGCTAGTAACCGCCTTCAAGAGATTAATCAATTCCTCTGGTTCGGTGACAATTTAAACAAGGGAATCGGAATATTAAATTTTAATGATAACCTTCATATCGAATTACATCCATTCTATAACAAAGAATTTCGTTATATTATTCCTTTAATCGTTACTGGTAAGCAGAGTTTCATTTTGTTTGCAGTTTGGTCTCAACTTACCAAAAGTAGATTTGATAGTTACATAGGACAAGTTTTTCTGGCTTTGAATTATTATGAATCATTACTGAATGAGCCATGTATCATTGCAGGTGACTGGAACAGTAATAAAATATTTGATCATATTAAACGGGTTGGGAATCACTCCGAGGTAGTTGACCTTCTGGACAAAGTAAATGTTAGGAGTGCCTATCATCATTCTCATAATGAAGAACATGGACTTGAAACTCTGCCAACGCATTACTTTAGGAAGGACAAAGCTAGCCCATTTCATATAGATTTTATTTTCGCTTCCGAATCTATTCTTAAACAGACAAGTAAGTTGGAAATTGGGTCGTACGAAGAATGGATTAAGTTAAGTGATCACATGCCGATGTTCTTGGAACTTAATCCAAGTGTAGCTGAATTTCACGAGGACGAAACTGTATCTTGATGATTGGGCTAAGGAGACGGTTTAAACGTTTCGTGAGACAGTAGAACCGTCCCTTTGTCTCTTTGTTCCAGCGTCCCCAAAAAAAAATAGTGAGTTAGTGAAAGTGTTCCTGCAGCCCTGTTATTTTCTTTTCCTTAATTTTTCTAAGTACAGTGCCATGCCTATGTAAATGCTAAAGAGAAAAATTATGAATAATGGAGTGGATAGAGAATCCATCGCATCACCTTCTATTTCAAATCGTGTAACGCTGGGTGAAAAAACAATAAGAGAACTGCAATAATTGGTGCGGACACCAGGAATGCTGCTAAGGTGTTCTTGAAGTGGATTTTAATGACAATGAAAGTAATGATGTTGAATAAAATTGACCACCAAGTATTCCAGCCATTTTCATAAACAAACAGTCCCTTTGCCTGGAAGAGTATTTCTATGACAGAGAAATACGCCACCCAAATCATTACATATAAAGTTCCTTTAAACTTTCCTTTTGGAAAATATTCAAGGTAAATCATCAACACGACAGGCACAATTAAAAATGTAAAGGCAATCTCGATCAGTGTGTGATTTAGCCAATCTACGGTAACAGCTTTATACTTCCATAAAGTATGTTGATAAAAGAGGAAGTTATATAATAAATTACAGATAATATAGAACTGAACCGTGGGGTAGTATTCCTTCCACCTTTTCCAATTCACAAATCTTTTTGCAAGTGCAATGTATACCACAATGACCAATAATAAATACATGTCTACAAACCTTCTTCTACCTTTTAATAGAATTCTCTCCAAAAAGAATCCTTCTTAGACTCGATGTGAGGCATATCAAGGGACTAGTGTCTCATAATTGTGTTTTTAAGCGAATTTTACTAAAACGTTACGGAGCAAGGGGACATACCTTTTGCTCCCTTTTCGTGATCGATTTTTGGACAGCAAAAGGTCCATCCCTCTGCTTCTATAATCTCGCTCTTTTCATAGATTTGTGAGTTGTCTTATATGAATTAGGTCACTCTATTAAGAGAGATGAACGAAGAGGAGGAGTAACATATGAAGCGGATTTTCAAGGCTGGATTGGGAATGACGGTTTTGCCTGCTTTGATTGTTTGTTGTGGGATTTTCTTATTTGCTCAGGGAGCTCTAGCCGAAGTGGGGGCTATTCAAGATCAGCAATTAAAGAATGTAACCTATATTAAATCAGAAACGAAGCCGGACCCTGAATTGGAAGAAGCGTTCAGTACAGAATTTGGGATTAAACGAGGAGAGGACAAGGTGCGGTATTATTATAATCGCATTGACTTGAACGGGGATGGAGTTTCTGAGACATTTGTCTATCTGACAGGTCCTGTTGTGTGTGGTACAGGAGGCTGCAGCGGCCTTGTTCTAGAACATGCCAATGGCGGATATGAAGTCATCTCCCGTTTTAGTTTAGTCAGATCGCCTGTCATAATCAGTAAAGTCGAAACAAATGGCTGGAAAGACATCCTTATGTATGTTGCCGGAGGAGGGATTGAACCAAGTTACCGGGTTTTAAAGTTTGATGGGAAAACATATCCTTTTAACCCCTCGATTCAACCTGAAGTGGAGAGCGAAAACATAAAAGGAATTGGAATCATCAGTGATGATATCACGAAAAACACAGGGATTAAATTTTAACGGAACAAGGGGATGTCCCTCGTTTCAAACGTCTTGTAGAAAACTTGATGGACTGTGACCAGTTCTTTATTGGTGCCCGCTTAAAATGGAGCTTACTATGTGCCGGGAGTCCCACTCGCCTCCGGAGAACTTTATGATCGGGTACTTTTTAGGAAATAGTTTTTTACATATCTCATTGGCAGATTCACCTTTTTCATGGAGCGTGAGGACATCATGTTGGATGGACTGCAGGTAATCGAGCTTGCGGGTTAGAGCGGCGCGCCCATTTTCTATGTATCCTGCATGACTGCAAAACATCTCCTCGAAGTCATAGGTTAATACCCGTTTTAAGGAGTCGATGATTTGCGGGATGCTTTCGTCTGTCATCACCACCTTGGTGCGCTCCTGAACAAATAAATCACCCGTGAACAATTGACCTGTTTCCCGATTTAAAAAAGTCTTATGATCATGCGCATGGCCGGGCGTGTCGATGGCATCCCAGGTTGCGGTGTTGGAAGTGAATGTATCGGGCATTGCTTGAGCGAGGAACGGTTTTCTCCGTCCCCAGAAAAGCTGCCGGTATAAGGGATAATCCGCCTTCTCGCTGCAAGCCTGAATGGACTTTTGGTTTAAATAGATAGGATGCTGTGTTGATTTGGCAACATATGCGGCACAGCCCGTATGGTCTTCATGAAAATGAGTCAGCATCACCTGATGAAAATTCACCTCATTGATGAAGGCTTCAAAATATTTTTTCAAGGATTGTGCCCCAGTATCAATTAAAATCCCGTCTACGGCATAACAATAAACATTTAAAGCTACACCCTGGAAACGGACTTTTCCATTCATAAAGGTAACCCCGCTTTTTTCACCTTTCAATGCACTTTTTTTCAAAAGCAATTTCATCACACCCTCATCTTTAAATCTTCTGTTAAAGTAACTATAACTCAAAATGGATTAAATAGAATATCAAACCATTATCGTTTCTAATAAAAACCATACTTTTCTCTACCCACGATAACTGTGCTCGTTAGTTGCAGAACTGAATTCTGGAGAGAAACTTATTTTTACAGTGGTGAAGAGGGTTTTTGTTAAGAAACCAGGTTTAGTCAGCGGAAGTATTGGGTAAAAAGACCTTGATTTCTAAATGGTTAAATCATCCTTTTAACCTATATTCAGGAAATGATATTTAATTAAAAAACATTCTCAATTATAATAAAGTATGGAAAACTTCACCAACTCATTGGTGTTGTTTGTAAATTTTTTAAACAGGAAGTGACGGTCCTTGTCTTCAAAAATTGTATTCAACATCAATGAAGGGGTTTGAGTCAAACGATTAGCAGACTGCAAAGTATCGGGAATAGGGTTTCCGGAGTACGAAGCAGCGTTGATCCACGAATACTCGTCGCAATGGAGGATCATTGGGAAAGATGCAATATGGAAAATGAAATTCAAGAGAATAATATAAAAGTTTACGATAATCGAGTTGAAGTAGTCTATACCAGCGGAGGGGCAGGCTGTATGCTGATTGGCGGTGGATCTCTGTTGGTAGCATCTCTCTTTATTTTATTGTACATAGTCCCTACTTCAGGGTTGGTTAGGTCTTTTACCGGAATTATCATTGGAGTAATTGGCTTATTGTTTTTTGGAACGATGCTGTTAAAGGTTTTAAGAGCCGTACTAACCGGAAAGGCAGTATATACAGTTCAGAATGGGTATTTTAAAGGAAAAAACAAGGCAGTCCGGATTGATGAAATCACAGATATGAAATGGGCTGGCAGTTCATTGAAGTATCTGGCAATCAAAACGACAAACAAAAAGACCATCAAATTATCTTCTTACAATCTCGTTCCAGAAGAAAAAGTGAACAAGGTGATCGAGGATTATGTAGTTCCATATGCAACTCCAGAATTTAAGGAGAACTGGAATAAGCGTATGAGCAATAGAGGCGCATAGATTTATAGAAGCTTGCAGGCTAAAGCGATTAGCACTGTAAGCTTTTCTACTATATGGATGTGAAAGGTGACCTTAATATGGAAGAACATAATATAAAAGTTTCAGAAGGAAAGGTCGAGATCCTCTACACAAATCCAGGTGCCGGCTGCATGCTGTCATCTGCTTTATTTGGCACTTGGCTTTCTGCCTTTGTTCTGTTTGTTGTAGTGCCTGATTCAGGTTTCGTAAGAGGCTTTTTAAGTATCGTGATCGGATTGATCGGACTGATTTTTTCCGGCTCCATCTTACTCAAGCTCATAAGTGTCATCCTTTCAGGCAAGATCTTATTAACGATTGAGTCTGAATTGTTAAAAGGTCGTAAAGAAAGTGTTCGAATTAGTGAAATCAAAGATATCAAATGGAGCGGATCCAGCTTAAAGTACATTGTTGTCCAAACCACAAACAAAAAGAAAATCAAATTTCCTACGTATAACCTGGTAGGCGAGGAAAAGGTGAACCAGGTTATACAGGACTATCTAGTCCCACATGCGACACCTGAATTAAAGTCGAATTGGGAAAAGCGCATGGGTAATAAAGGAGCTTGAGTGTGAGACTCAAGAAAAATACCAACATGTAAGACAGCGGCTCCGTCCCGCTGTCTTTATTATTTGGAAAATTTAATTGTAATTGTTATTTATTGGTTTAAAATTATTAGTAGTAAATTATATGTAAGGTGAGGTTGGATCATGGGTTTCCAAAGATGGCTTCGTATTTTACTGCCTGAGTTTCAGTTAGTTGATTATGTGCAGGCGAAGGGATTCAGGGGCAAGAAGCAGAAGTTGGGCGGACAGGCGCAGGCGATGGTTCATCCTGGTGCGTTGAGAACGGAATCGGTTGGTGGCAGTCCTCAGCATGTTCCTCATTCTGCTGGTGGTGTCGGGGAAGTAGTGAAGGATGCTAAGTACGGTATGAAGCAGATGGGCTTGAATCGGTCCAATGAAGAGTTGGATACGATTTTTGCTGAGATCAAGAAGGAACTGAATAGCAGGATTTTGCGCCAGGGAGCATTCATTGATGAGCTGCTAGTTTCATATAAGAAAGCCTTTTTTAAGAGAGAGAAAGGCACGGTTCAAAATACGATCCTGCTGGCAGGGCCAGCGGGGACTGGAAAGTATACGACATTGCAGCTGCTGGTCGATCAGCTTTATAAGAAAAAACTTGTTCCTTATAAACGGGTTGCGACGATTGATTTGCGGAATTACACAGAGGAGGATATTCACAGCAATTTCGTCCTGGATTGTTCCGCTGCTTTTGAGTATGGAATTGGGACGGTTTGTTTTCTGGGAATGGATAAAGCCAATGCAGAGGTTCTTAAGTATGTTTCCAGGCTGGTCCAGCAGGGCTATTTCCGGACATCAAACAGTCTGATGGTTGATGCCTCCAATTATTTTCTTGTTTTTTACAGTGATGTCGATTTGAAAGAGGAAGTGCATGGACAGCTTCCTGCTGAGGTAGCGAATAAAATCCCTTCTCCTATTTTAAAAGGAGTACAATCCTATGCGATTTCAGCACCGCTGATGCCGGCGGATGTCGAGGCGATTTTAAGAGGGAAGCTTCAGGCTGCTGCCCGCAGGCTCGAAAGCCAAACACAGCTGAATGTATCAATTCAACAAGATGTTTTTCCAGGTTTGGTCGAACGGATTATGGTGACAAAGAAATATGGTGAAGCAATCGAGAGTTTGGTAGAAAAGGATTTTTATCAGGGGCTAGTCGATTTAAGGTCAAGAGGAACTTTACTGGCGGGAGACTTCGTCCAGATTCAGCTGCAGCAGGATGATTTGCTGGCGGCAAAAGGACAGCAAAGCTTCTTATTAAAATCGATTCCAATGGTGGAAGAGGAAAAAATAGAAGACCTGCTTGAAGAGCTTAATGCTTTGACCGGTTTGCATACGGTAAAAAGAGCGGTTCATGAACTGCTGGAAACGGTGAAGGCGGAAAAGATGAGGCAGGAGGCCGGGTACAAGACGGCTGGCAAGATGGCGATACATATGGTGTTCACCGGGAATCCGGGAACGGGGAAAACAACCGTAGCGCGGCTCGTTTCTCGGATTTTAAAAGCGATGGGATTAATTTCCCAGGGACAATTGGTAGAGGCAGCGAGGCAGGATCTTGTCGGGGAGTACCTTGGTTCGACTGCGCCTAAAACCAATGCAGCCATTGAGCGTTCTCTTGGCGGCGTCCTATTCATTGATGAAGCGTATGCCCTGTCGAGAAATAAGCAGGATCCGTTTGGAATGGAAGCCATTGATACTTTGGTAAAGGGAATGGAGGATCACCGGGACAATCTGGTCATGGTCCTTGCCGGATACACGAATGAGATGGAGGATTTCCTGAAAATGAATCCCGGTCTTCAATCGAGGTTCCCTTATATTATCGAGTTCCCGGATTATACTTCCGAAGAGATGTATGAGATTTTGGAAGGGATGGCGAAGGCGAAGGACTTTACAATCGACACGGCCATTAAAGAGCAGCTCCTTGAGTTATTTAATTCCAAACAGATTTCCGGGCGGAATGATGCCGGCAACGGACGTCTTGTCCGCAATATGCTGGAGGATGCGATCCGGAAACAAGCAGTGCGCCTCAACCAGGAATCAGGTGCGCGGGATTATAAGCTTTTAACAGCCGAGGATTTCGGCATTGCCGAGCGCCCGCAATTCGAGCTGGAGCCAGCGTTTGCGAACATCATTGGTCTCGATAATGTGAAGGACTTTATCAGAAGCCTGGAAAAACAAATCCGTGCGAATGAAAAGCGGAAAAAGGCCGGGATTCTGACTGAGCAGACTCAGACTTTAAATATCGTATTTTCAGGAAATCCGGGAACAGGAAAGACGACGATGGCACGAATGCTTGCCGAGATGCTTAAATCGATGGGGCTTTTGAAAAGAGGGCATCTGATTGAAGTGGACCGGAGCAATCTCGTGGCCGAATATATGGGTCAGACAGCGGTCAAAACTACTGAGGTTGTCCAGTCTGCGTTAGGCGGGGTTTTATTTATCGATGAAGCTTATAGTCTTGTGGAAGAAGGCGTACAGGGCGGAGGCTTTGGTAAAGAAGCAATCGATACCCTCGTCAGATTGATTGAAAATCACCGGAACGACCTGGTGGTGATTCTGGCTGGATACACCGATGAAATGGAGCAGTTTTTGCGAAGTAATCCGGGGTTGGGCTCACGTTTTCCATTGAAGATTGAGTTCCCGGACTATACAGCGGAACAGCTTACGAGGATAACGGAAATCCAGGCAAAAGCAAAGGGATTCAATCTCGATGTCGATGTGCAGCAAACGTTAGCCCAATTTTATGAGAAAAAGCAGATTCCTGGGAAAAATGACAGCGGCAATGGGCGTTTGGTGAGGAACACGCTGGAGGCTGCAATCCGGAACCAGGCGGTCAGGATTGTTGAGGCTGAGAATGTCAGCCCAGAAGAATTGAACCTATTGAATATTGATGACTTTGGATTGCTGGATCATCAGCCGAAAGTTAATGCATTAAAAGAATTGGATGCCGTCATCGGTCTTGATGAGGTTAAAACATTTGTCCGTTCGCTATCCGCGCAGATTGAAGTGGCGAATAAAAGAAAAGCGATGGGACTGCCGGATATGGGTGCCCAATCCCTGCATATGGTTTTCAAAGGTAACCCGGGAACTGGAAAAACCACGATAGCGAGGATTCTTGCCCGAAGGCTGAAGGAGCTGGGGGTTATCAAGCTGGATCATATCGTGGAAACGGATCGTTCCGGACTTGTCGCAGGCTATGTGGGCCAAACGGCTCTTAAAACGCGTGAAGTTCTGGAGAAGGCACTGGGCGGTATTTTGTTCATCGATGAAGCTTATGCTCTTATGGGTGATGGACAGGATTTTGGACAGGAAGCGATCGATACAATTGTCAAGTTCATGGATGATCATCGTGAAAATATGATTGTGATTTTAGCAGGTTATGAGGAAGATATGGAACAGCTGCTGGATTCGAACGCAGGCTTGCGTTCAAGATTCCCGAATGTGATTACCTTCCAGGATTATTCTGTTGATGAGCTGGTGGAAATCTCTATCCGTATTCTGAAGCCAAAGGGTTATGAGTTGAGCCCTGATGGAGCGGAGGCTTTAAGAGGCATATTTGCTCGAGTTGAGGGCGGAGTTTCTACGGGCAATGGGCGTCTGGCCAGAAATATCTGCGAAGCAGCGATCCGCCAGCATGCGTTGAGGCTGAGCGAAATTGACCAGCCAACGATAGAGGATTTAACGGTGCTGAAGCATGAGGACTTTTTACAAGCTGGAGGTGTTGCAAGGTGAAAAAGATCATCAAATTTTTATGGGCTCTGTTTTTCTATATTTTCCTTTTCCCTGTTACGATCCTCGTCATTGTCTTTGGGCCGCTGATGACCTTCCTGGATCTCCTTGATGTTTATAAATTGGAAGCTCCAAGACTTGGGATGGGCTTAGGTGTGATTGCTTTTCTGGGCTTCATTCTCTTTTTATCGATGAAGTACCATTCGTTGAGTTGGATTTATCGAAAGTTCCCAGTGCTTCTGCCATTCTTCCAGATGTGCTTCGTCAGTTTTATTGTGATGGATCTTAGCCTGACCTTCGCAAACCTCTGGGCAGACCGGATGATCATTGGGAAAACTGTTGCCATCGGTTTATCGGTGCTTACCATTTTGATAGGAAGAGCGTTTCTATCCTATTGGTATTATAAGTACCCGATTAGCTATAAGATGGTTCGTTAAGGGGGAACTACGATGTTGAAAAAAGGAAAGAAAAACTCTGTTCATGAGATGGATAATCAAGCGGGGTTCGACGAAGAAGAGCAGCCGGAGATCATCTACCATGAACATAGCCATAGAAAGTCTGTCTTCTTTGGAATTATTTTAGCGGTGGTATTGGCGATTGGGTTAAGCATGATTTCTGGAGGCTACACTTCAGAAGGAAGCGCAGAGGAGGTAGTCGCCAATCGAATCAGCAAGTCTACGATGGCAGGGGAAACCCCGTTCTCAGATGAAACGAATGCAGGAATCACCGCCAGGGATTTCGAGGTCACCGTTGGGGATTCCGGTGGTGACGCGAAAATGCTGATCTGGGATTTCAACAGTGAAGACAACGATGAAGTCCAGATCCTTGTGAATGGGCAGCCGCTGAAAGAGAAGCTCATACTGGCGCACAATCCTGCCGCCATCTCGATTCCCGTTCCAAGCACCGTGACGGTAAAGGGATTGAAGGACAATGGAGGCGGCATATCATATGCCGTCAAGTTCCCGAATGATAAAGTGACTTACTATAATGTCGTGAGTGTGAATGCGGGGAATACCTATACTGTTAAACCGTTGTAGGTAATGGAGAGCTTGAAGAATCCATCGATTATTCCATTGGGAGTTAACGTCGAAAAGGTGCTTGAATTTCTGGTCACCAACAATCGCCTTGCACCTGAAAGTATCCTAAGTGGTTTTCCTCACCCTTCAGGTGGGAATGGCCACCGCCATCGCCAGTTTGCTGAAAATAAAGCGGTGATGGTAAATACATTGAATTCGTATTTCGAAAAATAACGGAGGTGCCTGGCATGAAACAATATTTAAAGATTTTCGTCCATACTGAGATTAATCGGGTGAGCCGGCTGCTTGAAGAAGGCTGGGAGCTGATTGAAACTAGCAAAGTCCAGTATCCAGATGGGGGAGAAGGGGTGGAATACCATCTTGGCCTTCCAGCGGAAACGCGAATCAAGCAGCTAATGGAAATCATCAGGACTTACGAGAAATATGGTTTTAAAAGCGATTTGATCCATGATTTTGCACAATCGAAAAAGGAAGACCTTCTCAGCTATACAACTGATCCGGAATTGTATATGCCAGAAACCCCTGTCACAAGGTTCCTCACGCTTTACGAAGAAGCAGTCAATGGGAAAACGGTGAAGTACTACAAAAGAAAAATGCATCCTTTTGATGATCCCGCATTGGACAGCATTGATATCGAATTGGATTAGGATTAAGAGGGTTAATCCCTTGTGAGCGGATGTTCTGTAAATTGGGTTGTCTCTACATTCAGATTGTAGATGGCAGCCCTTTTTTATCATGAATAAATGGGAAATCATGTTACAATTATTAACTGGAATATATAGGGTAAAAGGGTGAGTTTTTATGAAAAAGTATCTTTATTCTACTTTAGTTTTAATTTTAGGTTTGGTCTTTACTATGTTCATTGGTGGAAGTCTTGGAGGTGGAGATGGAACAGTTAGTAGCGGAGTTTTCAACTCGGCTATGGCCGGATTGATCTTTGCCATCATATTTCTTAGTGCCACTATTATGTTATGTACATTAATGATCATTGAAGAACTGAAAAGGCAGTCTTAATAGGTTTTAGCTTTGAGCTGTTTAGAAAGAAGGGGGACGGGACTTGGCGGCTCACATTGTGTTTGCCGTCTGAGTCAAGGGATGTAATAGTTTAAATGGGAACGTGGGGACGGTTCTTCTGTTTCAGTAAATTGTATATTTTAACAGTTTATGAAACGCCAGAACCGTCCCTTTGTTTCTCCGGAATAAGAAGTCGGATACTGCGTCTTGTGTGAGGTGAAAATGTGATTCTGTGATACGGCATAACTCGTGAATAGTAGGAGGATAAAAAATGTGTAAATTAAATGCAAGTTTATTTGTAGCGATGCTCATTGTTTTTCCTTTGGGTATATATAAATCTTTTTACGAACAAGGGAGCATTCTTTCAACAAGTTATGGAATCCTTCTTCTCGGATTAGCATTATATCTATTATTTATTCTAATTAAACAATGCAAAAGCAGAAGGACAGAACAATAAGCATTGTTGATGGAAAAGCCGAGGGAGGACCCTTCTTTTGTCCCGTTAACAGTGAAAATATGTGGTATTGTGGGACGGGAATACCTACCCTCTGTCCCAAAAGGTCTTTTTCGCACTACATTGATTAGGAAGTGATCTTTTGACTGAAATTCAGTTTCTGGGCTCATCGAAGCCATTTAGTATGCCAAGGGAGATAGAAGAAAAAGGTGGGTTCTTTTTTGAACAGGGAGTGAGTTTTTTTTGTGCAAGATTTGGATGCGTATTGGATTGGGATCATGCAGCCATTTTTTACAATGTCTTATCTCTATGAGGCAAGAGGGTTGGGGAATAAAAACTTTTGGGCGTATATAGAGCATTATATGGAGCTAGGAGACGTAATCGAGTTATATCACATTCCTGTGCAAAACTGGTATCAGGATTCGATACGTAAAATGATAGATGGATCCTCAGCCAATTTCCATAAACATCGGTAGTCGTACATATGAGAATGTGTACGGTACCTTCATGCTCAAAGAAAAAAATTTGATTGAAGAGCTTTCCCATCTGACATTAGTGACGGAGTATGGGATTACAACTTTTTTAAGGTATTAGAAGGGGTTAGGAGTCTTCGGGGGAAAATACTTTTCCCTGGAATCGAAGACGGTTTCAGGTGTCTCGTGGATATGCATTTTTTTCCGATAGCTGAACTATCCCCTCTGTCGTTCCAGGAATGAAGACGAATGAATTGGTATGCCAAAAAGTCCTACTCACTTTTCATGTCTTCAGTATGGCCGATTTTTTTATCTAAGAAACGAATAAGTTTAATGGTTCTATTTACTAGGATAAAAGTAAACGAAAGGACTGCAAAAGTGGTATAGCTGTTCCAACCTTTGTGATACTCGACTAAATTCGTATTCTTTTCTAGCCAGCCCTCCATCAATGTCATTGGCCCACTGAAGAGAAAAACGCTTAAGAGCGTTTTTCCTGTCTGCATTTTATAAGTAAATTGATTGTACATAACACATGATAAAGGAAACAGTATGTATAGAAACACTATATTAGAGTCAAAAAACTTAGGGAAGTAACGGTGCGGATATTTCACATATTTTCTTTTTATTATAGGCCCATCGATGATCGTGGATACCAAAGTTTTAATGAAAAAAATGAGAAACCAGTCTTTTGTGTCACCTTTTCTTCGCAATAAAAAAAATAAACTTCCGCCAACACCAGCTAAAGTAAATAGGTTTAATAATGTCCGGTCCTTCATAGAATACACCCCTTTCAAAAAAGACACCGATGATAAAAATATTATTAGGAGAAGAAACATGAGTTATGCAAAAAATAATAAAAACAGCCTGAACGGGTAAAGTGATCCCTGTCAGGCATGGTTATCATTTAAAGAGACACGGAGAAGCCTCCAGTGTTCCATGGATATGCAATTTTGTGCGACTGTGGAACCGTCCTGTGTCTCTCTCGTTTTAGCGAAAGATAAATAGGGTTAATCAGCATTTTTCTAAAGTTGCCTATATATAGATATAAATGTTTAAAACTCAGTAATAAATGGATACACAAGGAGTGGAGGGATGAAGATGAAAATACTGATTATTGGCGGAGATGCAGCGGGCATGAGTGCTGCGATGCAAATGGTCCGGAACAGCACTGGACATGAAATCACGGTATTGGAAAAGGGAGGCGTGTATTCGTACGGACAATGTGGCCTGCCTTATGTGATCAGTGGAAAGATTGAGTCCACCGATCAGTTAATCGCGCGCACTCAGTCTACTTTTAAAGAGAAATATGGCATTGATGCACGAGTATTTCATGAAGCCCAAAAGGTAGACGTAGAAAATAAAATGGTCAGTGGAATAAATCTTAGTAATGGTGAAACGTTTAGCCTTCCATATGACCGCCTTCTGGTTGCAACTGGTGTAAGCTCGGTCATTCCTAAGTGGGAAGGTGTGACACTTCCTGGTATTTTCTCGCTAAAAACCATCCCTGATGCAAAAGCAATCATGGATTATCTAGAAAAAGATATAACTAATGTGACCGTGATTGGCGGCGGATACATTGGGCTTGAAATGGCCGAAAGTTTTGCGGAGCTCGGCAAGAAGGTCACCATCATTGAAAGAAATGAGCAATTAGCCAAAATATTTGATAAAGACATGGCCGAACTGATCCATGAAGAAGCAGTAAAGCAAAACATTGTGCTGAAAATGGGTGAATCCGTGGAAGCATTCGGTGGAAGTGATCATGTAGAATCTGTAAAAACCGATAAAGGAGAATATGAAACAGATTTGGTGCTAGTCGCTGTAGGTGTGAAGCCCAATACTTCCTTTTTGGAAGGAACAGGAATCAAAACAATTGGAAATGGTGCGATCCAGGTGAATGCCTATATGCAAACAAGTGTGGAGGATATCTACGCTGCAGGAGATTGTGCCACCCAATACCACCGGGTAAAAGAAAAGGACGACCATGTCCCGTTAGGAACACATGCCAATAAGCAAGGACAAATCGCCGGATTGAACATGGTTGATGTACATAAAACCTTTAAAGGAATTGTCGGCACTTCCATTATTAAGTTTTTCAATCTAACCCTGGGGAGAACAGGGATATCAGAAAAAGAGGCAAACAAGCTGAACATCCCCTATGGCTCTGTAACCATTACAGCAACTGATATCGCCGGTTATTATCCGGATGATAAAAAAATGAAATTGAAACTTGTCTATCATAAAGAGACACATAAGGTTCTAGGCGGGCAAATTATTGGGGAGAATGGCGTCGACAAACGAATCGATGTCCTGGCGACAGCCATATTTCATTCCATGACAACCGAAGAGCTGCTTGACTTAGATCTGGCGTATGCTCCCCCGTATAATGGTGTATGGGATCCTATTCAGCAAGCAGCCAGAAGAGTAAAGTAGCTGGTAACTGCAAAATAAATACTGTCGGCAAATTCGGTTTTCATCGAGTTTACCGATTTTTAATGCTGATTTTTAGAGCTAAAGAAGCTAGTTACCGAAAAGTGCCTAATAAAATATGTATTAACTTGAGCTGAGGTTGGGTTAAGATAAGGGTAGTAGCTTACTTGGAGGAAAGAAATGATAAAAATTTTGGCTGATTCAACTTGTGATTTATCGAATGAAGTACTTGAATTATATGACATTAGCTTAGCGCCGTTGACAATAAATATTGAGGGCAAGCTTTACAAAGATAGAGTGGATATTGAGCCAAATGATTTTTATGAAATGTTGGAAGGGTTAGCTGAGCATCCAACAACAGGAATGCCAAGTCCTGAAGAATACCTTAAGATCATAAAGAAAGCTGTGAAGGATGGGTGCGAAGAGATACTATGTGTATGTATGTCTAGCGGAACAAGCGGTGCCTATCAGTCAGCTGTGATAGCTAAGGATTATTTTTATGAGGAATCGCCTGATTCGGCAGTTAAAATTCATATAGTTGATTCTAAATGCATGAGTCATGGCAGCGGATGGTTGATCATGAAGAGTGCGATGATGCGAGAGCAGGGGGCATCATTTGAAGAAATCATCAATTTTAATGAAACTTATAAAACAAAAGTAAAACACTTCCTTTCAGTTGATGATTTAAATCATTTAATTAAGAGTGGCAGACTTACGAATGCAAGTGCCTTTATCGGAAAGATTCTTATGCTTAAACCGATCATGACGATGAAGCAAGGAAAAGGAGCAATTGTTGCAAAGGAAAGAGGCCGTAATAAAGTACTGAAGCATTATGTTCAGGAGTTTATTAAACGAAACGACAAAGAAATGACAGATTTTATTCTCATTGGATATACATCGGATAAGACCGTTGCTCAAACGCTACAAGAAAAAATCCGTGAAGAAGCAGGATTTTCAGGTGCTATCCATATCATGCAGATGGGAGTTTCTGTTGGAACCCATGTAGGTCCGGGAGCCATATCAATGTTTTTTATAGAGAAATGAGATAAAAGTGGATTCCAGCTTGGTATTGACGCTTGTATTTGAAGCTTTTTTCGTTAGTCAAACACTAATACTAGTTGTTATTGAGGCTGGCACTTCGCTAATCTTTAAGCAGCTGAGTAGCAGAGAATTAATGGGATATTTAAATGGTTGTAGAAGAGATACTGTTTATTAACGGTATCTCTTAATTTTTGGTTATGGGACATGGGGACGGTTCCTGTGTCCCTTGAAAATTGAAAAAATGTAAACAATAGGGACTCTTCTCTTAACTATTTTGTAAACGCGAGATCCGTCATGTGTCTCAAAGTTAAATCATCTTTTTGCCAGATTAATTTTGTTTGCTGGAGAGGAAGTGGTAATTTGTATGTATTCAATCAACTTACCCGGAGGTTTTTATGCAGGAGATAAGGGCAGGGGCGAAGCTGGTTATATTGGAGACAAGTGATGTTCATGGTTCCATTTTTCCAATTAATTATGGGACGAACGAGAATGTGCCACAAGGACTCTCATATGCAGCAACAGTTATTAAGAAGCATCGGAAGCAGGAGGAAAATCTCCTTGTGATCGATAACGGCGATTTAATCCAGGGAACTCCGCTGGCCTATCATTTTGTGAAATTTGGAGCCGATCTCCCTATTCCGATGATCAAGGTCCTGAATGAGCTGGAATATGATGCCGCCGTCATCGGCAATCATGAGTTCAATTATGGTATGGAAATCCTGAATCGGGCAGTGAGCGAGTCGGATTTTCCATGGCTGTCAGCCAATATTGTTGACTCGTCAACTCGCACTCCAAAATTCGGGACTCCCTATATGGTGAAAAAGTTTGACAGTGGAGTGAAAGCAGCGGTTCTTGGGTTGACCACTCACTATATCCCGAATTGGGAAAACCCTAAACATATTAAGGAATTAAAATTCGAGGATGCACTTAAGACCGCGAAAAAGTGGGTCAATTACATACATGAAAAGGAAAAACCGGATATATTGATTCTTGCTTACCATGGCGGTTTTGAGCGGGATCTTGAAACGGGCGGGGAAACGGAGAATCAAACAGGGGAGAACCAGGCGTATCGGATTTGTCATGAAGTTGAAGGAATCGATCTCCTGCTTACAGGCCATCAGCATAGAAAAATAGCCGGGGAGTTGAATGGTGTGACCGTCCTGCAGCCAGGATTCAACGGCAAACAGATCGGCAAGGCAACTATTTCATTCGTGAAAGATAACGGCAGATGGAAGATTGTCGATAAGGTGGCTGAGATAATGGAGCTTGAAAATGAAGAGCCGGATGAAAGCATCCTGACACTTGTTGAAAAATATGAACAGGAAACACAGAACTGGCTTGACCAGACACTTGGAACAATTGTAGGAAACATGGAAGTCACAGACCCGATCGACTTACGGACAAATGAACATCCCCTGATTGAGTTCATCAATAAAGTTCAGATGGAGGCAAGTGGCGCGGCTATTTCAAATACTGCCCTGTTCCATAATGAGGCACCAGGCTTTAGCAAGCAAGTAACAATGCGTGAAATTGTATCAAATTATGTTTATCCCAATACGCTTTCTGTGATCAAAATATCAGGGCAGGATATGAAGGATGCTCTTGAGCGGTCGGCCAGCTATTTCATAGTTGATAACGGTAAAATCGCTGTAAATCCAAACTTCTCTGAGCCCAAGCCACAGCATTACAACTATGATATGTGGGAAGGTATTGACTATATCCTCGATATTAGGAAACCAGTTGGAGAAAGAGTGGTGAAGCTCTCTCATAAAGGTCATGATGTAAAACCGGAAGAAGAGTTTGAGGTAGTGATGAACAATTACCGTGCAGGAGGCGGAGGCGACTATACAATGTTCAAGAACAAAACCGTTATCAAGGAAATCCAAACCGACATGACAGAACTCCTCGCAAACTACTTTCTCGAGCATAACACCATCAAAGCAACTGTGAATCACAATTGGAAGGTGATTTGGTAAAACACTAGAACCGCCCCTTCTACTTTTCCTATTATCGAGAGTGTTGAACAGTTAAAGAGGGTTTTGGGAATACTATCGCATTGTTTCAAGCGGTATAACTCTAAATACAAAAGAGACACAGGGGCGTCCCTGTGTCTCAATTTGGTATTACATTTGTGCCATATGAGTATCTGATATGAGGATTTTATTTGCCTTTAATGCTTGCTTTAAGGTTGCCTGTGTTGGTACTTTATGAAAGTTGATTCCTAGTTGGATTGCTGTCTGGGCTATTTCTGGGCGGATGCCGCTGATATACACTTTTACACCGATTAACTTCAGGATGTCGATAATCTGGAATAACTGATTTGCTACCATTGTATCAATAATGGAGACACCTGATAAATCGATGAACAGATGGGTTAAATGATAGTCTTTGCTTTGCATCAGTACGGATTCTGTGATGTACTTTGCACGCTGGGTGTCGATTTCTCCCACAAGTGGCAATACCCCAATAGAGTCAGAGAGTGGTATGATCGGGGCGCTCAATTCATTGATTAATTCACTTTGGACAGAGAGTCTATCATTGTAATAGTTATAATATTTTTCCGCAAAGGTTTCAATAATAGTATCAAATGTAGAATGGATCAATGTGCTCCAATGCAGAATTTCTGAATCAGAAATTTCCCCTTTATTCTCGATAACGAATTGGTGAATATGTTCCCAGAAAATACCCCTGAATATTCCGAATTGATGAATGACTTCGTGGATGGGTGTCCTTGTTTCCACGCGGTCCATCGCAACGGTTTGGGCCCACGTTTTAATCTCTTGATTCACTTCGTTTTCGCTAGCAACCAGTACATTAGCTACCGTTCTAATAAAAAGTCCATTTTGCTCCCTTAATCGGTTTTCAGCTTGAAGGTTGTCACAAGAGTAGACACTTGTTGGGTTGTTGGCTCTCATGCTTAACCATTTATTCGTGAGAATTGAAGGGTCTTCAGTGATAAAATCATAGAGTTTCTTATTATTAGAATTCATATTTTCTCCTTAATTTTAATCTGATTTCCGTATGGACATTTCTAATTTAAATATAAAGAAGATGTTATATAAAAGCAATTTATAGTATTGGAAGCAATGCGCTTGCAATAGAGACGTAGGGACGGTTCTCTTGTCCCATTCGGAAGTCGAAATAAAAGCTTGTAGAAGATAAAATCTTGTTCAATAAACGCCAATTAATTAATGTCTTTTTTAAATTTTGAAAGAGTGAATCGGCAATTAGGGGTTTATATCTGATTAATAATAAGGAAGCATGGGTTATTGAGACACAAGAACCTGTGAATCGCCAGTAAAAAGGAAGTTCTGGGACGAAAAAAGAGATTTTATGATTATGAGTGAGACAATATTAACCAAAAAAGCAGGATGAATCTGTGGATTAGCGAATATAGATTTGTAATTCAAGACGTTTCGCAAGGCTAGGAAATGGGGATGATGGGATGATTAAGCTGATAAAATATGAAAATCTCTTGCCGTTTAAAGAAGAGGTAACCGCGTTTTTGGAACAGGATGAAGTGGTCAATAATTTGCCTTTGGGAGTGCTGGAATCCGCGGAAAGAAACCCGCTGTTAATGGCTGTCGTTAAAAGGGATGAAGAAATTGTATGGGCTATGCTTCAAACTCAGCCGGATAAGATCATTTTTTCAAAAGCTGCTTCTTTTTCGCCTGACGAAGTACGACTGGTGGCAGAACAGATGCATCATGAAGTTGAGTGTATTCCAGGACTTATTGGTGACAGGAAGCTAATTTTCGAACTATCGGGCTACCTTTCTAAGCTAAGAGATGTGACAGCAACAGTGGAAATGGATCAGGGATTATACAAACTGGAAAAAGTGAAGAAGAAAATAGTATCCAGAGGAAAACTGAGGGCACTGACAGAAAAGGAACATGGTCTTGTAAAAGAGTGGGTGTATCAATTTTGCGAAGACGTGAACCTGCCCATCACCATGGCCGAAGCCGACGTCAAAGCGGATGAATTGATTCGAAGAGGACGATTGATGGGTTGGGAAATAGATGGGGAAATCGTTTCCATGGCAAATGCAACAAGGCCCACGAAAAGAAACATCAACATCAATTTTGTCTACACACCCATCAAGCATAGAAAAAAAGGCTTTGCTTCTGATTGTGTTGCAGCACTCTCACAATTGATGTTGGATCGGGGCTATCAAACAACGAGTCTATATACCGACCTCAGCAATCCTACTTCAAATAAAATCTATCAGGAAATTGGATATGAGTGGGTGGCAGATTCAGTTGTGATGGGGTTAGGAGGAAGGCCATGCTCATAAAATCAATCAGGTGTCAGGTAGATGAACAAAAGAAGGGATTATTTTCAGAGGGGCAAACACAATGGGAGCCACTCGGCCATATGAAAGGGTTTCTAGGACAGATAGGCGGCTGGTGTGAAAAGGAGCCAAACACAGCCTGGATTCTTGCTTTCTGGGAAAACCAATCATTTTATCAGCAGTTCATGGAGGAAGAGCATGATCGGATTTTCTTAGATTCGGGGCAAGGGAAAACGTATGACGCCATCTCCGTTGATTTTTTTGACATGAAACATCAACTACAACAGTTGGCTAGTGTAATGGAAACGGCCGAGGTCCTTAAAGCAGAAGTATTCAATTCAACTCTGAGGATTTCAAGAGAAAACAGCAGTGAAGAGACAATCCTTACTGCCAATGGTATCAACGGACATCTAGAATCTAGCCTTTCTGACAGATTTCAAGTAGAAGAAGCATGGAGGGTCGTTAGGAAGGATTAATTCACTTTTTTAACAATCTTTCTGGATTCTTGTTATATAAACAGGTTAGCTAAATAAGCAAGTTAGACAGGCGCTTCATTTATAAAAAGGGGATAATTAAATGGATCAATTTTATTCACTGTGTCTTCAAGGAGATCTGAATGCAGCAATGGACTACCTGGATTCTATTCAACCAAGGACAAAGGAAATGGAAAAAATTCAGAAGATGTATATGGAAAGGTTTTATTCTCCAGAATCGGATGAACATATTCTGGATGAAGATAAGTGGATTAAAGGTGTACTAGCTGCATACCATGATTATTTTCGAACCGTATTGACCAATGCAGCCTCACTTCATGAGGCGGAGGCAGACCTTAATAATAGATTAAGAATGCATTTAAAAGTTGAATCACCATCCACAATTGATGAAACTGAAAATGAGCTGGCTGCTATTTTCGCTAAAAAAGGCTATCATTTCTTGGGTGGAGTTACTCCTCCATATAGAGGCGCGTATATATGGAAACGTTGTGAACCAATTGATTTTAAGGTTGAAATTCCTCATCATTCGATCACTGTGACTGTACATATGATGTCAGATTTTTTGCTTGAAGGCTGGATGGGGTTTGCAACTTTTAACAATAGAACTGTCGGTGGATGGGCACAAGAAGATGGATTGTATTGTAATTCGAAGCGATATAAAAACTTAGAGCACGACGATTTTCAGGTATCCTATTTAAAACACGAAGCTCAGCATTTATCTGACTACAGATCCTTTCCAGGTTTGACGTCCGCTGAGTTAGAATATCGGGCAAAGCTAGTAGAACTTATCTATACCAAAGATCACTCAATATTAAAGAAATTCCTGAACGATGCAAAAAATGAACCTGAATTTCCCCACCCGTATGCGTCTTACAACATTATGAAGGATCTGTCTTTTGCAATCTTTGAAAAAGATTATGAGTCTAATATAAATGTTTGGTTAGAAGAAGATTATCAAGAAATATCTTCCGCAGCCCTTGAGCTTTTTGATAAGAACACAAGTGAACTAAAAATGAAGTACTAAATGGATTCTACCCTGAAGAAACAAAGGTACGATTCTCTTGTCCCGAGGTCTTGAAATTTGTATCCTGTTTACCGATATAAAACGCAGTCACAAACATTATTTATTGATAGTAAAAGAGGGAATAAACCATGTTTTGGTTCTTTATCGGAATATTTTTTGCTGATTTGTTATTAGGTTTCATGCAAGCGCCGGTATGGCTGTTTATTTTGGTCAATCTTGTTTTTCTATTGGCCTTTATGTCCAAAAGTTTTTATCCCGTTCTTTTTGAGAAGGATCCGGATAAGATCATGACCTTTATGAGAAAATCGAAGCAACCGCAATTTCAGTTTTATTATCATTTTTTCAATGATGAGTTGGAGGAAGCGGAGGACAAGCTGCCTAAGATTAAATCTCCTTTTTATCAAAAGCTGAATCACGTGAACCTTCTTATTAAAAGAAAGCAGTATGATGAAGCGGAAGAGTTGGCCAGTGGGTTAAAGGATAATATGTATAAGTGGTATTCCCTTGCTGGGATTGCGCTTGAGCAGGACGATCGTGAATCGTATAGAAATTGTAAAGAAAAAGTGAGGAATCCGTTTTATCAAAGGCTATTGGAATTGGAAGAAATGGTCCATGATGGGAAGAAGGAAATGGTGCTCGCTGAATTGGAAAACATGATCCCGACTCTAAGGGGATTAAAGCTGCTGAGCGTGATTCAGTATAAGCAGGATTTATTAAGAAGACAGCAGGATTAATTTTTCAACGAATAGATGGAGGCAACCGATGACAAACCTAACATTTAGACAGTTAAAGGTGGATGAGTGTGAACTGATGAAGGATATGGACGCTTCTCAGTATATTGGAAAAGCGTGGAGGGAAGTTGATGGCAAACGTCAACTGGTCGAGATCAATTACCAGGACCCTGATTGGCCGAATGGGTATGAACATCATTTCAATAATTTGATGCAAACGATCAGCGAGGGTGGGAGTGCGATTGGCGCATTTGACCGAGATGGTAGATTAATAGGCTTTGCCACTGTCAATCGGGGTTTCTTTGGCGAGAACTCTCAATATGTATTACTGGACCAGCTTTTCATCACACTCGAGCACAGACATAAAGGCATTGGCAAGAAGCTATTTTTCCTTTCAGCACAACAAGCGAAAGAGTGGCAGGCTGATAAGCTCTTTATATGTGCCGGATCTGCAGAAGAAACAGTCGCCTTTTACTTTGGAATCGGGTGTAAAGTGGCCGAAGAAATCCAACAGGAATTTTACGAAAGTGATCCAAGGGATTTTCAACTGGAATTCTCGTTAAGTCGGTTATAAGAAACGTGATATGTGCGGGGCATGTGGACAAAGTGACAGTTCTAGTGTCTCATAAGTGTTGTAAATTTGTGTATGACAGAGACAGCAGAACCGTCCCTCTGTCTATTCTGGTGACAGTTCTTGCGTCTCACAACAGCAGAACCCTCCCTTTGTCTCTTCCTTTTAATCATAATGACGGAGGGCTATCAGACATTGTATTAACAAGTATTAAATATATTAGAATATTAGCGCCAGGTAATAAAAGAAATATTAGTCTTACGGCCAAAGAAGATATACCGTAATACTCAGCTATTCCTCCGCAAACACCGGCAATGGATTTGTCTGTTGATGATTTTTTAAGATTTGTCATTCCTAGTTATCCTCTCTCTTTTCTGCAAATAACAAAAATAGTGTTGCTAAAGGTCCTAATAAAAGAGAAAGCAAAAACCAACTCAACCCGGTCCTATTCTTTCCTTGTGCAAGTCCAGCGTTAATTAATGCCAAGGTGCCCCAACCAACAAAATATTGATCATCCATCATCTTTTTCCTCCGGCCAACTAAAATTTATTAAAGCTAATTAATAAGCTTTAATAAAATACTCTTCTATTTATAAAGTATACTATCAATCACTTGAAAATTGTGAATAAAATCGGTAAATGTTGGAAAATTAAATTGTGTGCGCTTCATTTTTTTTCAGAAATGTGGGAAGCTATGGAGAAGGTTTGTTGACGTGAATAAAAAATACCTCCAGGAGAAAAATACTGAATAAACATTGGAGGGAAAATGATGCGGGACAAAAAACAAAAACGTCAGGAAGGCCAAATGATTAACAACGTCCAAAACGAAGAGCAACTGGAGATTAGTCAAACAGGTTATGGACTGGAAGCAGTTGAAAAAGGCATGGATTACATGGAGGGAGATCAAGAAAATTCGCCAAACTGTGGTGGATTGTAGTTGTTTTTTTTATTCATTGAATCATTTATACCAGGCAAGCCAAAATCCATTCTGTCTAAAAGGATGGATTTTTCTTTTTAGCTGATGAAACGGTAAACAGCTTGTCATTATTAGAAAATATGATTCATAAACTCTATCAAAAGGGGGGTGTAGAATTGAACCGAGTTCCAAACAGAGTCGATTATTATCTGAAAGACAAGTGTCTCTTAAGTGCCAATGTAAAGCATTGGGAGCAGTATGTTGCAGCTTTGAGGGCTAGTAATACTGTCACGCTATACAAGAAAGAATATGTGGTGGATAAAATAAATATGGTTCATGATCCCGCAACCGTAGTTTTAAAAATCAACGTTGAACCGCTTAAAATATATAAATAAGTATCCTTCGGGATGCTTTTTTTATGTAATGGCAAGGTTGTAGAAATTTGATTTAAGTGGTACAGCAGGACCGTCCCTATGTCCCTTTTCAAGTGTCGTCGCTTTTTTAAAAAGGGTAACGTATAATTAAACTATAGAAAACAATATACGATTCATTAGGAGGCTCAATGTTTCATGAAAAATGAACTAACAATGCCGACAAAAATATCGTTCAAATCTAATAGGGTTATGGTGAATGGAGAAGTTGTGCGGACAGCGATCTTCGCCAGATTCATGGTCGCAGAGATCCAAACTGAGGTAAACGAAAAGTATTATCTGATTTTCTACAAAAATGCCCTTATCTATGGTGATCAACTCGACAAGGTTCAAAAAGGTTCCTTTCTTGATAAAGTGCTGAATGAAGGGATCATTTTAAATCAAAAGCACCCGCTTCTACCTGTACTCATTCCCACGACAGCTTTAACCATACCAGCTAAAAACAAGCTCTTTAATCATCTCCAGCGCAATTATTCTCCCCTTGAAATACCATGTATTGCCGCAGCGCTCGACTCATTTTTCTCAACAGAACAGCTTTCCAAACCAATCGAAAACATCTTCTTCCACTATAGAAGAAACGGCAGTTTTTCTAAAGCCTATCAATCGATCCATCTTTTATCCGACTTATCTCCCTCCCTGGAGAAATTCAGTGATCTCCTCCATTCCCGGGAATACAGCTCATATTCCAATTTCTACACTACTTCATCTTTATCGGCAATCGAAAAGAAGGACCCCTTATTTGCAGAGTTCCATTGCTTTATGAATCGAAAAAACAGCGAACATTATCAAATGCTGCAAAAGATATTAATAAACGGAGAACGGTATGCAGAAGTTCTGCTGCTTTGGATGGATGATAAAAAGAATCTTACGTCTGAGTCTGTTAAGAGCCAGACAGATTTGGCCTTGAAATATCTCCCCCTTGAAAATTGGATTCAAGTCTTATCCTATGCAAAAATTAATCCATATAAATGGGTACCGGAAGCTCGAACTTTCATTGAGGGATTGATGAGAGTCGGACAATATGAGAAAGCGGCCGAATATTTATTCCCTTTCATTGAGGAATTGCCAGCAGAGTATCACCTGCTCCTTAATGAAATTTGGAAGCAGGTTGGTGCTGATTTTGTGGTTTCTCACTTGGATGAGTTTCTGCTGCTGCATCAGCAAGTTGCTCAGGAAAATGACCCGAGGCAATTTGAACAAAGAATTCTGCAGCTGACAGGAAAGCTAATGGAGGGGCATGAACTGAAAGTGGTCTGTGAAAAACTGAAGCCTATCCAGAAAAACTTTCCACATTCAATCACCATTCGCAAAATCAATGAAATGGCAGCTCTTCTGGAGAATCCTGACAGAATGATGGAATTGGGGCAATTTTACGCAGATTTCCACCAATATGATCAAGCAATCGAATGTTTCTTCTGGGAAATGGAGCTCAACCCGGCTGACCCAGCTCCGGTAAGGCAACTGAGTAAAATGTATCAACAGAAAGGCATGGTCAATGAGGCATCAGCCTATCAGCAAATTTATACACAATTAAGGAACGACCAGGAAACAGGTTGAAACTTCCTTGAGGTTACTGAAGCATAATTAAGTGATAGAAAAGCTAAATGAAAACAGCATGAGCCGAAAATCACGAAAGGATATTTGGCTCGTTACCCGAAGCTGTCACCTAAGCGAGCACGAGTGACTTCCTGCAAATTTAAGATTACGAGGTTAAAGGATTGGAATCTGTAATTGTGACAGGTTTGAAGGAGAAGAGGATAAAGCTGTCAAGAAAACCCCGTTATTGTGACAGGTTTGATGGAGAAGAGGCCAAAGCTGTCAAGAATCCGTTGTAATTGTGACAGGTTTGAAGGAAAAGAGGCCAAAGCTGTCAAGAAAATCTTGTTATTGTGACAGGTTCGAGAGAGAAGAGGTCAAAGTTGTCAAGAAAATCCCGTTATTGTGACAGGTTTGAAGGAGAAGATGGCAAAGCTGTCAAGAATCCGTTGTAATTGTGACAGGTTTGAAGGAGAAGAGGCCAAAGCTGTCAAGAAAACCTCGTTATTGTGACAGGTTTGAAGGAGAAGAGGCCAAAGCTGTAAAGAAAACTCTGTTATTTTGACAGGTTTGAGGGGGAAGAGGCCAAAGCTGTCAAGAAAACCCTGTTATTGTGACAGGTTTGAAGGAGAAGATGGCAAAGCTGTCAAGAATCCGTTGTAATTGTGACAAGTTTGAGGGGGAAGAGGCCAAAGCTGTCAAGAAAACCCCGTTATTGTGACAGGTTTGTGGAAGAAGAGGTCAAAGCTGTCAAGAAATCATCGTTATTGTGACAGGTTTGATGGAAAAGAGGCCAAAGCTGTCAAGAAAACCCTGTTATTTTGACAGCTTTGAGCGGGAGGAGGCCAAAGCTGTCAAGAAACCATCGTTATTGTGACAGGACATGGGTACTTCTCTATCGATTATCGTATCGTTTGGGATGTTGTCCAAAATAAGATGCCTGAATTAAAAAAACAAGTGGAACGATTATTAATATAAATTGAATGGGTTTTGGGCCATGGAAAGGTTTAAGTGTTCCATAAAACATAAAAGTGTGTTGTTTTGTGGGTCAACAAAACCTGCCCTTTAACTCCCATGAACAGGCAATTGTAGTGCTAAAAACGACTATTAATCACTTAGAATGTAAGAATCAAGTATCCTTCGGGATGATTTTTTTTTAATCGCAATTTTGTTTTTGAAAAGATCACTACTCCTTGCCAGAGACTGGGGTTTGGGGGTTTTTCTGGTTTAAATATTTTAATGGGACAGCAATACATTCTTCTGCCAATTTGTGATTTTTGTTATTGAATTCTTTTAAAAAGTATGGAAAAATAATGAGGTCATCAGATGACCGGATATCTGCTGCGCGTAATAAAACAAAATGCTTTAAACTATGAAACTATCAAGCTTTTGAGCAACTAGGGGGAAGGGATTAAATGTTATTGCTGATTGCGTTAAGTGCGATTATCGCTCCGTTTTTATTTCTTGTGATTTTGCGGATGCCAGCGGCTAAGGGGATGGCTTTGAGTTCACTGATCGTCATTTTGTTAGCGCTTACTACTTGGGGGATGCAAGGAGAAGTGGTAATGGCGTCGATTTTTCAAGGGGTACATAAAACGCTGACTATTCTTTGGATTTTATTTGGTGCATTGGTGTTGTTGAATACGCTTCGAAATACAGGAGCGGTCGTCAGGATTAACCAGGGATTTCAAAGCATTTCTGGTGACATGCGGGTCCAGGTCATTATTGTTGCCTTTTTATTTGGTTCACTGATTGAAGGAGCGGCAGGCTTTGGAACGCCGGCGATGGTTACCGGACCGTTAATGCTGGCTCTAGGGTTCCAGCCGATCGCAGCTGCAACGATTGCCTTGATTGCTGATAGTACCGCTGTCATGTTCGGTGCGGTCGGGACTCCAGTGGCAGTGGGACTGAGCAATATACCTGGTGCCGATACTCCGTTTTTCCATGATATTGCCGTTACCGTGACGAGTCTGGATTTACTCGCGGGTTCGTTCATTCCGTTTATTTTAATGGTGGTGTTAACGGTCTTCTTTGGAAGCGGTATCAAAGATGCGTTGCCGATGCTTCCGTGGACACTGATGATTGGTTTTATCTACACGGGCAGTGCGTTACTGATTGCTAGCCTTTTTGGGCATGAGTTTGTTTCTATTCTTGCCGCACTCATCACTTTGGCGGTGGCGACATTGACCGCGAAAAAAGGCTTCTTGCTTCCGAAGACAGAATGGAAAGCTGCAATGCGGAAGGATTTTGTCGTTTCGACTGAAAAGTCAAATATGAGCATTGTGACAGCCTGGTCGCCATATGTCGTTGTTGTTCTTTTATTGCTGCTCACACGGATTGTTCCAGCCCTGAAAGAGTTTACGAGGACAGCGGTTGACTTTACCTGGAGCAATATTTTAGGAGTTGAGGGTGTGACATCGGCCTGGGAATTCTTATATTCTCCAGGAACAATCCTTACTGCTGCGGCAGTTTTAGCGTTTTTATTCCAGCGCAAATCGTATCAGACTTTTACCAATGCATCGAAAGAGTCGTTATCGACGATGAAAATGACTTCGATTGCCTTGATTGCGACGCTTTCAATGGTTCAAGTATTTGTTAACTCGGGCATGAATCTCAATGAACTAGTCAGTATGCCTCAGTATATTGCCGAATCCTTTGCTGGCTCGTTAGGCTCGGTCTGGATTTTCGTTGCTCCATTCCTTGGTGAGTTAGGTGCGTTCATTACTGGAAGTGCAACGGTTTCGACGCTAACGTTTTCGCCAATTCAATTCAATGTCGCGGATGCCGTTGGTCTGGAGTCGAATATCGTGCTGGCAGTCCAGCTCATTGGGGCAGCTGCAGGAAATATGATTTGTGTGCATAATGTCGTTGCAGCGAGTGCGGTTGTTGGGGTGTCCGGTAAAGAAGGGGAAATTATTCGTAAAACTTTGGCACCTGCGATCCTGTATGGAATTCTTGCGGGAGTGTCTGGTTTTATCTTCTTAAACTTACTTTAAGCTGCCAAAAGGTCCCACTATCTTTCGGAGAACTAAATTCTCTGTATAATAAATAGGAATAGATGGGAGATGAATGATATGCCATATAAACGAGTGCAAGCAAAAAAGGTTTATGAACAAGTTGCTGATTCAATAATTGAGTTGATTAAAACTGGTGAGTTAAAACCAGGTGATAAATTAGATTCCGTCGAAAAGCTGGCGAAAAGCTTCGACGTTGGGAGTTCCACTATCAGGGAAGCGTTAAGTGGCTTGCGGACGATGGGGCTGGTGAAAATGCGCCAGGGTGAAGGGACATTTGTGAACACCTTTGATCCGTCGAAATTCCAGTTGCCCGTTACCAGCGCTTTCTTAATGAAGCTTGAAGATGTGAAGGAACTGTATGAAGTCCGTAAGATTTTAGAAATCGGCACCGCGGCTCAGGCAGCTGCTGTGCATGAAGAAGAAGATTTGCTTGATATGGAAAAAGCATTGATCGTAATGGAACATGCCAATGGAAATGAAGACCTCGCTTCGCAAGCGGACCTTGATTTTCACGTTGCAATCGCGAATGCGACACATAACAAATTGTTGATTAATCTGATGAGCAGCGTCTCGGCGCTAAATTCGCAAACGATCCAGGAAACCCGGAAGGTGCTCCTGTATTCTGATAACATCGTCGATGACCTGCATTCCGAGCATCGACGAATCTTTGAAGCTATTAAAAACCGACAGCCAAACGAAGCGCGCCAAGCAATGCTTGAGCATTTACAAAATGTCCAGGACCGACTTTTTAAATACATTGAGTAATTCGGGCGGCCGTCGAACGACTTTTACATGAGGTGAACAAACATGAAGGTTTCATTATTTAGTACGTGCCTAAGTGATATTCTCTTTGCGGATGTGGCGAAAAACACGCTTGAGATCCTTGAGAGGGTTGGATGTGATGTGGATTATCCGATGGAGCAGACATGCTGCGGCCAGCCTGCCTATAACAGCGGGTATTTAGAAGAAGCGAAAGCAGCGATGAAACAAATGATGAAGGCTTTCCGCCACTCGGAATATGTCGTTGGACCATCAGGATCCTGCGTGAGCATGTTGAAGGAATATCCGCATATCTTTGCCGGCGACCCAGAGTGGGAAGAAGAGGCGAAAGTCTTCGCTTCTAAGTGTTACGAAATTACGGAATTCCTTGTCGACGTCATGGGCATAACCGATTTGGGCTCGACTTTTAAAGGAAGAGTGACTTTCCATTCCTCCTGCCATATGAAACGTCTTCTTGGTGTAAAAGAACAACCGAAAATCTTGTTGCGCAATGTCAAAGGTGTTGAGCTGGTTGACCTGCCATGGGAAGAGGATTGCTGTGGATTCGGCGGAACGTTTGCCGTGAAAAACCCGGTGATCTCCCAGGAGATGGTGAGTGAGAAGTCACGTCACGTGGCAGAAACTAAAGCTGAGTATTTGGTTGGCGCGGATATGGGCTGCTTGATGAATATTGGCGGCCGCATGGAGCGCGAAGGCAAAAAAGTAAAGATCATTCACATCACAGAGATTTTAAATACTCACTAAGAAACGGAGGGAAAAAAGATGAGCATCAAAATTGGTGAGATTCCTTATAAAGAGCGTATCCAAAAAGGAATAAAAGATGATTTTATGCGGCAGGCTGTTTCCTCCGCGCAAGGAAGATTCCGGACTGGCCGGCTCACACAGGCTGAGGAGCTCGGCAACTGGGAGGACTGGCGCAATTTGGGGGAAGAAATCCGTACCCATACGCTGGAAAACCTCGATTACTATCTGCAGCAATTAAGCGAGCAGGTGTCAAGACGCGGCGGCCATGTGTTTTTTGCTGAGACAGCAGAAGAAGCAAACCAGTATGTTAAAGAGATTATTTTAAAGAAGCAAGCGAAGAAAGTAGTCAAAGCGAAATCGATGGTAACCGAGGAAATCGGCTTGAATAAGGCGCTTGAGGAAGTTGGCGCTGAAGTGGTTGAATCGGACCTTGGCGAGTGGATCCTGCAATTGGATGAGGATCCGCCATCCCATATCGTAACTCCTGCACTGCATAAAAACAAACAACAAATTCGTGAGACGTTTGCGAAGAAAAAGGGCTATACCGGATCTGACACGCCGGAGGAACTGGCCGCCTTTGCCCGTGAGCAGCTGCGCCAGGACTTTTTGGCTGCTGATGTCGGTGTGACAGGCTGTAACTTTGCGATTGCAGAGTCAGGGTCGATCACGCTGGTCACAAATGAAGGGAACGCTGAAATGGTGACAGCTCTTCCAGATACAGTGATTACGGTGATGGGCATGGAGCGAATCGTGCCGACATGGGAAGAGATGGAGGTCCTTGTCAGCCTATTGACGCGCGCGGCCGTTGGTCAAAAACTGACGAGCTATATTACTGCACTTACCGGAGCACGCCTTGATGAAGAGATTGATGGACCGGAGGAATTCCACCTGGTTGTCGTCGACAATGGCCGCTCTAAGATTCTCGGAACTGAGTTCCAATCCGCTCTGCATTGCATTCGCTGTGCGGCTTGTATCAATGCTTGCCCTGTTTATCGCCATATCGGCGGACATGCGTATAACTCGATTTATCCAGGCCCAATCGGTGCGGTCATCACACCGCTGCTCGAAGGTTATGACGATCATAAAGAGCTTCCGTATGCATCGACATTGTGTGCGGCATGTACCGAAGCTTGTCCGGTTAAAATTCCATTGCATGAGCATCTGATCCGCCATCGTCAGATCATCGTCGAAAAAGAAAAGAAAGCCCCAACCGCTGAAAAATTGATGATGAAAGGTTTTGCGGCATGGGCTTCAAACCCGTCAATTTATAATATGAGTGCGAAAATGGCCAAACCAGCGCTTGGTCCATGGACAAAAGACGGCATGATTGAAAATGGACCGGGACCATTAAAAGCCTGGACAGAAGTACGTGATTTTTACGCGCCACAGGGACAATCGTTCCGTTCGTGGTTCAAGCAAAGACAGAAAGACGGTGAATCCAAATGAGCATCCAAAACCGAGAAGCCTTTTTAGATAAGCTGGCGTCCAGACTAGGGCGGGAGCGACGGACATCAGGAGTGGAGCGGCCTCAATGGAGTGTCACCCCACAGGATGAAGTGTTCAAAGGCATGAGCCAGGACGAATTAGTTGATGTACTTGAAAAACACTGCAAAGTCATCCATACCACATTTAAACGGACAGATCGTGACGGATTAGCCAAGGTGTTGAACGAGACGCTGGAGGCTTATGAAGGTAAGTTAATCATCACGTCCAAAGATGCGCGTTACCAGGAGTATGGAGTTACTGATTTTTTTGAAGAGCAGAAAGAGAAGCTGGATGTTCATGTGTGGGATTCTGCACTGGGCAAGGAAAATCAAAAAATTGCAGAACGCGCCGATGTTGGCATCGTGTTCAGTGACATCACGCTTGCCGAGTCTGGCACGGTGACATCATTCAACACGAAAGACAATGGCCGCTCGATCAGCCTGCTGCCGCGAACATTTATCGCGATCATCCCGAAAAGCACACTCGTCCCGCGGATGACCCAGGCAGCGAGACACATCCACCAGGCACAGGCCAACGGCGAAGACGTTCCATCCTACGTCAGCTTCATCACAGGCCCAAGCAACAGCGCCGACATTGAAATGAACCTGATCGTCGGAGTTCATGGACCCGTTAAAGCCACTTATATTGTGGTGGATTAAGAGAAGTGGGACGTGGGGACGGTTCTTGTGTCCCGTAAATCGTATAATAGGTCATCTTGAAAGGCAGCGAAACCGTTTCGCTGTCTTTTTTTAATTCTTCTGGAACACAGGGGCGTTTTTTGTCCTGTAAAGTGTAGGGTAGCTTGTCTCTCGCTTGAAGGAAGAACAAAGTGTTGTAGAGAACTATTAAATAATGAGGATTTTAGTTCAAAACAGTTTGAATATATGATTAATGGTATTGGAAGGGATTTAACATGGCCATATATAAAGTGATTTTATTTGATTTAGACGGAACCATTTCAGACCCAAAGGCAGGAATAACCAGATCGGTTCAATATGCATTACAGAAAATGAATATTGAAGTACCTGATGTTAATCACCTTGAAGGTTTTATTGGACCGCCCCTTCAGGTATCCTTCGCTGAATATTTCAATCTTGATGAAATTCAAACGAAAAAAGCAATTGAATTTTACAGAGAGAGGTTTAAGGCAAAGGGGATGTATGAAAATGAGTTATACACAAATATTCCAATTCTATTACATTCTCTAAAGGAACAGGATTTAATTTTAGTTGTTGCCACATCGAAACCTACCGTATTTTCTGAACAAATCCTTCAGCATTTTGAGATTGATCATTATTTTGACCTTGTTGTTGGCAGTAACCTTGATGGAACCAGATCATCAAAAACTGAAATCATTCAATATATACTAGATGCGTTCAAATCACATAGGTTAGAAGATTTTATTATGATCGGCGATAGGAAGCATGATATAGAGGGTGCTAATAATAACGGTATTGACTCAATTGGAGTAACGTATGGATATGGATCTTTTGAGGAACTCAGAAACTCAAAACCTACTTATATAGTCGGAAGCGTTGGACAGTTGAAAGGTATATTAATGGGAAGTCAGGTCAAATAGATTTCATAAATCACGGACACGGTTCCGGCGTTCCATAAACAGAGGATCTTCCAACTGGCGTGATCATTGCTGTCTGCCAGCTTGTTAATTGATTGAGAGTGATGGAGAACAACAAGATATGGGCAATGGTGGAGGATGGCAGGACAATGATTTTTCCCTTGTGTTTATAAAGTGGGAGGATATGTCTGGGAAGATGAAGATGCTGGACCGCTTCATTCCGGCAAAAGGAAGGCTGGGGTTATGGGAGTATGAAGTATAGAGTGGCCTGTTCAACGGGGAACAGGCACTTTTTCAGCTTTGTTAGCTTTACCCGCTAAAATACGGGCAGGAATTGGAATCATCAATCTGACAGGCTTGTTTTTCAAAAGCGTAAATAAAATGCAGCCTGCAATAACAATGACGCTGCCAGCGGCCTGGATCCAGGTCATGTTCTCTCCTAAAAAAACAAAGGCCAGGACGGCGGTAAAGATCGGATTGAAATTAAGGAACAACCCGGAAGTGCTTGGCCCCAGCTTATTGACTCCGATATTCCAGAGAACCATACAAAGTACGGTCGAGACAAGGCCTGTGTATAAAATGCCTTGCATAAAGGAGGAGTTCAAGTTGGTTATCGTGAAATCATTGATGGAAAAAGGCAGTAAAACGAGCAGGCCGAAAATACCAGAGTAGAGGATGGACATCATTGGTGTGACGGCTGCCATCGCCCACTTGCTGCTGACCGAATAAATCCCCCACATTCCCACAGCTGCCATCATATAAAGGTCTCCTTTATTGAACTGCAAGGATAACAATATATTCATATTCCCCTTTGAAAGGACGAGCAGAACTCCAAATAGGGAGAGGATCATTGTAAGGAATTGGAGTCTATTGATTTTTTCTTTTAGAAAAAAGAAAGAGAATGCCGCAATCGAAAACATATTCACGGTCGAGATCAAGCCAACGTTCGTTGCCGAAGTCTTTTCAAGTGCCATGAATTGCAGTGCCTGAAATAAGGCGACTCCGGTAACTCCCATTATAAACAGGGGCAGAATGGATTCTTTTGGCGGGATCAGCTTTTTTTCTTTCCACCAGACAAGCGGGATCAGGCAAATGATCGCAATGGCCCATCTTAGAATGGTCAAGGTAATCGGAGAAGCATGGTCAACAAGCGTCTTCCCCACGATAAAATTTCCGCCCCAAAGAAAACTCGTTAAAAGTAATAGTAAATAATATTTCACGTCATTTGGCCCCTTTGAGCAGAGCCATTGTGCACAATGACTTTACGTTATATGAATTATTTTAACATTTTCCTTCGATTACAAAAGATAATTTTGTTAAATTGATTTAATTCAAAATAAATAAAAGTATAATAGATATATAGTTATGAAAATTCAAATACGGTTCCTTTTTTCACTGGTATTCTGAATTTTTTAAAAGGGGGATGAACCGTGGAATCAGTTGTAAGCAAGGTTTTGGACAATGTGGATATAAAAATTCTGGATTTACTGCAAAAGGATGCTCAGTTAAGCAATCTGGAACTTTCGAAGCGAGTGAATTTATCTGCTCCGGCTGTTCATGCAAGAATCAAGCGGCTCGAAGGTGAAGGGTACATCAAAAAGCATGTCGCGATCTTAAATCATGAGAAACTCGGGTTTGATTTGCTGTGCTTTGTTTTTATGAGTACCAATATGCATCAGTTAGAAAAGTTGGAATCATTGGAAGAGACCCTTGAAGCAATGGAAGAGGTATTGGAATGCCATTGCCTCACTGGGGAGTACGATTATCTGTTAAAGGTGGCCTGCAAAGATCGCAAGGGGCTGGAGATGTTTATCAGGGGGCTGAATGAACTGGGGATTACCAAGATCCAGACAAGTCTGGCTTTAAGGGAAATCAAAGACTCGACCGTGCTTCCAATCAGTGGGGAAGTGTGAGCAACAGCGGTTAGGAGGGACATGGAGGCTTGACACATATACAATAAAAATACACCCATAAGGCTTGAGTTATTTTAGCCCCGCAAGTTCGGTTGACTTGCGGGGCCTTTTTATGACTTAAGTGACAAGGCTTCATACATACCTTTTTCAAACACTTTTAATATGCTCGCATTCTAATAAAAAATATGTAAACCTAATTAATTATTGGTTGACATAAAATATTACGAAAGCGTATTCTTTATTTATATTACAGAAAAGGAGAGCTTACTTATGAAGTTTAAAGCACTAGATTTAACTCTGGCATCCATGTTCGTCGGTCTCATGGCGATTGGAGCGAATATCACCTCCTTTGTACCGTTTATGGTCGTCGGTGGTGTACCGATTACTTTGCAAACCTTCTTCGCTATTTTAGCGGGAATCATCCTCGGCAGTCGCCTGGGAGCCATTTCCATGACGGTCTATGCATTAGTGGGATTGGTTGGTGTACCAGTGTTCGCAAAATTTGGCGCTGGGTTGTCCACTTTTATTAGCCCCACATTCGGTTTTATCCTATCGTTCATTTTTACAGCGTATGTTGCAGGGAAAATGGTAGAAAAGAATCGTACGCTATTCGCCTTTATCTTTGCTTCATTAACCGGACTTGTCATTAACTATGTATTCGGCACAAATTGGATGTATTTTGCCTATAAATTCTGGGCTGCGGCACCGGAGGGTTTCACATATAAAATGGCCTGGCTATGGATGGTTGTCCCGCTTCCAAAAGACATCATCCTTGCTGTTTTTGCTGGCATGATGGGGCATAGACTGGAAAAAACAGTCCTGCAGAAAGGCAGCTTCAAGCACTTAAGGAAAGCAGCTTAATATCAAAGGGGGAATGAATAGCATGGGATACTGGAAGGAGTTAGCACTGGGGGTGCTCAATGGAAACGAGCTTTCAGATGCAGAGGCTTTAAGCATACTGGATTGTCCCGATCAGGAACTGCTCGAGTTGCTCCAGGGAGCCTACATCATACGCCATAACTATTATGGAAACAGCGTAAAATTAAATATGATCATCAACACCAAATCAGGATTATGCCCGGAAAACTGCGGTTACTGTGCTCAATCCAGCGTATCTGAAGCACCCATTCAAAAGTATAAAATGATGGATAAAGAAACAATCCTAAAAGGAGCCGAACAAGCTTTTAACCTCAATGCAGGCACCTATTGCATTGTTGCCAGCGGCAGAGGGCCAAGTGAAAAGGAGATTGATACAGTCACTTCGGCTGTAGAGGAAATTAAAGATAAATATGGCCTGAAGGTTTGTGCCTGCCTCGGAATCCTTAAACCCTCACAAGCAGAAAGACTAAAAGCAGCTGGTGTTGATCGATACAACCATAACCTCAACACTTCAGCGAGTCATCATGCTGCCATCACGACATCGCATACATATGAAGATCGCGTCAATACTGTAGAACTTATTAAAAATTCCGGGATTTCACCATGCTCCGGGGTGATAGTTGGAATGAAGGAAACGAAGCAAGATGTGGTTGACATGGCACGCAGCCTGAAGGCACTTGACGCTGATTCCATACCGGTCAATTTCCTTCATGCAATAGACGGTACCCCGCTGGAAGGAACACAAGAATTGAATCCGCGTTACTGCCTGAAAGTCCTGTGCCTGATGCGATTCATCAATCCTGCAAAAGAAATCAGGATTTCCGGGGGCAGAGAAGTGAATCTGCGCAGTCTGCAGCCTTTAGGGCTCTATCCTGCCAACTCGATCTTTGTCGGGGATTATTTAACAACAGAAGGGCAAGAAACGACCGCAGACCATAAAATGCTCGAGGATCTTGGATTCGAAATTGAATTTGCAAAGGAAGAAATTCCATCTTAAAAAAAGACCCAGTGTGGTAGTACATCTACTGCACTGAGTCTTTTTTTTGAAGAGAAAGGCCATCCTCCTGTTAATCAGCCTTTACTATTATTATACTGAATTTTTACACAACTCTGGTAATACCTTAATAATTTCCATTTAATCTATTAATAGTTTCAAAAATACATAGGATGAGGAGAGATGAGGTATGGCTGATCAAAATACGAATAGTGGCTTGAACAGAAGGGACTTCTTAAAGGCAGGTGGGGTGAGTGCGCTTGCCATTACTCTTGGCAGTACTGGAGTAATGGGGCTGAGTACAACAGCACTTGCCGATTCTGCTAAAAATCCAACTAGCGGATTTGGCGGGTATGGAGATTTGATTCCAGATCCTAATGGCATTCTCGATCTTCCAAAAGGCTTCCATTACAAAATCATCTCCAGAGAAGGCGACTTGATGACAGACGGAACCAAAATCCCGGGTGCTTTTGATGGAATGGCGGCTTTTGAAGGGCCGAACAACACGACGATTCTTGTTCGTAATCATGAATTATCTTCTGGCCCGGCATTTGGAAGAAATCCTTATGATGCAAATGCACAGGGTGGAACTTCCGCTCTTGTTGTAGGGGCAAATCGTGAAGTGATTAAAGAATATGTGACATCTTCAGGTACAATCCGAAATTGCGCAGGTGGCGCGACACCTTGGGGCACATGGCTAACTTGCGAAGAAAACCGTTCCGAGGGACATGGTTATGTATTCGAAGTCGATCCATCGCAGCCAGAAAACGATATGTCCAAAACGCCAATCAAGGAAATGGGCCGTTTTTCACACGAAGCATGTGCAATTGACCCAGCGACAGGATATGTCTATTTAACCGAAGATGCAAGCCCGAGCTTCCTTTATCGTTTTATCCCGAATGACTTGAGCCAAAAGCCAGGTGCGTTGCAAAAAGGCGGCAAGTTATATGCGGCAGCGATTGAAGCGGTGGCGGATCCATCAGCCAGCACTTTCAAAACGGGACAAACTTTTAAAATTGTGTGGAAGGAAGTAGATCCTCATTGGTGCCGTGAAGAAGCTGCTGCGCAAGACTGCATTGTGTTCTCAAGGCTTGAGGGAGCATTCTTTCAAGAGGGGGTTTTCTGGTTTGATGATACCTCTGCCGGTGATAAAAAACTTGGCCGCGTGTATCGTTATGTACCTCATACGAATACCCTGGAGCTTTTTTATGAAGGAAATGATGCGCGATACATGGAATATCCGGATAATATCTGCTGTACACCTTGGGGCGACCTTTGGTATGCAGAGGATGGCTCTGGCCAGGATCGCATTATGGGAATTACTCCAGAAGGCAAGGTGTATCCTTTTGCGGCCAACCGTTTAAGCGGCTCTGAACTGGCAGGCCCAACCTTCTCGCCAGATGGAAACACCCTTTTCGTCAATATCCAAAGCCCTGGCAAAACGTTTGCGATTTGGGGACCATTCCAGCGCCGTAAT